>NZ_JBQFQP010000004.1:0-300296 GCF_056536925.1 Ruegeria sp. CI1 | reverse complement strand
TCGCCAGATCGAGCCCGACCGTGATAATCTCTGACATGACCGCTCTCCTTTGTGGATCGTTGCAGACCCACCTTGGCACAATGATGCCGTCGGGGGGCGGTCACATCATCAAAGCCCATTCCGACCACCTTTGCATCGATTCTGGGTATTGTTTAGGTAGGAATTTCTGCTTGCTATGTGGCGACAAGGAAACACGCAAAAAGACCTTGGTGTGCTACAAAATGTGATACAGCTGCCGCATGAAAAACTACCTGTTTCCCTAGTAAATCTACCAGAAACAACGGATTAGATAGATATTGTACATGAGTTATGGTGCCCAGGAGAGGACTCGAACCTCCACGTCCATACGGACACTAGCACCTGAAGCTAGCGCGTCTACCAATTCCGCCACCTGGGCAGGTGTCGTGAGGGGGCGTTTATGCCGACTGACGAACAGCGTCAATGGGATTCGAAGTGAATTTTGAAAGTTTTTTTGACACCATTAGTCGAAACAGCTCCAAGACACTGGAAACCACCTCGGTCATGGTGGCCGCGCGGCGTTTTTGCGCCTTGTTTGATGTGGGAAGGAAAGGTAGATCGGATCAAGATCCAGACAACAGGAGCCCTTCTATGTCAAAACTGGTCACGATTTACGGCGGATCGGGATTTGTTGGCCGCTACATCACGCGGCGCATGGCAATCGAAGGGTGGCGCGTGCGTGTCGCGGTCCGCCGCCCGAATGAGGCGATGTTTGTGAAACCCTATGGCGCCGTCGGTCAGGTCGAGCCGGTTTTGTGCAATATCCGGGATGATGCGTCGGTTGCCTCGGCGATGAGCGGTGCGGATGCCGTGGTCAATTGCGTTGGTGTTCTGAACGAGATGGGAAAGAACGGCTTCGAGGCGGTTCAAATCGATGGCGCAGAACGAGTGGCCCGTATCGCCGCCGAACAGGGTGTGGCTCGAATGGTTCATATCTCGGCCATCGGAGCGGATGCGGACTCGGACAGTAAATACGCCAGAACTAAGGCCAGAGGTGAAGAGGCCGTCCTGCGCCACATGCCAAATGCCGTTGTTTTGCGTCCTTCGGTTGTTTTCGGAACCGAAGACCAGTTCTTTAATCGGTTTGCTGCTATGACCAAGATGGGACCGTTCTTGCCATTGGTCGGCGCGGATACGCGGTTTCAGCCGGTCTATGTTGACGATGTCGCGCATGCTGCGGTTAAAGGCGTGCTGGGTCAGGCTGGAGCGGGCGTTTATGAGTTGGGTGGTCCAGAAGCCGCAAGTTTCCGCGAATTAATGGTGCAAATGCTTGAAATAATTCATCGCCGTCGCATTGTAATCGGACTGCCTTTCTGGGCAGCACGGATCATGGCCGGGTTGCTGGATATCCTCAAGTTCGTGAGTTTTCAGCTGTTTCCGAACAACATTCTGACGCGCGACCAGCTCAAGAACCTGGGGCGCGACAATGTGGTTTCCCAGGGCGCGCGCGGGTTTGCGGAATTGGACATAAAGCCGACTCCGATGGAATCCGTTTTGCCGGAATACCTGTGGAAGTTCCGCCCATCCGGGCAATACGACGACATTCAGAACTCAGCCAAGAATCTGGAAGTCTGATCAGACATAGGCAATCGCCAACAGCACCGTGCCCAAAAGGACCCGATAAATCACATATGGGGTAAATGTGGTGCTGCGCAAAAACCGCATCATCAGGGACAACGCCAACAGCGCCGAAAGGAAGGCAAACGCAGCAGCAATTGCGCCGTCTCTGGCCAATTGAGTATTGGCGTCGGCTGCGACCTCTGCCCCCAGCAAAACCCCCGAAGCAATGATTGTTGGAATGGACATGAGCATTGCAATGCGGGCACCTTCCGCGCGTACATAGCCCAATTGCCGGGCACCGGTGATGGTGATGCCGGATCGGGACGTGCCTGGGACCAAAGCCAGCGTTTGCCACAGGCCCATGATCAAAGCGTCGCGCAGCCCCCAATCAGCGGCATTCTTTTCCTGCGGGCCTTTCTGGTCAACAAAGTAAAGCAACAGACCAAAAAGCAACATTGTCCAGCCGATAACCGCCGTCGACCGGAGCGCACCGCTGAGACCCGTGAAATGCAAGACCGCGCCGGCAACAACAGTCGGAATAGTCGCTACGATTAATCCCATTGCAAGCCTTGAGCCTGCCGTGTCCGTGTTGCCAGTTAGCGCGCGCGGCAGACCAGCCAGGCCGACCTTAACGTCAGACCAAAAATAAAGGACCACTGCGCCCAACGTTCCGACATGCACGGCGACATCTATGGTCTGCCCCTGATCCTGAAGCCCGGTCAGATTCGGTAGCAAAATCAGGTGCCCTGACGAAGAAACCGGCAGAAACTCGGTGATCCCCTGAATGACCGCCACCAGAACCAAGTGAAATAGACTCATTTGTGCTGCTCAGCTGTTGTTTCGTCTGCATTGACCCAACTGGTATAAGTGTCTTGTATCAAAAGGAAAGAACTCAATTATATCCGAAACGGACCTAATAATAGAGTACGCTATTGTGAAAAGCTGACTGGCATAAAAATAAATTCTATATTAGGTCAGCATAATTGACTTTTAATTTCAATTGGGGTTTCGTATGCAGGCGCGACCAAGCCAAATCATGGAGTCTACCCGTGGCCACGCAACCGATGCTGAAATTTGTGCAGATTGAACGCGACATGCCTCAAAAGCGTGCTGCAGATCTTCGCAAGGAAGACTTCAACGAGATTTATGCGGAATATGCAGCCGAGAAAGCAGCGGAGCAGGCCAGTCGCTGCAGTCAGTGCGGCGTACCGTATTGCCAAAGCCACTGCCCGCTTCACAACAACATCCCCGATTGGTTGCGTTTGACCGCAATGGGGAGACTGGAAGAGGCTTATCAAACCAGTCAGGCCACCAATACGTTCCCAGAAATCTGCGGCCGGATCTGCCCGCAAGATCGGCTGTGCGAGGGCAACTGCGTGATCGAACAATCCGGGCACGGCACGGTTACAATCGGTTCGGTCGAGAAATACATCACGGACACAGCCTGGGAAAAAGGTTGGGTCAAGCCGGTAAAACCGGGCGTCGAGCGCACTGAGAGCGTCGGTATCATCGGCGCGGGTCCCGGCGGATTGGCCGCCGCTGACATGCTGCGCAAGGCAGGTATTCAGGTGACTGTTTATGACCGATATGACCGCGCGGGCGGATTGCTGACTTATGGCATTCCGGGCTTCAAGCTGGAAAAAAACGTGGTGATGCGCCGCAACAAACTACTTGAGGATAGTGGGGTACAGTTCGTGCTGAACTGTGATGTTGATGCAGCCAAGTTCGCCGAAATCCAAGAAACGCATGACGCGATCATCATTGCGACCGGTGTCTATAAATCACGCGATCTGTCCATGCCGGGCAGCGGATTGCAGGGCATTGAAAAGGCGATTGATTTCCTGATGGCGTCGAACCGGAAAAGCTTTGGCGATTCGGTCGAAGATTTCGACAGCGGCCGCCTGAATGCCGATGGCAAGCGGGTGGTTGTCATCGGGGGTGGTGATACCGCAATGGATTGCGTGCGCACGTCGATCCGTCAGGGTGCGACCTCTGTCAAATGCCTGTATCGCCGCGACCGCGCCAACATGCCCGGGTCGCAACGCGAAGTTCAAAACGCTGAAGAAGAAGGCGTGGTGTTTGAGTGGCTGAGCGCGCCCAAGGGATTCACCGGCGACGATGTGGTTTCAGGCGTAATGGTTCAGAAGATGCGGCTGGGTCAACCGGACGCTTCGGGCCGGCAAGCACCCGAGGTGATCGAAGGCGCCGATTATGTTGAAGACGCCGATCTGGTGATCAAGGCATTGGGGTTTGAGCCCGAAGACCTGCCCACGCTGTTTGGCCAGCCCGAATTGCCCGTGACCCGTTGGGGCACGATCAAGGCTGCGTTCCAGACCGGCGCAACCGAGATGGACGGCGTCTACGCCGTCGGTGACATCGTTCGCGGCGCTTCGCTTGTAGTCTGGGCCATTCGAGATGGTCGCGACTGTGCCAACGCGATTATCGAGGGTTTTAACATTAAGGCCGCGGTTGCTGCGGAATAGAGCTGAACTACGGCCAGCCAGAACGGGATCAACCGAATGAGCGAGTTACAAGGCCAATGCATGTGTGGCGCGGTGACGGTTACAGCGACCCCCGCGCGAGAGACACTGGGCGCTTGCCACTGCGATATGTGCCGCCGGTGGAGCAGCGGCGCCTACATGAGCTTTCCAGCCGAGCCAGGGTATGCCGCCCTGGGACCGGTAAAGACCTACAAGTCGTCAGACTGGGCGGAACGCGCTTTTTGCGACGATTGCGGCTCTTCCCTGTGGTATCGCCTAACAGCACCCGGAGAAATGCACGGACAAACACAGATGGCTGCCGGGCTTTTCGATAACGCTGGCGGCAATACACTGAAACTCGAACTTTTCATCGACAAAAAGCCCGAGGGTTATGCGTTCGAAGGCGAACGCCGGCAAATGACCGAAGCAGAGGTCATGGCCATGTACGCCCCGTCGGAACAAGGAGACAGCCAATGACCAAATATGATGCCGATTGGGTGCGGGCCGAAGAAGCAAAGCGCAAGTGGATGGCCGATAACGGTCTCTATTCCGAGGAAGAAGAGCATTCTTCCTGCGGTGTGGGCCTTGTGGTTTCCATCGACGGCAAGAAAAGCAGGAAAGTTGTAGAGGCCGGGATCAAAGCGCTCAAGGCCGTGTGGCACCGAGGTGCGGTTGACGCAGATGGCAAGACTGGCGATGGCGCAGGTATCCATGTGCAAATCCCTGTTCCGTTCTTTTATGATCAGATCGAACGCACCGGCCACAAGCCGCGCATGGATGAGTTGGTCGCCGTAGGTCAGGTGTTTCTGCCGCGCACCGACTTTGGTGCCCAGGAACGCTGCCGGACCATCGTGGAAACCGAAGTATTGCGGATGGGTTACTCGATCTATGGCTGGCGGCATGTGCCCGTCGATGTGTCGTGTCTTGGAGAAAAAGCCAACGCGACCCGACCCGAGATCGAGCAGATTTTGCTGTCGAACTCAAAAGGGGTGGACGAAGAGACCTTTGAGCGCGAGCTCTATGTGATCCGTCGCCGGATCGAGAAGGCTGCAAATGCCGCCGGAATATCGGGTCTGTACATCGCATCGTTGAGCTGTCGCTCGATCATCTACAAGGGCATGATGCTGGCCGAACAAGTGGCCGTGTTCTATCCCGATCTGTTGGATGAACGGTTCGAATCCGCTTTTGCGATTTATCACCAGCGCTATTCCACCAACACTTTTCCCCAATGGTGGCTGGCACAGCCGTTCCGCATGTTGGCCCATAATGGTGAGATCAACACACTCAAGGGCAACCTGAACTGGATGAAGAGCCATGAGATCCGCATGGCGAGTACTTTCTTTGGTGATCTGGCCGAGGATATCAAACCGATCGTCCCGGGTGGGGCATCCGATTCGGCGGCGCTGGATTGCGTGTTCGAGGTGATGGTGCGGGCGGGCCGCAATGCGCCGATGGCCAAAACCATGCTGGTTCCGGAAAGCTGGTCAAAGCAGGCGGTTGAACTGCCACAGGCCTGGGTCGACATGTATTCATATTGCAACTCGGTCATGGAGCCGTGGGATGGCCCCGCCGCGCTGGCAATGACCGATGGCCGCTGGGTTTGCGGTGGGCTGGACCGAAACGGCCTGCGCCCGATGCGCTATGTGGTCACCGGCGATGGCTTGCTGATCGCAGGTTCCGAAGCGGGGATGGTGCCGATTGACGAAGCTTCGGTGGTGCAGAAAGGCGCGTTGGGTCCAGGCCAGATGATCGCAGTCGATATGGCCGAGGGTCGGCTGTATCACGACAAGGCGTTGAAAGATCTGCTGGCGGCGTCACGGCCATTTGGTGATTGGGTCGGAAAGATCAACAACCTCGAAGACGAACTGAAGGGCGTCGTGGAACAAGCGCTGTTCAAAGGCCAGGAGTTGCGCCAGCGCCAGATCGCGGCTGGCTACACCGTCGAGGAGCTGGAACAGATCCTTGCGCCGATGGCCGAAGACGGCAAGGAGGCGTTGGCCTCGATGGGTGACGACACCCCGTCGGCGGTTCTTTCCAAATTGTACCGCCCGCTTAGTCACTTCTTCCGTCAGAACTTCAGCCAGGTCACCAACCCGCCGATTGACTCGCTGCGCGAATACCGCGTGATGAGTCTTAAGACCCGGTTCGGCAACCTGAAGAACGTTTTGGACGAAGACAGCAGCCAGACCGAGATCATCGTTCTGGAAAGCCCCTTTGTCGGGAACGCTCAATGGGACAAGTTGGCGGACCATTTCAATGCCCCGCTAGTCGAAATCGACTGCACCTTCGAACCCGGAGCGGGTGCATTAAGTTCAGCGCTGACCCGCATCAGGGCCGAGGCCGAAGAAGCGGTGCGATCTGGCGCCGGACATTTGGCGTTGACCGACCAACACTCGGGCACTGACAAGGTGGCGATGCCGATGATCCTGGCGACCAGTGCCGTGCATTCGCATTTGACTCGCAAGGGCTTGCGTACATTTTGCTCGCTGAACGTACGTTCGGCGGAATGCATCGATCCTCACTATTTTGCGGTGCTCATCGGTTGCGGCGCGACCGTTGTTAACGCTTATCTGGCGGAGGATTCGATTTCCGATCGCATCGAGCGTGGCCTGCTTGAAGGCAGCCTGACCGAGAACATTGCGCGCTATCGCGAGGCTATTGATCAGGGGCTGCTCAAGATCATGGCCAAGATGGGGATTTCGGTTGTGTCTTCCTATCGTGGCGGATTGAATTTTGAGGCAGTGGGACTGAGCCGTGCAATGTGCGCCGAGTACTTCCCAGGCATGACCAGCCGTATCTCGGGTATCGGTATCAAGGGGATTCAGGCCAAGGCCGAAGAAATCAACGCCAAGGGTTGGGACAGCGGTCTGGACGTGTTGCCCATCGGTGGATTCTACAAGGCGCGTAAATCGGGTGAGACCCACGCGTGGGAAGCGACCTCGATGCATATGATGCAGATGGCCTGCAACAAGGCATCGTATGAGCTGTGGAAGCAGTATTCGGCCAAGATGCAGTCGAACCCGCCAATTCATCTGCGCGATCTGATGGATTTCAAACCGCTTGGTAAACCAGTGCCGATCGAAGAGGTGGAATCGATCACCTCAATCCGCAAACGCTTTGTCACGCCAGGTATGTCGCTGGGTGCATTGTCGCCCGAGGCGCATAAAACACTGAACGTGGCGATGAACCGTATCGGTGCGAAATCCGACAGTGGCGAAGGTGGCGAAGATCCGGCGCATTTCGTGCCTGAACCCAATGGCGACAACCCTTCGGCCAAGATCAAACAGGTGGCTTCGGGCCGGTTTGGCGTGACCGCGGAATACCTCAACCAGTGTGAGGAGCTTGAGATCAAGGTCGCTCAGGGTGCAAAACCCGGCGAAGGTGGTCAGTTGCCGGGTATGAAGGTCACCGACCTGATTGCGCGCCTGCGCCATTCGACCAAGGGCGTGACGCTGATCTCACCGCCGCCGCACCACGATATCTATTCGATCGAGGATCTGGCGCAGCTGATCTACGACCTGAAACAGATCAACCCGCGTTGCAAGGTGACGGTCAAGCTGGTGGCGTCCTCGGGCGTTGGTACGATTGCTGCTGGTGTGGCCAAGGCCAAAGCGGATATTATCCTTATTTCAGGTCACAATGGCGGTACGGGCGCATCGCCTGCGACCTCGATCAAGTACGCTGGTCTGCCGTGGGAGATGGGCCTGACCGAGGCGCATCAGGTTCTGGCGATGAACAACCTGCGGGGCCGCGTGACCTTGCGGACCGACGGTGGCCTGCGGACCGGGCGTGACATCGTTATGGCGGCGATGATGGGGGCCGAGGAATACGGCATCGGTACCGCCGCGCTGATTGCGATGGGCTGTATCATGGTGCGACAGTGCCAGTCGAACACCTGCCCGGTTGGCGTGTGTACGCAAGACGAAAGCCTGCGGGCAAAGTTCAACGGAAGCGCGGAGAAGGTGGTGAACCTTATCACTTTCTATGCGCAGGAAGTGCGGGAGATTCTTGCCTCAATCGGTGCGCGCTCGGTAGACGAAATCATCGGGCGAGCCGACCTGTTGGCGCAGGTCAGCCGGGGTTCCGCGCACCTCGACGATCTGGATCTCAATCCACTGTTGATCACAGTCGATGGCGCTCATGACATTGTCTATAACCGCGACAAGGAGCGCAATTCGGTTCCCGATACGCTGGACGCCGAAATTGTGCGCGATGCGGCGCGATTCCTGAAGGACGGTGAAAAGATGCAACTGTCCTACGCCGTGCAAAACACGCATCGAACTGTAGGCACACGTGTATCCAGCCATATCGTGCAGAATTTTGGCATGAGGAACACCTTCCAACCGGACCACCTGCACGTCAAGTTGCAAGGGTCGGCTGGGCAGTCGCTCGGCGCGTTTGCGGCCCCGGGTCTCAAGCTGGAAGTCTCTGGTGACGCCAATGATTATGTTGGAAAGGGTCTGTCGGGTGGGATAATTGTTGTACGCCCGCCACAAATCAGCTCCCTGCACGCCGATGAAAACACCATTATCGGAAACACTGTTTTGTATGGCGCAACCGATGGTTTCCTTTTCGCCGCCGGGCGCGCTGGTGAGCGATTTGCAGTTCGCAACTCGGGCGCAACCGTTGTTGTTGAGGGTTGCGGTTCCAACGGATGTGAGTACATGACGGGCGGTGTCGCAGTCATTCTGGGTGATATCGGGGCCAATTTCGGAGCCGGGATGACCGGAGGTATGGCGTATCTCTACGACCCTGATGGTAAGTCCAAAGTATTGATGAACAAAGAAACTTTGGTGACATGTCCGGTGGAAGCAGAGCATTGGGAAAATCAACTGAAGGGCCTAGTCGAACGGCATGCACAGGAGACCGGCAGCCGGAAGGCCTTGGACATCCTGCAGCATTGGGAAGTTGAAAAATCGAACTTCCTACAGGTTTGCCCAAAAGAGATGCTCGACAAACTGGCCTATCCGTTGAGTGTCGAACGGACTGCCGTTCCAGCCGAGTAGACGCCGACTAAAATGATGTTCCCTTACGCGTTGGAAAAGCGCGTAAGGGTATTTTATTGATGCCGGTTGCAGAGCGGCCAAAATCTTGCGAAATTCCCAAAAAACGACCAGTTGTTTCCCCAATTTGGGCTGCTTGACGTGTATTCAGGTAGCATTGTTAGAATTACGAGTTAGGAACGGCGGATGGCCACAACATATTCAGACCAGTTTTTTATCCTGGACCCGGCAAATCCTGTGAACGTCGGATCGACTTTGCAGGTTCAATTTTACGATCTTGTCGACCAAAACGATGATGGTGATGTGGATCGCTTTAACGAAGATTCCGTCAATGGCTTTGACGTCATCCAATCCTGGCCGGGTGATACAGTTACAATCGATGTCCCTGGTGAGGGCGAAGTGACCTATACTGGCACAACCTTTTATCTTGCAGGTGGTCTTAGGGTTTTCACACCCACCGATGGGCAGCTTTTGCAAGAAGGGACATTCGTAAGTTCGACATTCGTAACAACGCAAGGTCCTCTCATTGTCCCGGATGACCTCGGGCCTGCGTGCTTTACGCCAGGGACGATGATCATGACACCGACCGGCGAACAGGCCATCGAAGCCCTTCAGCCCGGCGATTTGGTTGTCACGGCGGACAACGGCCCTCAGCCAATACTGTGGATAGGACGCACGCAAGTCATGGCCGAGGGAACCCTTGCACCGATCCGGTTCGAAGCGGGTATTCTTGGTCTGACTCGTCCTCTGATGGTTTCGCCCCAACATCGTATGGTGATCAAAGATTGGCGTAGCGCATATTTTTTTGGTCACAAGGAAGTGCTTGTACCAGCGCATACAATGGTTAACGGAACAACCGTTACTCGGGTCGAAGGCGGGAATGTGGACTATATCCATCTGCTTTTCGCCCAACACGAAGTGATCTTCGCCAATGGCGCGGCCAGTGAGAGCTATTTCCCGGGAAATGCCCTGGCGGCCTCGGACCGAAAAACGCAGGCAGAGATTCTGGCTCTGTTCCCCAAGCTAGATCACGTCAGTTCCCAGGCGTTTCTGGCCACCCGCCCTGTTCTGAAGGCGTATGAGGCTGCATTGGTCGCAATTTAGGGCTTTCTTCTGACGGCCAAGCCCTTTTATAGCTGGGGCATGGCAAAGAAAGCAGCGCGCAAAACAGGCGGCAAAAAGAAAGTTGGTTCACGACAGGGAGGGCGCACGGGGCTGTTGCGTCGGGTCACGCGTATTGCAGCCCTGGTCGCTGCTGGTGTGGCTGGTTTGATTGTGGCGCTTGTCGCACTTTACTCCATTGTCAATCCACCGGTCACCCACACGATCTGGGCAGAATGGCGGCGCTTAGGGAGAATCGAACGCGATTGGGTGGCGATGGATGAAATAGCGCCGGTCATGGCCCGCTCGGCAGTCGCGGCAGAGGATGCGAATTTCTGCCTGCATTGGGGGTTCGACGTAACCGCGATCAGGGCTGCGATCGAACAAGGCAGCGAGCGCGGCGCGTCAACCATCTCACAACAGGTGGTCAAGAACGTGTTTCTTTGGCAGGGGCGCAGTTGGGTTCGAAAGGCGATGGAAACCTCGATCACGCCTGTCGTCGAATTGTTATGGAGCAAGCGCCGTATATTAGAGGTTTATTTGAACGTCGCAGAGATGGGAGAGGGCGTTTTTGGTGTAGAGGCCGCCTCGCGGAAGTACTTTGGTATTCCGGCAGCCGAGTTGTCAGAAACGCAGGCAGCGCGGATTGCTGCAATCCTGCCGTCCCCGCGGCGCAGGTCGGTGACTGATCCATCTGTGCGCGTCCGACGGCGGGCCGCAGCCATCCGTGACGGTGCGGCCACCATCCGCGCAGATGGTCGCTCGGATTGCTTCGAGGATTGAAACCAGAAGGCCAGCAAGGCTATTGCTGGGACACCGTCACTCGTTCGATTGGATTTACATGGCGCGCCTGTTTCACGTTCCCCTGTCTCCGTATTGCCGCAAGGTTCGATTGTCACTTGCGGAAAAGAAAATCGAAGTCGAACTTGTCGAGGAGCGCTATTGGGAAGGAGATCCCGATTTTCTTCGCCGAAACCCTGCGGGCAAGGTTCCGGTTCTTCGGTTGGATGGTCATGTCATGGCTGAAAGCGCTGCGATTTGCGAGTATATCGAGGAAACCCGGCCTGAACCGTCATTGATGCCCAAGCCGCCCGAGGCCCGGTTCGAGGTGCGACGACTGGTGGGCTGGTTTGATGACAAGTTTCACCACGAAGTAACCTCGAAGCTGCTTTACGAGCGGGTCAACAAGAAAGTGACGGGGCAAGGGTATCCGGACAGCAAGAACGTCAAGGATGGTGCCCGCGCCATCAAATACCACCTCGACTATATGGCCTGGCTTCTGGATCACCGACGCTGGCTGGCGGGGGATCAGATGACGCTGGCGGATTTTGCCGCGGCTGCCCATCTGTCGTCTTTGGACTATATATCCGACGTAGACTGGAATCGCAGCCAGGTGGTCAAAGACTGGTATGCCAAGATCAAGTCGCGCCCGGCCTTTCGGTCGATACTGGCGGATCAGGTGCCCGGATTCAGGCCACCTTCGCATTACGCCGATCTTGATTTCTGAGCAGTTTCGGGGGCGCTGCCCCGCCGCCCTGCGGGCGTCTCCCCCGGGGTATTTGGGACCAGAAAGAAGCATGAGCCAGGAGTTGAAGGAAAAGCTGATCGCGATGGCGCTGCAGGAAGGGTTTGTGTCCTGTCGCGTCTGCCGGCCTTGGGATGTGCCGAAGGCACCTGAGCGACTGGCCGCATTTGTTGCATCTGGTTTTCACGGTCAAATGGGTTGGATGGCGGAGCGGATGGCGTGGCGCGGCAATCCAGCGGCGTTGTGGCCGGAAGCTCGGTCAGTGATCATGTTGGCGGAAAGCTACACACCCGAACATGATCCTACAGCCATACTTGCGGAGCGGGAATCCGGAGCAATTTCGGTCTATGCTCAGAACAAGGACTACCACGATCTGGTCAAGAAGCGCTTGAAACGGCTGGCGCGCTGGTTGATTGCCGAAGCGGGCGGCGAGGTGAAAGTTTTTGTGGATACCGCACCGGTTCCTGAAAAGGCGCTGGGGCAGGCGGCTGGCCTTGGTTGGCAGGGAAAGCACACGAATCTGGTAAGCCGGGATTGGGGAAATTGGGCCTTTTTAGGGTCGATTTTCACAACCCTCGATCTGCCTGCAGATGGTGCAGAAAAGGATCGCTGCGGGTCGTGCCGAGCTTGTCTGGACAGTTGCCCCACGAACGCTTTTCCAAGCCCTTATCAGTTGGATGCTCGCCGCTGCATTTCCTATCTCACGATCGAGCACAAGGGCCCGGTGGATGAAGAATTGCGCGGAAAGCTGGGGAATCGCATCTATGGGTGTGACGACTGCCTTGCCGCCTGCCCTTGGAACAAGTTCGCCGTAGCTGCCAGCGACATACGCTATTCTGCGCGCGATGAACTAAAGGCACCAAGGCTGAAAGCACTTGCGGTTCTGGACGACGCGGCCTTTCGACAGATGTTCTCTGGTTCTCCAATCAAACGAATTGGCCGGGACCGGTTTGTGCGAAATGTGCTTTACGCCATCGGAAACTCCGGTTCAGCGGTACTGTTGCCAACCGCGCGTGCGCTGACGGCCGATCCCGACCATGCAGTCGCGGACGCGGCGCGCTGGGCGGTGAAACAGTTGTCATAAATGACGCAAACAGGCTGGACGCATCACGCCAAGTCGCTAAACCCCGCAACAGCGAATAGAAGGAGAGACCCGATGGCGTTAGCTTTGGGTGTGGATACCGGCGGAACATATACTGATGCCGTGTTGGTCAAGGACGAGAAAGAGGTCGTCGCCTCGGCCAAGTCGTTGACTACGCGGGTGGACCTGGCGATTGGTGTGGGCAAGGCGATTTCGGCGGTCCTGGAACAGGCTGGCATATCCGCAAGCGAGGTATCGTTAGCGTCTCTTTCTACGACTCTCGCCACAAATGCGCTTGTCGAAGGCCAAGGCGGGCGGGTGGCGTTGATCTATGTTGGGTTCCGCGACGGTGATCTTGAAAAGCACGGCCTGCGCGATGCGCTGAAAGGCGATCCCGCACTGGAGATTTCCGGCGGGCACAGTCACGCGGGCAATCAGATTCAGCCACTTGATGTCGCGGCCTTGCGGGACTTTCTCGAGACCAACACGGGGATTTCTGGGTTCGCGGTTGCGGCACAATTTGCGACACGCAATCCGGCCCATGAGCTGGAAGCGGCGCGGATCATTGCCGAGATGACCGGCGCGCCTGTCACCTGTTCTCATCAGCTTTCGGCCAAGTTGAACGGGCCGAAACGCGCAGTAACGGCCGTTTTGAATGCTCGCCTGATCGGTTTGATTGATCGACTGATCGGGCGGGCGCAGGATACGCTGCGCGAAATGGGGGTAACCGCGCCGATGATGGTTGTTAGGGGGGACGGTGCTTTGATGAGTGCCGAACAAGCCCGTGAGCGACCAATCGAAACGATTCTGAGCGGCCCCGCAGCCTCGATCGTGGGCGCGCGTTGGCTGACCGGCGTAGAAAACGCGATTGTCTCGGATATCGGAGGAACGACGACGGACGTGGCCTTGATCCGTGACGGAAAACCAGCCATCGATCCGGCAGGTGCGCGGGTTGGCGGATTTCGGACAATGGTCGAGGCCGTCGCTATGCGCACGCACGGTCTGGGCGGAGACAGTCAGGTTCACGTTGTTACCGACGGGTTGGCAGGGGGCGTTTTCCTTGGCCCTCGACGCGTTTTGCCTGTGTCCCTGATTGCTGCAGAAGAAGGCGACGCCATACACGACATCCTTGACGAACAGCTGCGTTCAACATCGGTCAGCGAACACGATGCCCGTTTCGCCCGTATTGTTCCCGGCGTTCCGACCGAAGGAGTTGGCCCGCGAGAAGGGATATTGTTGGAAAGGCTGGGTGATCAGGTTCTGCCGCTGGGAAAGTTGCTGCACACACGCATGGAAAACAGCGCTCTGGCGCGGTTGGTGGACCGAGGCATTGTTCAGATCTCGGGCGTGACGCCTTCGGACGCTAGTCACGTTCTCGGACGGCTGGATGCCTGGGACACAGACGCAGCCCAAAAAGCGCTGGAACTCTATTCCAGAAAGCGAGTCGGATCCGGTGAAAGGCTGGCAAAGAACGCCGAGGAACTTGCACAGGCAATCATCGATCAACTGACCGAGCAGACAAGTTTAACCCTGTTAGAGACTGCATTCTCCGAAGAAGCAGAGGATTTCGGCCTTCCGCCAGAGCAACTGGCCAGGCATATTCTGACGCATCGAGGGCTTTCCGCGCATCGCGGTTTGCTGGCTTTGGATGCTGCGCTCAACGTGGATGTGGTGGGGCTGGGTGCATCGGCGCCAAGCTATTATCCTGCGGTCGGGAAAAGACTGCGGTCGAATATGATTCTACCGGAACATGCGGGCGTGGCAAACGCGATCGGTGCTGTGGTTGGGCGCGTAACGATCCGGCGAGCCGGTACCGTGACTAGCCCGTCCGAAGGTCGGTTCCGGGTGCATTTGGAGGAGGGGCCTGAAGATTACGGAAACTCGGACGAAGCTCTGGCGTTGCTCGAAGCAGTTTTGCGCGCTGAGACGGAAAGTGCGGCCAAGGCTGCCGGTGCCGAGGATATCCGTGTCATTGTCGAACGCGATATCAAATCTGTGCAGGTCGAAGGGCGACAGGTTTTTGTCGAAGGCATGCTGACGGTCGAAGCCAGCGGCCGCCCGCGCGTCGCAACAAGCTGAAAAAGGCACGGCAAAAACCCGCGCCTTTCCGTTGTCAGAGCCTATTCAGCTGCATCAGCCCGCTTTGGCAGCACCCAATCTGGTCGTGGAAAGTGGCAAGTATAACCGTTGGGTAGGCGAACGAGATAGTCCTGATGCTCCGGTTCGGCTTCCCAAAAATCGCCAACTGGTTCCACTTCGGTCACGACCTTGCCTGGCCATAATCCACTGGCGTTCACATCGGCGATTGTTTCCAGCGCGACTTGCCTTTGATCCTCGTCCACATGATAGATGGCAGAGCGATAGCTCATCCCGATATCGTTGCCCTGACGGTTCACGGTTGTCGGATCGTGAATTTGAAAGAAGAACTCCAACAATTGGCGGAACGAGATTTTTGCCGGATCGAACCAGATCTCGATTCCTTCCGCATGGGTTCCGTGGTTGCGGTAGGTCGCGTTAGGTACGTTGCCACCGGTATAGCCGACCCGGGTTCGATTGACCCCGGGCAGTTTCCGGACCAAATCCTGCATACCCCAAAAACACCCTCCGGCTAGAACGGCCCGTTGTTCGCTCATCAGATATCCTCCACCTGATCCAGATATTCGCCATAACCTTCGGCTTCCATGTCATCACGATGCACAAATCGAAGTGCGGCCGAATTGATACAATATCTTAGTCCGCCATGTTGGCGCGGGCCATCCGGAAAAACATGCCCGAGATGACTTTCGCCGTGTTTTGAACGTACCTCGATACGGATCATGCCCAGGCTGCGGTCTTCAAACTCTTCGACATGGGTGTGTTCGATGGGTTTTGTGAAACTCGGCCAGCCGCAACCGGATTCGTATTTGTGTGTCGACGCAAACAAAGGTTCGCCCGAAACGATATCGACGTAGATGCCGGGTTCTTTGTTGTACAGATGTTTGCCTGTTCCCGGGCGTTCTGTTCCACTGCGTTGCGTAACGTGAAACTCCTCACGGGAAAGTGCGGCGATGGCCTCGTGGTCCTTTTTGTACCGGGTCATGGCCTCTCCTGTTTTGGCTATACTTTCGCAGTAAATGGTGTACCGATTGCGGAAAGCAAAGACATATTTCAACCTGCTCGCGCAGACGTGCAAGTGGCACGACAGTGGAAACAGTCGGCCAAGTGATGCCTTGGCAATCTATGCGTTTTTTGAAGAAGGTTGCCGTGAGAGTTGCACCGCAAGGATGCCAACTGTGGTTATGGCAACGCCGATGGCATCCAGTATTCCAAGGCGCTCTCCCAGCAGGGCATAGGCGATGGCGACACCGAAAACCGGATTCAAAAAATGAAAGGTGGCCGCACGGGTCGCGCCAATGCGGTTGAGCAATAGAAACCAGACAAATGTGGCTGTCAGTCCGGGAATGAACGTCGTGTAGGCAAAGGCCAGCGCCAGAGGCCAAGTCGGGTTGATCCGAATACTTTCAAAGACCGGTGCGGCAACAAAAAGGATTGCCGATCCAACGAGCATTTGCAACCCGACAACCATCATGAAATTTCCGCCCGACGTGGCCCCTCGCACCGCCAGTGTTGCAAAGGCCAATGCCAATGCGCCAATTCCACACAGGATTACACCAAACGGGTCGATCCCCGCACTGATCCTTTCGCTCATTATCAGGGCAACGCCGACGAAACCTGCCAAAAGCCCCAAGACACCGAGCGGGCGCAGTTTTTCACCGAACAAGACCCAACTGGCCAAAGCGACGATCAACGGCATCGTTGAAGCAATAATGGCCGCCAACGACGCTTCGACTGTCTGCATGGCATAGAAGTTCAGACCCAAATAAAGGGCATTCTGGCAGATTCCAAATAGAATCGTCGCGTACCATTGTGAGCGGGTGAGGCGCCAGTTTTGTCCCATCGCTCTTGCAATCAGGATACCGATCATCCCAGAAATCAGAAAGCGCAAAGCCAACGAAAACAACGGCGATGCATCGGCGACGATAATGCGCGCCGACGTAAAGGCCGATGACCACATAAAGGCAAAGGCCAGCCCCATGGCAATTGCACGAAGATCCAATTAAACCCCCCAACGTGACTGGCCGGACTGTTTCGCATTTTTTGGTGGGTCGCAAGAGATCTGTCGCCAAGTAGCAGCCAAGTGTCTCCAGTTTCGACGTGCCAAAAGAAAAAGGGCCGCATCAGCGACCCCTTTTCCAAATTCGTGTGTATTACGAATTAGCCGTTCACGCTGTCTTTCAGCGCTTTGGCGATGGTCATTTTCACAACCTTGTCGGCTTCCTTGGTAAAGGTCTCTCCGGTGGCGGGATTGCGAACCTGACGCTCAGGGCGCTCACGGCAATAGATCTTGCCAACGCCCGGCAGGGTGACCGCACCGCCGGCGGAAACTTCGCGCGTGATCAGGCCGGTGATGGCCTCCAGTGCGGAGTTTGCGGATTTCTTGTCAGTTCCCATTTCCTCAGCGAGAGCAGCAACCAGCTGAGTCTTGGTCATAGGCTTTGCCATTTCTTGGTCTCCTTACAGTGCCCGATCCATAGGGCCTCACCGCGCAACTGTAACGGCATATTGTGGGGGAACACAACGAATAGTAGCGTCGGAATCCCCAAAAATATGAGGATTTCGTTGCTTTTTTGCTTCACAAAAAGGCTGTTTCGTCGAAAGAACGCAATTTCCGGCTGTGCAATCGTTCCAATGGCATCCCTCTGAGGGCCTCCATTGCTCGGATTCCGATCGCCAGATGGCGGTTTACCTGAGTGTTATAGAAGGATGAGGCCATGCCTGGAAGCTTTAGTTCGCCGTGCAGCGGCTTGTCCGAAACACACAGCAACGTGCCGTATGGAACCCGGAACCTGTATCCGTTTGCCGCGATGGTGGCGCTTTCCATGTCCAGTGCGATGGCCCGCGACTGGCTGAGCCGCTGAACCGGTCCGGACTGGTCGCGCAATTCCCAGTTCCGGTTGTCGACCGAAGCAACCGTTCCGGTGCGCATGATACGCTTAAGCTCATATCCTTCCAGCTCCGTGACTTCGGCCACAGCTTTTTCCAGCGCAATCTGAATCTCGGCAAGGGGCGGGATCGGAACCCATACCGGCAGGTCGTCGTCCAACACCTTGTCTTCCCGCAGATAGGCATGCGCAAGAACGAAGTCGCCCAGCGCCTGAGTGTTCCGCAACCCCGCGCAGTGACCTACCATCAACCACGCATGCGGACGCAGAACCGCGATATGATCCGTCGCGGTCTTTGCATTTGATGGACCGACGCCGATATTGACCAGCGTGATGCCCGATCCATCCGCGCGCTTGAGGTGATAGGTCGGCATCTGCGGCAGCTTCAGCGGGGAGTCGATCGGTGCTTCGGGTTCAAGTATCTCGACGTTCCCAGTGGAAACAAAACTCGTGTAACCGCTCTGCGGATTGGCCAGCTGCGCGCGCGCATAAGCCTCGAACTCGGATACATAGAACTGGTAGTTGGTGAACAAAATGTGGTTTTGAAAGTGTTCGGCTTTCGTGGCGGTATAGTGTTCCAGTCGCGCCAACGAATAATCAATCCGCTGCGCGGTAAACAGCGCCAGTGGACCGGTTCCGTTTTCGGGAACATGGGTCCCGTTGACGATATCGTCATTCGTAGTCGTCAGGTCCGGCACGTCAAAGACATCGCGCAACGTGAAACCTGCCGCGCCCTGATGCGGAACGACTAGATCGGAATTGTTGGCCACCGCGAAATGGACCGGGATAGGCGTGTCGGACGGTCCGATGAACACGGGCTGGTCATGGTTCTTGATCAGCAATGCAATCTGCTGCGTCAGGTAAGATCGGAACAGGTCGGGCCGCGTCACTGTCGTGGCATGATGTCCAGGTTCAGCGACATGACCAAAACTCAGACGGCTGTCGATATGTGCATAAGATGAAGTCTTGATCCGAATTTCGGGGTAAAATGCACGAAAGCGCCCTGACGGTGGCCCGTTTTTAAGAGTTTCCGAGAACCGGTCGCACAGATATTGCGTAGCTTGCTGGTACAACTCTTCCAGCCTTCTTACAGCGGCGTTTGGGTCGGAAAAGGATTCCGTTGCCGGAGATTCGGGTATTCCTATTCTTGTCATTCAAGCGGTTCCAACAGGTCAATCTTTTCAAATGTGCGCACATCGACCAGCCCAAGGTCGGATATTCGAAGTTCGGGAATGACCACCAGCGCCAGCAAAGAGTGCTGCATATAGGCGTTATTCAATTTGCAACCGCAGTCCTGCATTGCATCGACCATGGCCTGAGCCTTGGCCGCAACCAAGGTGGCTGGGCTGTCAGACATCAGGCCGGCAATTGGAAGCTCCACCAATGCCAGTTCTTCGCCATCGCGAAAAATGGTGATGCCGCCGCCAACTTCGGCCAGGCGATTGGCGGCAAGGGCCATCTGTTCCCGATCGGTGCCGACGACAATCATGTGATGGCTGTCATGCGCCACGGTCGAGGCCATTGCCATCCTGCCTTTGTACCCAAACCCGGACACAAAAGCGTTGGTGACTCCTCCGGTTGCTCGGTGCCGTTCGACCAATGCGATCTGGCAAGTCTCGCCATCACCTCCTACCAAACCGTCGACAACCGGAAGTTCAACTTTCAATGCTTTGGTCGGGGCTTGGTTTTCCACCACGCCGATCACATTGGCACGCACCTGGTTTGCGCCGCCGGGAGCATGGATTTCAAAGTCGGCAGAGGTCAGCAAATGCCCTAGATGCACCGTATTTCGGGCCGTGTCCGGCCAGTCGAAATGTGGGCAATCAACCTTGATCTCACCATTATCGGCCACCACCTGCCCCCGCGCGATGACCACATCGATGGGTAAATCCCGCAGATCTGAACTGAGGATAATGTCTGCGCGACGTCCTGGGGTGATGGAGCCGATCTCGCGCTCCAACCCGAAATGTGTTGCTGTGTTGATCGTCGCCATCTGAAGCGCGACCAACGGATCGCATCCGCACGCAATGGCATGGCGGACGACGCGGTTCATGTGGCCTTCATTGACCAACGTGCCTGAATGGCAATCGTCGGTGCACAGGATGAAGTTGCGCGGATCAAGACCCCTTTCCGTAACGGCGGTAATCTGGCTTTCCACATCGTACCAGGCCGAGCCTAGCCGCATCATCGACCGCATGCCCTGACGTACGCGGGCAATGGCATCGTCTTCGCAGGTTCCTTCGTGATCGTCAGCAGGGCCTCCGGCGACATAGGCAGCAAAATCGGGCCCTAAATCAGGTGAAGCGTAGTGTCCGCCAACCGTTTTTCCTGCCCGTTGCGTCGCTGCAATCTCGGCCAGCATCTTGGGATCGGCATTCGATACGCCAGGAAAATTCATCATCTCGCCCAACCCGATGATACCGGGCCAGGCCATAGCTTCGGTCACGTCTTCTGGCGAGATTTCATACCCGGTGGTTTCCAACCCCGGAGCGGAGGGTGCACAGGACGGCATCTGAGTGAAGATGTTGACCGGCTGCATCAACGCTTCGTCATGCATCATGCGTACACCGGCCAACCCCAGCACATTGGCGATTTCATGCGGGTCGGTGAACATCGACGTGGTGCCATGCGGGATCACGGCGCGGGCAAATTCGGCCGGCGTCAGCATACCCGACTCGATGTGCATATGGGCATCGCAAAGTCCGGGGATCATGTAGCGGCCTTGTGCTTCGATAATATGCGTATCGGGACCAATGCAGTGTGACGCATCAGGTCCGACAAAGGCAATCCGACCTTCGGCAATCGCTATCGAATGGTCGGACAGCACTTCGCGACTGTGCACGTTGACCCAGATACCACCGCGGACAACGGTATCCGCTGCCTCGCGTCCTGCGGCAACGGCAATGAGCCGAGGTGCAACGTCGGGCCAGGTTGGGAAAGGTGTGTGTTCCATGGCTCAACTTTCCCGAATGTCAGGACGTGCGCAACCCCTGTGATGCGTTTGTCACCAAAGGATCACGAAACACTGCTTGACCGGCTGATCGGGAACAAGGAAGCTCTCGCCATGGATTATGAAACGATAGAGGCCGATACGTTCGGCCGGTCCCTGAAGGGCATCGGATTGAACCTTCTCGTTCGGGATGTGAAGGCTGAATGCCATTTTTTAGAGACTGTTTTTGCGGCGAAATGTCATCAAGTTACGGCAGACTTCGCAATCGTTACGTATGGAAACCAGGTGTTTCAGCTGCATTCCGACGCAACGTATCATTCCAATCCCCTCCAAGGCCTCCTTCCAGAAAATCCGCCTAGGGGTGTTGGTATCGAGATCCGCCTATATGACACAAACCCCGACGTTTCGGTCGCAAAGGCAATGAAATACGGTGTTACTGTATTGCAAGAAGCGACGGACAAACCGCATGGTCTGCGCGAGGCGTACATTCTGTGCGAAAATGGATATGCTTGGGTGCCTAGTCGTCCAAAAGATCTGATGCCTACGAACGAGGCATGACATCGTGTGAACCTCATTTGTATTCTTCGGCCGCGATTTCGGACCGTATCCAGTTTGCAAACGAGATTGCTCCAGGCATCTCTTCGGCTTGAGGTGACAACAGCAGATAATAGGCCTCGGGCATCAGTACGCTGTGTTTGAATGGCGCCACCAGCCGACCCTCGGCCAAAAGGCGCGAAACGATCACTTTGTGACCCATGCACAGCCCTCCCCCAGCCATCGCTACAGAAAGACCGACCATATATGTGGTGGAATAGGTAATCGGAGGATTCTGCCAATTTAGACCCATATCTTCGGCCCAGGCGGCCCAATTTGCCAATAAGTTTGAACAGTCATAAAGCGGCTGGTCGTGCAGGTTTTCCAGCGTGACCGGGAAACTCGGGGCGCAGACAGGAAAATAGTAATCGGTTGTCAGCAATTCCGTCCGAACCGTATCCGCTGGGCGCAGCGAATACCGAATCTCAACCGCCGCGCCTTCGGCCATTTCCCGGGGCTCCCACAGCTCGGTATAGATGCTCAGGTGCACTTCGGGATGCATTGCTCGGAACTTCGGCAGGCGCGGGCCAAGCCAGTTCACAGCAAACGTGATGTTGCATTGAACCTGAACGGTGTTTTTCCGGTCTCCGGTCACGGCCTGCGTTCCCCTCAGCAAGGTCCGAAACGCGTCGCGCACGACCGGCAAATAGGTGATTCCCGCTTCGGTCAGTTCCAGTGCACGCGGGCGGCGATGAAACAAGGGTCGGCCCAGATGGCCCTCCAGAGATTTGATCTGCTGGCTGACAGCGCTTTGCGTCATGTTCAGGTCCCGCGCCGCGCCGGTGAAAGACAAGTGGCGCGCCGCTGCCTCGAACGTGCGAAGCCAACCGAGCGGAGGAAGGCGTGTCTGCATTTGCATAACCTTGGCATAAGTTTTGCTAATGAAGTAGCCGCTTTTTTTTCGTTGGTCAAAATCACACTGCGCATGCAGGTTTTCAGATGACCGAAGTCGCTGCCTTATTCCTCAGGAGAATCGCCATGAGTGTCACCAACCTGCGTCCCAACATCGACCATTGGCAGGATCGCGTGGATTTGGCTGCTGCCTTTCGCTGGACCGAACGACTGAATATGCACGAAGGAGTTGCCAACCACTTCAGCCTCGCTGTGAACGAGGATGGCACGCAATTCCTGATGAATCCGAACCAGATGCATTTCAAGCGCATCACGGCGTCGAACCTTCTGCTGCTCGACGCCAACGATCCGGACACAATGAAGAAACCCGGCGCCCCGGACCCTACCGCGTGGGGATTGCATGGCTCGATCCACCGGCTTTGTCCGCACGCGCGCTGTGTCATGCATGTCCATTCCACTTTTGTAACGGTTCTGGCCTCGCTCGCAGACAGCACTTTGCCGCCCATCGATCAGAACACCGCGACGTTTTACAATCGCTATGTGATTGACGAAGAATTTGGCGGTTTGGCTTTCGAAAGCGAAGGCGCGCGTTGTGCCTCGATGCTGTCGGACCCAAAAAAGAACGTGATGATCATGGGTAATCACGGCGTACTGGTCATCGGCAAGGACCCGGCTGATACCTTCAATCGACTCTATTATTTTGAACGCGCGGCTGAAACATATATCCGCGCGTTGCAAACCGGACAAAAACTGCGGGTTCTGCCCGATGAAATCGCAGAAAAGACCGCTCAGGAACTTGAGGATTATCCCGGTCAGGCCGAGGCGCATATGCGCGAAATCAAGGCCGTTCTGGATGCTGAAGGCTCCGATTACGCAAACTGACTCACCCTTTGCAGAGTGCTCACACCATGGCTGAAGTGTTACAAGATCCCGAATCCAACCGCTGGAATTATCGCCCCGAAACGGCTGTTCCCCTCAACCCCCTTTTCAATTGGCCACCACGCCCCGCGGCGGTTCTGAAATGGTACAGTGGCGCGTGGCTGCAGATCACGTCGCTCACCTTGTGCATGACGGTGGCGTTCATTGCCTATGTCTTTTTCTTGCCATCGCTTGAGTCGATGCAGAGCTTTTCGCCTGGCTGGATGTTCCGTGTCTGGCTGTTGAACATGGTGCCTCAGACGCTGGTTGCCGGTGGATTGCACTGGTGGCTCTACATGCGCAAGGGCCAGGGAATGCACAAGAAATTCGACCGCCGTGATCTGACCCGCAACAACGGTATTTTCACCTTTCGTAATCAGGTATGGGACAATATCTGGTGGACATTGGGCAGCGCGATGACCGTGGCAACCGTCTATCAGTGGATCATCTATTGGGCGATGGCAAATGGCTGGGCACCTGTTATCACCTGGGAACAGGCGCCGGTCTGGTTCGTGGTGTGGATGTTCTTTATCCCGATGTGGTCAGGGCTTCATTTCTATTGGGTCCACCGGTTGGAACACCATCCGAAACTGTACAAGCATGTGCATGCGGTACATCATCGTAATGTCAATGTTGGGCCGTGGTCGGGTATCTCGAACCATTGGTACGAAAACATGCTCTACTTCACGACCTATTTCATCCATCTGCTCGTGGCCTCGCACCCGCTGCATTTGTTGTATCATGTGTATTTCCAGCAGGTGAGCCCGATCCTGTCACACTCCGGCTTTGAAAAAATCAAGGCAAACGATACAGAAGCCGCGCGTGCCGGGGATTTCTTTCACCAACTGCATCACCGGTATTTCGAGTGCAACTATGGCACTTCGGAAATTCCGTTCGACAAATGGTTCGGCACCTATCACGACGGAACCGCAGCCGCGACCGACCGAACCCGGGCTTTCAAAAAGCAGATGTACACCTGAATTACACATCACTATCGGGCGGGGAGGCTTCTGGGTCGCCCCCGTCCGCATCGTCCTTGAATTGGGGTCAGGGACTTTACCTGCCCACTGCCCATCTGTTAAACGCACCCGGTCCGGATGGTCCGGACGCCGGTCGCAGCCTACCCGGCTTACAAAACAAGGATCTGAAAAGTGAAGACAATTGTCATCTGCTCCGGCGGGCTGGATTCGGTTTCGTTGGCGCACAAGGTGGCCGCCGAGCGTGATTTGGTCGGGCTGATCTCCTTCGACTATGGCCAGCGCCACCGGAAAGAGGTCGAATTCGCAGCCCGTTGTGCCGACCGGTTGAGTGTACCGCACGACCTGATCGACATGGGGCATATCGGAAGGCATCTCAGCGGTTCGGCCCTGACCGACGATGTGGATGTGCCAGATGGGCACTATGCCGAAGAGACCATGAAAGTTACGGTAGTTCCCAACCGCAACGCCATCATGCTGGCCATCGCCTTTGGTGTTGCCGCCGCCAAACAGGCGGATGCTGTGGCGACAGCAGTTCATGGCGGTGATCATTTCATCTATCCCGACTGCCGGCCGGAGTTCACCGAAGCATTCGAGGCAATGCAGGCAAAGGCGCTGGACGGATATGCCAGTGTTAGACTCTATACACCCTTTGTCCGGGTGTCAAAGTCGGCTATCGTGACCGAAGGCGCAAAGCATGGCACTCCCTTCGCTGACACATGGTCGTGCTACAAGGGCGGTGAAACCCATTGTGGGCGCTGCGGTACCTGTGTGGAACGACGAGAAGCGTTTCACATTGCAGGTGTCGAAGACCCCACCATCTATGCCGATCCGGAGTTCTGGAAAGCGGCTGTGGGGGTGGCCTGATGTTTCGTATCACCAAGGAGTTCCATTTCTCGGCCTCGCACCAGCTGTGCGACTTGCCCGACGATCATCCCTGTGCCCGATTGCACGGGCACAACTACGTGGTCGAAGTGGAACTGAGCGCTAGCGAACTGGATTTGAACGGGTTTGTGGTGGACTATCGCGAGTTGAAGCCGCTCAAAACCTGGATCGATGACGAGTTGGATCATCGACACCTCAACGACGTGTTTGGTCATGACATGGTAACTTCAGAACGGTTGGCGAAAGAGGTTTATGATTTCTGCAAGACACGCTGGGCACAAACCAGTGCGGTGCGCGTCAGCGAGACGCCAAAGACATGGGCGGAATACCGGCCATGACGCGCCTGCGCATTGCCGAGATCTTCGGTCCGACCATTCAGGGTGAGGGGGCCGTGATCGGTGTACCGACCGTTTTCGTGCGTGCCGGCGGCTGTGATTATCGCTGTTCGTGGTGTGACAGCCTGCATGCTGTTGACAGTCGGTTCCGCCTTGAATGGTTGCCCGTGACACCGGCAGAGATCATGGCCAAAGTCGAACAGTTATCCGGAGAAACACCAATAACAGTGTCTATTTCCGGCGGAAATCCCGCCATACAAGACTTTTCGCCCGTGATCTCATTGGGCAAGTCCAAAGGTTATTCCTTTGTGATGGAAACCCAGGGCTCGGTCGCGCGGAATTGGTTCGACGAGTTGCAAACACTGATCCTCAGCCCCAAACCGCCGTCCTCCGGCGAAGTGATGGATTGGGACGTGTTCGGTGCTTGTGCCGCAATGAAAACGCATAAGGTACTCAAGATCGTGGTCTTTGATAACGCTGACTACAACTGGGCGCGCGAGGTTGCCGCGCGCTACCCGCAACTGCCGCTTTATCTGCAACCGGGCAACCACACGCCACCGCCGCCAGACTCGTATGATGCTGTCATTGACATGGGCGGTATCATGAACCGGTATGAATGGCTGATCGAAAAAACCCTGGGGGATCGTTGGTATGCCCCCACCATCCTGCCGCAACTGCATGTCCTGATTTGGGGCAACAGGCGCGGCGTATGAGGCTCTAACATGGCTAATCAAGACATCTATGCGAACCTGACCCAGCTTGGCGGCAAGACCGAGTTGCCCAAATCTCCCGATGAAGCGGTGCTGGAAAAAGTACCCAACCCGCAGGCCGGAACGGATTATGCGGTGCGGTTCACGGCGCCGGAGTTTACCTCACTCTGCCCGTTGACGGCCCAACCCGATTTTGCCCATATCGTGATCGACTATGTTCCGGGTGATTGGCTGGTCGAGAGCAAGTCGCTCAAGCTGTTTCTCGGCGCCTTTCGCAATCACGGTGCCTTCCACGAAGATTGCAGCGTGACCATCGGCAAGCGGCTGGAAGAGGTGCTGAAACCCAAATGGCTGCGCGTGGGTGCCTATTGGTATCCGCGGGGTGGTATTCCGATCGACGTGTTCTACCAATCCGGTCCGGAACTGTCAGGTGTCTGGATCCCGGATCAGGGCGTGCCGACCTATCGCGGGCGCGGTTAGCCGCGTAACGCGCGTGGAGTGGTGCCGAACTCTGTCCTGAATGCCCGCGTCATGGCGCTAGGATCGTCATACCCTGCCCGCAGAGCAATTTCGCCAATTGAGAGTTGGGTTTCCACCACCAGTTTGCGCGCCAAATTCAGGCGCAGGCGGCGATAAACCTGCGCTGGGCCGGCACCAAGATCGGCACGCATCTTTGCTTCGAGCACCTTTTGTGTCCGTCCGACGCGGCGGGCAATTACCGGGATTGGCAGCGGCGTTTCCAGGTGTTCCTGCATCAGCGCTAGAGCTTTGTTTACAAAAGCGCTGGACGACCCTGCGCCGCCACTGTGAGATCGCGCAGACTCCCGCGTCATAAAAAGCTGCGCTACCTCCAGCGCAAGGGCCTGCCCGTGGTCTTGTCCGATCAGGTGCATTACCAAATCGAACGCGGCCATCGCACCCGAACAGGTGATCCTGCGCCGATCGATGATGAACCTTTCCCGATGTACATCGACTTCGGGAAAGCGTTCGGAAAAGCCGGTCATCTCCTCCCAATGGATCGTGGCGCGATGACCATCCAGCAACCCGGCCTCAGCCAGCAGCCAGCTTCCTGTGTCCATTCCTGCTATCATGGAAAAACGGGTCGAAGCCGCACGCAGGCTTGCCTGCGTGCGCCACCCACTGTGCCCAAGATACCCATAGGACGGCATCACGACCAACATGTCGCCGGATGCATTGCCAAGCGTGTCATGCGGTGACACCTGCAAGCCAGAGGATGAGGTCACAGGGTCGGAGCCGAGCGACAGGAATTGCCAACGGTACAATGCCTTCCCCGACAGTGTATTGGCGGCACGCAGCGGTTCAACCGTGTTGGCAAGGCAATGATTGGAAAAGCCATCGAACAGCAGCACGCCGAATTGCTGCATTGCAGAGGTTGATTTTATCCAATCTTGCATGACTGATGTCTATTTCTGCATGAATATCGCTGCAACCCTGTTCAGGATAAACCCAACTCAGTCCGGAGACACAGAATGCAATACGGCTTGTCCGAAGAACAGGAAATGATTGCCGCAACTGTTCGCAGTTTCGTGGAGAACGAGATTTACCCGCACGAAGACCTGGTAGAGCGCACCGGCGAAGTGCCCAAGGAGATTGCGGACGAGATAAAGCGCAAGACGCTCGAACTTGGATTTTACGCCTGCAATTTCCCCGAAAGTGTCGGCTGCGCCGGGCTGAACCATCTTGAGTTCGCGTTGGTCGAGCGAGAGTTGGGGCGTGGGTCAATGGCGCTGAACCATTTTTTTGGGCGCCCGCAGAATATCCTGATGGCCTGCGAAGGCGAGCAGATTGAACGTTACCTGATGCCCGCCGTGCGCGGTGAGCGAATGGATGCACTGGCGATGACCGAACCGGGCGCGGGGTCGGATGTCCGGGGCATGAAATGCTCGGCCGTCCGCGACGGAGGCGACTGGGTGGTCAACGGCACCAAGCATTTCATCTCGGGTGCCGATCACGCGGATTTCCTCATCGTGTTCATCGCGACCGGAGAAGACCAGACACCCAAAGGCCCCAAGAAGCGGATTACGGCCTTTCTCGTCGATCGCGGAACGCCCGGATTCACGATCCGTGATGGGTACAAGTCGGTCAGTCATCGGGGATACAAGAACATGATCCTTGATTTCGACGACTGCCGCCTGCCGGACGCACAGGTTCTGGGCAATGTCGACGGCGGGTTCGAGGTGATGAACACCTGGCTTTATGCCACCCGGATCACGGTGGCGACCATGTCGGTCGGTCGCGCGCGCAGGTGCTTTGACTATGCCTTGGACTACGCCGCAACACGCGAGCAATTCGGCCAGAAAATCGGCAAGTTTCAGGGCGTATCTTTCCAGATCGCGGACATGATCACCGAGATTGACGCAGCCGATCTGCTGACCCTTTCAGCAGCGGACCGGTTGGACAAGGGACTTCCTGCCAACCGCGAGATTGCCTCGGCCAAGCTCTATGCGTCCGAGATGCTGGCGCGGGTAACCGATGCCGCAATCCAGATTCACGGCGGTATGGGTCTGATGGACGATTATCCACTGGAGCGGTTTTGGCGTGACGCGCGGGTCGAGCGGATCTGGGACGGCACATCGGAAATCCAGCGCCATATCATCAGCCGTGACTTGTTGAGGGCGCTTGGGGCATGACCTCCGTGTCAGAATTCACTCCAGAAATGCGAGAAACCACCAAGTTAGAGTCTCTGAAACGCGTTCTGCATTATCGTTCTCTTGCGGTTATTGGTGGCGGAGTGTGGTGCGCCGAAATCATTCGGCAAGTTCGAAAGTTCGGGTTTTCCGGCCCGGTTTGGCCGGTTCACCCAAAGGCGACCGAGATCGCCGGTGAGCCCGTGTTCGAGACCATCGAGGCCTTGCCCGAAGCGCCGGATGCCGTTTTTATCGGCATCAACCGCCACGCCACTATCGAGGCCGTGGAAGTTCTGTCGCGAAGCGGCGTCGGCGGAGCGATCTGCTTTGCTTCCGGCTTTACAGAGGCCCTGGCCGAGGATGCCGGATCAGCGGACTTGCAGGCGCGGTTGGTGGCGGCGGCTGGAGACATGCCGATCCTTGGGCCGAATTGCTATGGTTTCATAAACGCGCTCGACCGCGTCGTGATCTGGCCGGACCAGCACGGCATGCGGCATGTCGACCGCGGCGTTGCCATCCTGACGCAAAGTTCGAACATCGCTATCAACATGACGATGCAGCGGCGCGCCTTGCCATTGGCTTTCATGCTGACATGTGGGAATCAGGCCCAGACCCATCAGGCCGAGATCGCAATGGCCCTGCTGGATGATCCCCGGATCACCGCAATCGGCGTTCACATAGAAGGCTTTGGTGATCTGAGAAAGTGGGAAGCCCTGGCCGCCCGCGCGCGTGAACGGGATGTACCGATCGTCGCGCTGAAAATGGGCAAGTCTTCGCATGCACAGACCGCGACCGTGTCGCATACCGCCTCGCTTGCCGGCAGTGATGCCGGTGCGCAAGCCTTTCTGGACCGGCTTGGGATCGCGCGGTTGGACGACGTGCCAAGTTTTCTGGAGACGTTGAAGCTGCTCCATGTTTCAGGCCGGCTGGAAGGAAACGGGATCAGCACAATCAGTTGCTCGGGTGGCGAGGCCAGTCTGACCGCTGACATGGCTGTTGGGCGTAACTTGCATTTCCCGCCCCTGACCGATTGTCAAAAGGCTGATTTGCGCGCAGCACTTGGGCCGATGGTCGCCTTGGCGAACCCTCTGGACTATCACACCTATATCTGGCGCGATACGCCAGCAATGACCCGGGCGTGGATGAGCATGACCGGTCCGGATGTGGCTCTAACATTAGCCATTGTTGACTATCCGCACACAGATGCCACCGATTGGGAATGCGCGACACAAGCCGCGCTGAACTGTGCGCAAGAAGGGAAGCCATTCGCTGTCGCCGCGACCTTGCCAGAACTTATGCCGGAAACCGTTGCAAAAACCCTCATGGCTGGCGGGGTTGTTCCCTTTGCCGGCCTGCATGAAGCCTTGGCAGCAGCAGAGGCGGCGACTCGGCCCTTGCCGAGCTTGGCGGACGCCGTGTTGTTGCCAAGAAACCTCGAGGCTGACGTTGTTCTGACCGAGGCGGAAGCCAAGGCAGAGTTGGCGGCCTTCGGTCTGAAAATACCTCGCAGCGTGACGGTGCGGCCGGATCAAGCCGTCAACGCAATCCGATCCATGAAGGGGCCATTTGCGGTCAAGGGCGTTGGTCTGGCACACAAGTCCGAACATGGGGCGGTTTTGCTGGGCGTGGAGATCAAAAACATTGCAGATGCTGTCGACAAAGTTGGAACACCGGAAGTTCTGATTGAAGAAATGGCAACCGGAGGCGTTGCCGAGTTGTTGGTGGGCGTCACCCGCGACCCGGCGCATGGGTATGTACTGACTATTGGGGCAGGTGGCATACTGGCTGAAATCCTGCGCGACACCGTCTCAATGCTGATCCCCTCCGCCCGCGCGGCCATTCGTGAATCACTTGATCTCTTGGCCTGCGCCCCGCTGTTGGCAGGATATCGTGGAAGACCAGGTGTCGATCTCGACGCGGTGCTTGATGCGGTCGAGGCGGTGCAAGCCTATGTCATTGCCAATGCGGACAGCGTTGGTGAAGTTGAAATAAATCCGTTGATATGTACGGCGACCAGCGCGGTCGCTGTGGATGCCCTCATTCGAAAGGCAAGCTCATGAATCCAGTTAAAACCAAGCGTGATGGCGCGATCCTTGAAATCACCCTGGACCGCCCCAAGGCGAATGCGATCGACCTGCAGACAAGCCGGATTATGGGTGAGGTATTTCGCGACTTTCGCGACGACCCGGATTTGCGCGTGGCCATTCTGACGGGTGGTGGCGAGAAGTTTTTTTGCCCTGGTTGGGATCTGAAGGCCGCAGCCGATGGCGACGCCGTCGATGGTGACTATGGCGTCGGCGGCTTTGGCGGTTTGCAGGAATTGCGCGACATGAACAAGCCCGTTATCGCGGCAGTGAACGGAATAGCCTGCGGTGGCGGTCTGGAACTGGCGTTGAGCGCTGATATGATCGTGGCAGCGGATCATGCGACCTTTGCATTGCCCGAAATCAGGTCTGGCACCGTGGCCGACGCCGCCAGTGTGAAATTGCCCAAACGCATTCCTTATCATATCGCGATGGAGTTGCTTTTGACCGGCCGCTGGTTTGACGCGACCGAGGCACAACGTTGGGGGATGGTGAACGAGATTGTCCCGCCCGATCAGTTGATGGATCGCGCTTGGGAGTTGGCGCGCCTTCTCGCAAGCGGCCCGCCGCTGGTCTATTCCGCGATAAAAGAGATCGTTCGCGAGGCGGAGGATTCCAAGTTTCAGGATATCATGAATCGGATCACCAAACGTCAGCTGGCGACGGTCGATATCCTTTATGCGTCCGAGGACAATCTCGAAGGCGCCCGCGCATTCGCCGAAAAGCGCGATCCGGTCTGGAAAGGGAAATAAGACGGCTCAGGTCTTTTCGAACAGGGCGACAAGGGCGGTGTCGTCCTTGTTCGGTCCGGCTGCCAGATCTCCGTAAATACGGACTTCTTTGAGTTTCAGGTTCTCAATCTGTCCGTTCTGCAAGTCGCGTAATATGTCAGCAAAACCTTTTGCTTCATAATGCTTTGCATTGATCGACAAGGCAAACTGCGCCCCACGCCGGGCGACCCGCAGCAGGGCAGGAAGCGCCTCGGGGCCAAGGTGGCCGTGCGTGAAAGTACCCGAGGAAACGATGCCGGAATAGCTTTCCCGTGGAACTGGAATACCCAGGTTCAGATCGGCCTCGATGGCATCGCGATAGATGTCCTTGCGCATCGCTTCGGCCAGCATCTCGGGGCTTATGTCGGTGGCATCGATCGGGCCGACGCCCAAACCGGCCAGCACCGCGCCGCACAGTCCGGTTCCCGCTCCCACATCCAGTACCGGACCTTGCCCCCCGGCGGCAACAAAGGCGCGGGCGGTTTGGACGTGAAGTTGATAATCTTCGAGCGCTGCGAAACTGTCGTCATAATCACCGGCCCATTCGGCATAAAGCCGTTTGTGGTCTTCCGGTGTTTCCAGCGCATAGGCGGCGTGCAGGTCGGGTGTCTTTTTGCTCATGCCCCATGAAAGGCCCAAGCGGAGATTCGAATCAAGTGCGTCCATCGGGCGCTTGCATCGTCCAGCATTGCAGCCCATCAAGGTAACATGACAGGCACACTTCTTTCTTTTGGACACGGATATTCTGCTCAGGCGCTGTCGCGTCTGCTGATCCCCCGTGGATGGCGCGTTATCGGCACGACGCGAAACACAGAACAGGTTGATAAAATTCAGAATTCCGGAGCAGAACCGACTATTTGGCCGGGTTCCTTGCCGTCGTTTGATGGTGTGACTCACATGCTGATCTCGACCTCTCCCACCTCGGCGGGTGATCCTGTACTTGCCGCGCTGGGCGATGAGATCGTGGCGAGGGCGGGGCAACTCGAGTGGGTCGGCTATTTGTCGACAACGGCGGTCTATGGCGATCATGATGGTGGATGGGTGGATGAAACCACGCCACCGGAACCGGCCGCCGAGCGCGGGCGCTGGCGGGTGATGGCCGAGGAACAGTGGTCCGCTATCCCGGGATTGCCTCTGCACATCTTCCGGCTGGCGGGAATCTATGGGCCGGGGAGGGGACCATTTTCCAAGTTGCGAAAAGGTGGGTTGCGGCGAATTATCAAGCCTGAACAAGTATTTAGCCGTATACACGTTGACGATATCGCACAGGTTCTGGCGGCATCGATGGCACGCCCAAATCCGGGTGCGATTTACAATGTGTGTGATGATGAGCCGGTGCCGCCGCAGGATGTGATTGGGTATGCTGCTGAGTTGCAGGGGTTGCCGCTGCCGCCCGCCGTGCCGTTCGACGAGGCTGACATGACCCCGATGGCCCGCAGTTTTTATATGGAAAACAAGAGGGTACACAATGATCGGATCAAGGATGAGCTGGGAATCGAGCTGATCTATCCGAACTACCGGGTCGGGCTTGAAGCGCTGATGAAGGAGACTGACGGCACGGAATCCGGATGAATTGTCCAATTTGTACCGGTCCCAGAAGGCAACGTGCCGTTTTGTACAGTTCCGGAACGGTCAAATCGCGCCCCCACCGCCGCTTTCCTGCCCTGCCGAACGCAGCAAATGGGAGTGGATTTTCCGGCCGGACGAACCCGTCCAAAAAATTTGGTCATGTCTTGAAGTTATTTGTCTGCTTCACGGACGATGCAAACCTCCGGGCGAACGGCTCTGTTAAGCGTGACCGGCCCAGAGCCGACCTTCGATCCACCTTCAAGATTCTGCGGTCGCAGCCCGCTTTGCGGTCATTCGCTGCAAGTGCGAAATCCGGGCTTCCTCGAATTCACAGATCGCGGACAAAGCGCCAATTCGCAGCACGAGCCGAAGCGACGGCTCAGCCCGCCTTTGCGGTCCTTCGCTTCATGGCTTCTCCGCGATACTCCAATGCGTCAAACGTCCTGTGATGTCCTCAGTTGTGGTCTCCGGGTCCAGGAACCCGACCAGCTTCAACGTCTCCTCCACTTCCTGAACGCTCGGGAAACGATAGACGGTGTCGGGGAACCCATCCACAGCCCGACTGTCGGCGGTCGATCGGTAACAGAGCACGAATCGCCCACCATGGCGAAGAACGCGAAACGCCTCGGCAAGATGGGCCGCCGGGTCCGGCCAGAAATAGATCGTATGCACCGAAAGCGCCTTGCCGAACCGCGTGTCCGGAAAGGGCAACGCAGCAGTGTCGGCACAATGAAACGTCAGGCGCGTGTCCCAGACCGCATCACGGTTCCTGGCACGAGCACGCTTCAGCATAACCTCTGAGAAATCCACGCCGGCGCTGTCCGAAAGACGTACCATCGCGTCTGCCTCGAAAAGCGTTTCGCCATGGCCGCAGCCGATGTCGATGAGGCTGTCGCCATCTGCCAGATCGAGGAGGTGCAGCGCGCGTTCGTTTTCGGGACGTGTCTCGCGCGCCATGACGCGAGCAACAATTGCACCGAGCAGACCTGTAGGTCGGCGGCTCTGACGGGCGATGAATTCCGGTTTCCTCATCTCTGTTGCTCCAGCAGGGGGATTTCATTCGGCGTTGTCCAGGGTACGCCGAAGTGCCCTACGGACGCCCTGTGCCGGAACCGGTTGGGCCGCCCGGCGGAAAGCTTCGCGATAGCCGGGATGCTCCGTCCCCATCAGCCGGTCCCACCATGTGAAGTAGAGGCCGAGGTTATAGCCGGCATGGGCGTGGTGCATGTCATGATGGGTGACGGTCGTCATCCAGTCGAACAGCGGTCTGCCGTACCGGTTGGCCGGGAAAAGTTCGTAACCCGAATGCCCGATCGCATTCCGCAGCATCATGTGCGTGACGAATACCAGGATCGCCGCCGGATGGGCGGGCAGGACGAGCAGGATCAGCGGCAGGTAGACCGCATTCAACACCGCCTCACCCAGATCAAAACTGTAGGAGGTAAAGGGCGTCGGGTTGTGCGACTTGTGGTGCAGCCTGTGAAAGCGCCGGAAGATCGGCGGGTAGTGCAGAAGCCTGTGCGACCAATAGAACCACGTATCATGGGCGACGATCAGAACCGCCGTGCTGAAAATGAGATAGGCCCAGCCGTAGGTGGCGATTTCCGTATAGATCGGGACGAGTCCCGCCTCCGCTCCGACAACGATCAGCGTCCCGTTCAGCGCAAAGATCAGAACCGTGCGCAAGCTTGCGAGGATTTCGCGGCCGATCTGGCCTTGCGGCGGTTCATCGGCCCGGATCTTCCGCGCCCGGAGCCGGGCCGCCAGCGCCAGGTTCACTGTCAGGTAAACGCCACCTGCACCGACGGCGTAGCGCAGAAAGTCCGTGGCGAGAACGCCGGAGAAAACCCCAGCGAGATGACTGATAATGCATTGATCTTCCATGATGGTCTCCTGTTTCCGGGTGCTCCGGACCACATGCGACGACAGGGCATTGCAGCGCGCGCTGTATTCGAAAAGTGCCGCGCGATTTTCGGAATCGGCGCGGCTTTTCCGGAATCGGCGCGTCGTTCACGGTTGACCGGCTCCCCGGTCTGGGCTTCGCTCGATCCATGGAAGATTTGATCGTTAGAATTGATCTCCTTTTGAGGGGCGGCGCGGTGACGGCGCTGGCGACTTGTGCGCTGATCTTCCTGGCCAATCGTGCCGTTTGGCCCAGGGGCCTGTCGGTGCCTGCCCTCTGCCTCGGACTTGGTGCTTACTTGCTTGTGTCGTCGCCGAACCTGGGGCTCTCCGGGACCTGGGCCGAGACCGGTCTCGTCATGATGGCCGGTGTGGTGCCGATCCTGGCGGTCTGGGCCGGGGCAGAGATATTCCTCGACCGGCCGGTTTACCGGCCATGGCACGGCATGCTGGCAGTCTTGGTCACCGCAGGTGCCTGGCTTGCACCCATCCTGCCCTTCGCGGCGACGCTCCGGGGCATCCTTGTCGTGTTGCTTTATGCGGGCTTGCTCTACATCGTGTTTTCTACAGCCGCCGGCGATCTGGTCGAAACCCGGCGCCGGTTCCGCAGGTGGTTCGTGGCACTCATGGCCCTTACCGGCCTCGGGATCTCGGTGGTCGAGTTCCTGGAGCTTGATGCCGATCTGCCACCCCTGATGTACCCGATCCATGCCTCGGGATTTCTGGTGCTGACGCTGCTGTTCCTGTCCTGGGCCGTGCGGATCACATCCGATCTCTGGCCCCTTCGGCCGGAGCCTGAACCGGAACCTGCCAGGCCATTGTCAGGCGCCGATGCCGCAGTTCTGCAAAGGGTCGAAGCGGCAATGGCGGATGGTATCTGGCGACAGGAAGGGCTTACAATCGCGCGGCTCGCAGCAGCAGTGGATGCGCCTGAGCACAGGGTCCGACGCGCGATCAACAAGGGGCTCGGGTATCGCAACTTCGCCCAATTCGTGAACGAACGCAGGATAGAGGCGGCGTGTGAGGTTCTGTCCGATCCTGCGCGGGCCGATACACCTGTGCTGTCAATCGCCTACGATGTCGGGTTCGCCTCCATTGGGCCGTTCAACCGTGCGTTTCGAGAGAAATATCAGCAATCCCCGACTGAATACCGTAATCTGCATGGCGTATCGAACGGATGACGCAGTTTGCGATTTGTCGCGCTCACAAGGCTCCGTCCTACCCTTGCATCACAGGCACCTTCCTGAACTTGGAAATTGAATGGCTGCTCTGGCGCATTTGCGTGCCTCCATTTGGCCTGCAGCATCCGGCAAAATGGGCTCTTCGCGGCCACTAGATCGGTCGCAGCATTCTTGAGTTCAATGTTCAAAAGAACGGCAGCTTTCGCGAGCCCGGCAGAGAGCCGACGCAAACGCAGCGAAAGTCAGCTTCCCGCCCTGCAGTAAAAACACTGCGTCTCGCGCCAAGACTCTCTTTTCTTGAAAATAGACCAGCACGCTGTCGCGACACGTTTAAATATTCTCTGATCCGCGCCGTCTGGGCTCTTGTGATGGCCGGGCGCCGCTCCATATCTGATGGGCCGGGTGCGAGGCTCCGCCCGGCTGCCGCAAGCGCGAACACGCGCGCCCAGGGCTTCCTCCTCTGACGGAAGCAATACATGCGCTCATTTCTTGCAGTTGTCGTCGCCGGTTCGCTGGCGGCCCCCGCCGTGGCGGACGAAACCGAGGGACTTATCCTGAGTTTCGACCGGGTCGATCGAATTCTTGTCATGACGGACCTGACGGTCTGGGAATTGCCTGAGACGGTCGAAACCCCGGCGGACCTTGGGCGGGGCGACCGCATCCAGATCGAATACGCCACCGCCGGTGAAGACGGCCTGACCGCCATCACCGCGATCGACCGGCTGGCCGTGGCTGTCGTGAAGGATTCGGACGGCTGAGGCCGATTTTGACCCGCGCGCAGATGTTCCGCCGGCCATGGGGCAAGCCCCGGCGGGGGAACGGCAGTGCCGGATATGGTGCAGAGTGAATGCCCAAGCTTGAGACGGTCGAAGCGCTGTTGGTGCGCCGCCCCGGTCGGCGTTTGTCGGAGGTGCTGGGCGATCTCGATGCCGGCGAGGGGCCGCGCATTTCGGTCGGGGATATCGTAAGCGCGCTGCGCGACCGGAGTTTTGCGCCGCTGATGGTCATCTTTGCGGCGCCGAACGTGTTGTTGTTCATCCCCGGTTCGTCGGTCTTTACCGCCGTGCCCCTGATGTTTCTGGGACTTCAGCTGGTTCTCGGGCGTCCTGACGTGTGGCTGCCGCGATTCGTGGCCGACCGTTCGATCGAGCGGGCCGCGTTTGGCCGCATCGTCGCGGTATCGGTTCCCTATGTCGAGCGGATCGAACGCCTTGCCAAACCCCGGTGGTGGCCGACCTCGTACCTTGTTGCGGAACGGGTGATCGGGGTTGCGACGCTGGCTTTGTCGGTGTTTCTGTTCCTGCCCATCCCGTTTGCCAACGGGCTGCCCGCGCTGTCGATCATCATGCTGGCGCTGGGTCTGAGCGAACGCGACGGCTATTGGTTCATGTGCGGTTTGCTGTTGAGCGCGGTTACAAGCGTATTTGTGGTGGGGATCGTTTCGGTTGGTGCGCTGGCGGTTCTGGGGCTTGTCATGTGAGGCAGGTGCCTGATGCGGCATTTCCCGGATGGGTCATCCGACCAGCCAGGGCATCATGACCGTTGCCAGGCTGAGAACGAAGAAGAACCCCGCCATGTCGGTGATCGTGGTCAGCAACGGCCCGCTGGCAACGGCCGGATCCTGCCCGATGCGCTTGAGAAGCAAAGGCACGACACCGCCGATCGAGACGGCCAGCATCGTGTTCAGCGCCAGCGCCAGGCCTATGACCAGCCCCAGCGCGGGGACGCCCTTCCAGATCCAGGCAACGATGCCGATGAGGACGCCAAGGGCGATGCCGTTGATGACGCCCACCGATATTTCCTTGAGCCAGACCCGGAAAACGTCGATCGGCCTGATCAGGCCAAGGCTCAGCTCGCGCATGGTGACGGCGACGGCCTGATTGCCGGAACAGCCGCTCATGTCGGACACCATCGGCAGAAAGACCGCCAGTGCGATGACGGCTGCCAGAGTCGATTCATAGGCGGCGATGACGCTGGCCGCGATGATGTTGAGCACGATGTTGGCCGAGAGCCATGCCAGCCTGCGCCGGGATCTGAGCCATACGGGCATCGAGCGCAGCTCGTCTCCGACGACGCCCTGACGTTTGAGGCTTTCGGTCTCGGCGCGTTCCAGCATCGCCTCTGCCACGGCAGAGCGGGACACCACGCCGACCAGCGTGCCGTTTTCGTCGACCGCAGGCAGGCCGAGAAAGGAATGCAGGTCGAACAGGTCTTCCAGAACATCGAGCCGGGTTTCGACCGAAACTGATATCGGCGGGATCATGATGGATTGCAGCGTGGCGCTGCGTTTGGCGGTCAACAGGCCGCGCAATGACACGACGCCGGTCAGTTTGCCGTTGGCATCGGTGACATAGGGGTGCTGGCCGCGATAGCGTTCGAACTCGTCTTCTGCGGCGACGATATCGCGAAGGACCTTGCCCACCGTGTCGGCCTCGAGAAAGCAGAAGGCCTCGGCCATCATCAGGCCACCGGCGGTATCGTCTTCGTATTCCGCAAGGCGGCGTATGTCGGCGGCGTCGTCTTCGTCCAGCTCGGACAGGATCGCTTCGGCGTCTTCGGTATCGAGCTCGCCGATCACATCGGCCTGAATATCGCTGTCGAGAACGTCGAGTATCTCGGCCGCGCGTTCGGGTTCAAGGCTTTCGACGAGATCGACCGCCAGCTCGTTCGGCGCCTGCTCGACGAGCTCGGCCGCAAGCTCGACCGGAACAAGCGCGAGGACGCTGTGGCGGATTTCGCTTGGCAGCAAAAGCAATTCACGCAGCCCCTCACTGCGAGATCGCTGACGCAGCAAATCAGTCACCAGATCGGTATCGCCGTTCGCTGCGGCAGCTCCAATGTCGGGGCCAAGCGCTTGGTCGGGAGTTTCCAGTTCGTCCGTTTCCATGTCGGGTACTTTGTGTTTATTGGATAGATCGGCGCGAACTCAGGATACGGGGCGGCAGCCCGCCCCGCAATTATTCAGGCATAGCTTCGCCTGTGGCGGGCCGTCAAAAGTTCGGCTATCGCAACCGATACGATGGCAACCCCGGCAATGCCGGCATTGGTCGTTGCAACGGTCATGTCCGCAAAGCCGAAGATCCATGGGTCGATCACGGTTATGATGCCCAAGGCCATGCCAAGGCCGATGCGGACCCAGTGGTGGTATCGGGTGTTCAAACCGGCGACGACAAGGGCAAGAAAGCCCATGGACATCGTCGCGAGCGTGGCCTGATCGGATGTCCCGGCAGACAGGCTGGCCGCGTTGAACAGGACGAACGGGGACAGCAGCAACCAGATGCCTGCGGCCGTCAGGAACTGACCAAGAAAATGAGTTGTTTGGCGCATGGGGTGATCACTCCACCGATCCGGCGTTACAGGTTGGTTTTTGGATCGGGCAGGATTTCGGCACCGATCGCCGCCAGGAATTCTTCGTCGTTGATGAATCCATCCTCATCCAGGTCGATCTCTCCGAACAGCTCTTCGGTGACATCGGGATAGAACGTTTGCAGTTCCGCAAAAGAGGCCATGCCATCGCCATCGGTGTCAATTTCCGCTGGCATTGCGAAGCCTGACGTTGCCATCAGCGCCGCGAGCAAGGCGCCAATCGAAACTCGGCCCATTGTATTCTCCATGTGCTGGGACGCCCCAAGATGACGATCCCCGGTAAAGTCCAAGTCGGTAGCGAGGGTTTCGGTGCGGGAGTCAGCCTGTCGGCATGAGCACCCGACACCGTCACGGCGGAACCAAGTTGATCCAGTGGCAGAAGGTATGGATCGCGTTCCGGAGATGTGACGGCCCCCAACCGCTACGGTGCATATATGGCTGCTGCGCATCCCTTTGAAAAACGAATTTATATTGACGCATCTATCGGATAGGCAAATAGATAGGGAATGGATATCGAGTTGGCGCGCACCTTTCTGGCGGTAGTCGAGACCGGCAGTTTCTTTGATGCTGCCAACAAGGTTCATGTGACGCAATCGACCGTGAGCATGCGCATTCGATCATTGGAAGATCAGCTTGGCCGACCGGTCTTTGACCGCGGCAAATCCGGTGCGACACTGACCCCTGCCGGGCGACGGTTTCAGAGGCATGCGCAGACGCTGGTTCGGACCTGGTCACAGGCGCGGCTTGACGCTTCGCTTCCCGAGGCGTTCGACATGTCGCTGGAAATCGGTGCGGTTCCGAGCCTTTGGCACAAGCTGCTGGTCGGGGCGCTGCCGGTGTTGATGAAGCGGTTTCCCAACGTTGCGATCAACGCGATCTCGGAACGGTCCGAGACACTTGCGCGGCAGATCGAGGATGGCAGCCTGGATCTTGCCGTGACCTATCGACCACGAAACAACGCCGAACTGAACGCCATTCAGCTTTTCGAGGACGAGTTCGTTCTGGTCAGCAGCAATCCCGATCCGACAGCGGACCCGTTGGGCGATGGGTACGTGCTGATCGACTGGGGGCCGGAATTCCGCGCCGATCACCTGTTGAACTTTCCCCACCTGTCAAAGCCCGCCTTGCAACTGGGCATCGGGACGCTTGGGCTGGAATACCTCAAGACAGTGCCGGCATCTGGGTATTTCCCGCATCACGTGGTGGCCCCGGAAATTGCGCAGGGGTGGTTGCGGCTGGTAGAGGACATGCCCCGGTTCGGCTATGCCTCTTACGCGCTCACCAGCGAAACCGACGGCATTCCCGCCGAGGCGGCGCGTCTGCTTCAGAGTTTTGCGAAGTCGCAAATCTAAAGGTGACGCAGAGTGCACCAATCCATTTCGCGGGCGCTTGGGCCTGACGGATTGATGCGCTGTCAGATCGGATCGAACCAGACCGGGCAGGCATATCGGCGGGTCAATTCGGTGCCTGCAGGAATCGCCTGTGTGGCGCGCAGCGTGACAGTCCAACCGATGCGGCGTTCGAAAGCGGCTGCCGTTTGCGTGTTTGGACTATCCGCGTGGTTGACCAGAGTGGACAGGCCGAGCACCAGAAGCCCGCCTTTGGCATCGCCGGGATGAGCGAAGTGGTAATCATCCAGCGACGTCTGGGCGATGGTGTCAACGGTATGCGCGTCGAGTTCCAGCGCCGGGGCTTTTTCCAGAACCTCGCCAGCCATCAGCGGGGCCGCCGCGAAAACGCCCAGCCCCTTTCCCGGCACGGGCCGGATGGACAGCTTTGACATCGTCACGACTCCAATGCCTTGGTGTAAATCGCCTTGCCGTCCCCCTTGCGGTAGAAGTCGGTCAGTTCGGCGGCCAGCTGATAGTTCTGCCGCAGATAGAAGGCGCGGGTTGCCGCGTAGGCCGGGCTGGAGGAGGTGTCGATATAGACCCGCCGCCCGCCAGCATGCGAGATGGCGGCTTCGACCCGGTGCAGGAGTTCGGCACCCAGGCCCTGGCCCTGAAGTTCAGGCGACACCGCGATCCAGTAGAGATCCCAGCTTGTGTCCGATCCGGGGATCTGACCGTAACAGGCGTATCCTTCCAGACGGTCGCCCCTGGACGCCAGAATGAAGTGATAGCCGGAAGCCAGCCCGCGTTCGATCCGTTCCTGCGCAAGTTCTTCGGCAATCGCAATCTCTTCGGCAGAGAACCGTTCGGTCGTGGCGACCAGCGCGCGGATTTTTTCCGGGTCTTCGGGCCGGACGGCGCTGCGCCACTGTCGGCGTGTGGCCTCTGACATGGGCCGTTGTGGTACCTTTGGTGCGCGCCGCGCGGTTTCCAGACCGCTTGCGAAACCTTCGAAAAAGGCGCGGGCATTGGCGCCCAGCGTGCGGATGCGATAACCGCCTTCCTGCACCAGAACGGTGGGGTATCCGGTGCTGGCGATCCGCGCGCCGATGCGGCGGAAATCCTCGGGCCGGTTCGACCATGTGCCGGTGGGGTCGCCGCGCCCGGTGTCGAAGCCGAGCGAAAGGACAAGGTATTCCGGTGCAAACGTCCCGATACGGTTCAGCGCGCGTTCCAGCGCCGCAAGATAGTCGGCGGGTGAAACGGTTTCGGGCAGCGGTATGTTGAGATTGTATCCCGCGCCCGGGCCGCGCCCGGTTTCGTCGCGAAAGCCGGTGAAATAGGGATAGGCAAAGCTGGGATCGCCGTGGATCGACACGGTCAGGACATCGGCACGGTCATAGAAGATATCTTGCTGGCCGTTGCCGTGGTGATAGTCGATGTCGAGGATGGCGACCTTGCCGTAGCGGGACAGGAAATTGGCCACGATGGCGCCATTGCAAAGATAGCAGAAGCCGCCAAATGTCTTGCGCTCGGCATGGTGGCCCGGCGGGCGCACCAGCGCATAGGCCGCGGGCGAGCCGGACAAAACCGCCTCGGCCGCCGTCAGCGCGCAGTCTACGGCGCGGCGTGCGGCGGGCCAGGCGTTGCGGTTGATCGGCGTGAAGGTGTCGATGCACCAGTATCCTGCAAGTACCGAACGTTCCTTTGGCGGGCGCGTGGCGTTGCGCACCGGGAAGACGTAGGGATAGACCGAGGTTTTTTCCGGCGCCTCGGCGCAGGCGCTTTTGAGATAGGCGACAAGCCCGGCGTCGTGCACCCCCCGTATCCAGCGGTCGGGAAAGTGCTGGGCTTCATGGCGCACGAACAGGCCCGTTGCGTCGAGATCGTCGAGAATGGTCTGAATGCGGACCGGGCTTTCCACATAGCCGCGTTCGCGCACATGGTGGATGTCGTGGCGGTCGTTGACGATCAGCGGAATGGATCGGCGCAGGTCCGGCGGCGTTCGGGCTGAGATGGTCTTGCCATAGTGTGCGGGGCGGAGGGCAAAGCGACCGTCCTCGATCGAGGTGACCACATGTTCGATGTACTCGGGCGGGCACAGGCTGCCGTATTTCCGTTCGAGGATCGCGCGCACGATGTCTTGCAATCGCATTGCGTCCGGCAGATCGTGACGCCCAAGCCCGTCAAAGACCAGATGCGGCATGTCGGTGTCGTTTGGCGAAAGCGGGGTTTCATAGCCTGTGCCGGTGATCGGGCGGGCGCCGAAGCGTTCGTAGAATTTCAGCCGCGCGGCGTTCTGTTCGCGGATTTCCGGATCGGGGCTGAGGTCGGGGTCATCCGGGAGGCATTCGAAATAGAGACCCTTTGCACCAAGCGCCGCTGCTTCGAGCCGCACGCGTTCGTACAGCGCGCCGCCCGCGCCGCGCCCGGGTTTTGCCCCGGGTGACGTGGCGAGCATGTCGAGAAAGGCAAAAGCAAGCTCGGGATCATAGAGCATGACGGCGGCGGCGCGAACGTGTGACCGGGCGTCTTCGGCCACAAGCAGTTCCGCGACGAACCTGTGGGTATAGGGATCTTCGAGCCGGTCGGGCAATGCGTCGATGTCGCCGGGCGCCATGCCCGGGAACTGCGCGCGCAGGATTGCCTGCGCCTCGGTGACGGCGGTCCGGTTGCTGGGGGCCCGTGCGTCGGGAACCTTTCTGATCCGGAACATGTCAGGCCGCCAATTCGGTTTTGCGCAGACCGGCAGAGGCGATCTGCCCGATCAGGTCCTCGAAGCTGAGCCCGGCCTGCGCAGCGGCGGCCACGAAGCCCGCGTCGGGGGCGAGACAGGGGTTGGTGTTGACCTCGAGAATCCAGGGTCGGCCGCTTGCGTCGATGCGGAAATCGACCCGCGCATATCCCGACAGGCCGAACAGATCCCAGCAGGCGCGCGCAAGGCGTTTCAGTTCGGTCAGCAGCGCTTGGTCCCGGGGTGGGAACTCGAACCGTCGCGGGGTGTTGTTATAGGCATGCGTGTCCTCGACCCATTTGGCGTCGTAATCGACGATGCGGTGTTTGTCGGGGCCGTAGCCCAGAAACTGCGTTTCGGCGGGCGGCAGCACACGGGGGCCATCGTCCGTGTCCAGCAGCGACAGGGCGAATTCGCGACCGTCGACATAGGTTTCGGCAAAATGGGGATCACCCGTGCGCGCGGTCTTTTCGGCGATTGCCCCAGCGGCCTGTTTGCCCGGCATCACCGAGGACTGATCAATGCCGACCGAGGCGTGTTCGGTGATCGATTTAACGATCACCTGAGGCGTGCGGGCCAGCGAAACGCCGTTGACGCTCCAATCCGGTGTGGGCAACCCGGCCTCGCGCAACCGCTCTTTCTGCATGACCTTTGACTGGCATGTCCAGGAGGCCTCTGCCCCGCATCCGGTGAAGGACAGGCCACGGGCCTGTAAAGCCTGGGGGATGGCGGCCGCCGGCGCTGCATATCCGCCGACGGCCTCGACCAGATTGAAGACCAGATCGGGCCGCTCGGCGGCCAGCTGATCCAGGACGGCCTCGCCTTCGTTCAGCGTGATCAGCCGCGACCGCGCGCCCAAATCGGCCAGTGCGTCCATCACCGCTATTGCGGTCTGGACAGTGTCAAGCTCGTCGGGGGTGTTCCCCGTCGCCCCGTGAATAACGGGGATATCAAAACCATTCATGATGCGACGCGCTGCGCCTCTGTCAGTTGCCCTGTGCGGGTCAGTGCCGCCGCGACGATTCCGGTAACCAGGTCGTCATAGGTGAGGCCGGACTTGGCCGACAGCATCGGCAGGTCCGAGTGGGTCGGGTGCATGCCGGCGAGCGTGTTGACCTCGAGGAAATGAGGCCAGCCAGCCGCGTCGGATCGCAGATCGACGCGGGCCGTATCGCGGCATTGCAAGGCGCGATAGGCGGCAAGGGCGACCTGCCCCGCCTCGATCGCCTCGGCGTCATCGGCCAGTTCGTAATGCACGTGCTGTTCCCAGTGTTCCTTGTTGTGAAAACTGTAGATCTGATCGCCCGACCGGTCGCGCAGCATAACCTCCATCACGGCGATGACGCGGGCCCCGGCACCATTGCCGAGAATGCCCACGGTGAACTCGCGCCCGGGCAGGTAGGTTTCGGCCAGAACGGGCTGTTCGAACCGGGCAATCAGGTTCTGCGCCACAAGCTCGGCGGATTTTGCATCGCCGACCTTCGAGGCGTTTTCGCAGCCCTTGCCGGTGCCTTCGGCGAGCGGCTTGAGAAACAGCGGGTACGGCAGTTCAGAGTCTACTGCGTCGGAGGCGGTTTCGAACACCGCGAATGGTGCGGTGGGCAGACCGGCATCGCGGACGACCCGCTTTGCCATTGCCTTGTCGAGGCCCAACGCCTGCGTCAGCGGATCGGAAAAGGTGTAGGGCACACCATATGCTTCGAGCAGGGCGGGAACCTGCGCCTCGCGCGAGCGGCCCGAGACGCCCTCGGCAATGTTGAATACGAGGTCCCAGCGGTCTCCAGCCACGAGTCGCGAGGCCAGCGCCCGGATGTTGCCGATGCGGTCGGTCCGGTACCCGGCCCGCGCCAGCGCAATTTCGATGGCCGCAACCGTTTCGGGGCTGTCGAATTCGGCCAGTGCCTCGTCCGACAGGCCTGCGTCGGCATAGTCATCCCTCAGATCATAGGTCAGGCCGATCAGCATGATGGGGATTCCCTGGATGGAAGCGGGCTTTGGTCCGGATCGTGGTAGCGGTAGTGGTGCCCTTCGAAGTTGCGCAGGATCAGGTCATCGCCGTCGCGGCCCACGATGTAGTCCGGCAAAAGCGGAATCTTGCCGCCGCCGCCGGGGGCGTCGATGACGAATTGCGGCACGGCATAGCCTGTTGTGTGACCGCGCAGACCTTCGATGATCTCAAGGCCTTTTGCGACCGGGGTGCGGAAATGGGCCGAGCCGGTAATCGGGTCGCATTGGTAGAGGTAATAGGGTTTCACCCGCCGCTTGAGCAGACCGTGATTGAGCGATTTCATCGTCTCGACATTGTCGTTGATGCCTTTCAGAAGCACGGTTTGAGAGCCGAGCGGAATGCCGGCATCGGCCAGCCGCGCATAGGCTTCGGTCGCTTCGGGGGACAGTTCCTTTGGGTGCGTCGCGTGGATCGACATCCACAGGGGGTGGTGCTTTTTCAGGACGCGGATCAGAGTGCGCGTAATCCGCATCGGCAGCACGGTCGGAACCTTGGTGCCCATGCGCACAAACTCGACATGCGGGATGGCGTGCAGACGGCCCAGAAGATGGTCGAGCTTTTCATCCGACAGGGTCAGCGGATCGCCGCCCGAGAGCAGAACGTCGCGGATCTGGGGGTGGGCTTCGATATAGGCGAAGGCCTGTTCCCACTGGCGGGTCGAGAACTGGTACTCGCCGCCCGCCTGGCCGACCATGCGCGAGCGTGTGCAATAGCGGCAATAGGTCGAGCAGGTGCCGGTGGTCAGGAACAGAACCCTGTCGGGATATCGGTGCACGAGACCGGGAACCGATGTGTCGTGATCCTCGCCCAAGGGATCGTCCGCCTCGCCGGGCGTGCGCAGGTATTCCTGACCCACCGGGATATGCGTGCGGCGCAATGGTTCGGACGGGTCGTCGTGCCCCATGAGGCTGGCATAATAGGGTGTGATGCCGACCGGCAGTCCGCCGACATGGCGACCCAGCGCTTCGCGTTCGTCCGGGCCGAGTTGGAAGATCCGCTCAAGCTGGGCGGTTGACCGGATTCGCGCCCGCATCTGCCAGCGCCAGTCGTTCCAATCCGCCGTCGTAGTGTCGGGGAAGAACCGCTTGCGGAATTCTGCGGTGACTTTGCCAATCGGAAACCGTGGCGCGCGCAGAGACGGGCGGCCGGGTATTGAAATCGATTGGTTGGGTTCAAAAGGGAAGAAGGTTGATCCGGCGAGATGCCCGAGATCTGGAGGCTCCGATACAGGAGCGAGTTCTTGATCCATTCGGATAAGGTTCCGGTGCCGAGAGAGCCGTCGCGCGCCAATCGTCGTTTCTGTCGCTGCACTCGGACGTTGCGAAAATGCGCTTGGTTGCGTTTCATTTCAAGAGGCTTCTTTTCTCTTTTTGAGGACGGTCAAATTGTGTGCGCCATGGCCAGAAGTGCGGCCAGATATGCACCGTATCCGAGCACCAGCAGGGCGCCCTCGTACCGCCGGATCGACCAGCCGGTGACGGCGACCGCGATGAGCGCGGCGGTTGCCGCCAGCATCACCCAGATGTCGAATTCAGCGATCTCTGCGGGGACAGGAATCGGTGCCACAAGGGCCGTTACACCCAAAATGCAGAGGATATTGAAGATGTTGCTGCCGACGATGTTGCCGAGCGCCACATCGCCCTGACCCCGGCGCGCCGCGATGGCCGATGTTGCAAGTTCGGGCAGCGATGTGCCGACCGCCACGATGGTCAGGCCGATCACCGTTTCGGACACACCGGCAAGGCGCGCCAGATCAATGGCGCTGTCCACCAGCAAGCGTGCGCCGAAGATCGTCAGCGCCAGACCGGCGACAAAGCTGCCGATCATCGACAGGAGGTGTATGGGCGGTGTTGGTGCAAGATCGGCCTCGGCCTTGTGCAGGGCGGCCGAGTCGGAGCCGTTGCCGCGTTCCAGCAAATAGGTGAGGACAAGGTAGGTGATGAGCGCCAGAACAAAGACGAGCCCAATCCAGCGCGGGATGGCCCCTGCCAGAACCACCGCCAGGCAGGCGAGGCTTGCCAGCACCACGACGACACCATCGCGCCGGAATGCCGCGGCGTTGACGTGGATCGGAAGCAGAAGCGCCGCGATGCCGAGGATCAGCAGGATGTTGGCGATGTTGCTGCCTACGACGTTTCCGACGGCGATGCCCGGCGCGCCCTTCATCATGGCCTGCAGGCTGGTCACGAGTTCAGGTGTCGAGGTGCCGAACCCCACGAGGGTGAGACCGATGAGAATCGGCGAGATATTCAGGTGTCGTGCAATCCCCACGGCACCACGGACAAGCGCCTCGCCCCCGGCCACGAGAAGGAAAAGGCCCAGTATCAGGGTCACATATGTCATTGCGAGCCGTCCATCTTGGAGTGGTGTGTGTTGGGGCCGGGAAAAAGGCCTTTGAGGTTCAGTCTATTCTTCCCGGACCAATCCGGCAGGACAGTCCCTCGCAACGTCTGATTGCATTGTCCGAGGTATCGCATCAAACGCGTCCCGCCATATAGGCGCGCATGGATTTCGCGTCGGCTTCGCTGTCTTCGAGTTGTTGGCGGATCACGTCGAGAATGTTGATCAGGCCACACAGCTTTCCATTCCGTGTCACCGGAAGATGACGAATGTGGTGCCGGGTCATCAAAAGGTGGATTTCGGCGATGGATGCCGAGACATCGCATGTTTTCACGTCCCTGGTCATCACCCGGCTCACCGGCATGTCGATGACCCTGGCGCCGAAGTGATGCAGGCCTCGGGTGATATCGGCGGTGGTCAGGATGCCGTCGATCTGCTGGCCATCGGACGTGGCGATCAAGGCCGAGATCTCATCCTTTTCCAAATGCAAAAGGGCGCCTTTGACGGGCGAGTTGGGGTCGATACGCGGCACGAAGAAACCTTTTCGCGCCAGAATGGATTTTACCGACATGACGTTCTCTATCAGTCAGATGCACGCCGGAGGGCGCGGTTCCCAGGGCTAACGACATCCGTCGCTGCGCCGTGCAAGGCGGGCAGGCGTGTCGTCATGCTTCGGAGAAAGTGAGGCGTGCTCAGTCCATCAACTGGTACCGCAACGGAGCTGTCCGGCCATCTCGCGTCAGGACACAGATCGGTATGTCGCAATCGGCGTTCAAGTGGCGGGACACAAAATAATAGATCAAGCCGCGAAAGTACGTTGGTCTGTCTTGAGCCTGTTTTGACGAATGCTGTAAGCGAGGCAAATGTCCACATTCCCTGGCAAAGCATCGTATCAGATGCGTCTTATTGGAAATTCTTCTCTATTAATTATATGATGTATAATTAATGTCTGATGGAGAATTCCATGCCTGTCCGACATATCATGATGGCAATGAGCCTTGACGGCTTCGTGGCAAGAAAAGATCACAGCCTCGATTGGTTGACGAAACAGCCGACATCCAATGAAGACCACGGATTCAATGAGTTTATGGACAGTGTCGATGTTCTTGTCATGGGTTCCGGGTCGCTGAGAACTGTCCTGGGATTTGGCGAGTGGCCCTATGAAAAGCCAGTCGTTGTCCTTAGCCGTTCCATGACAAGTCGGGAATTGCCTGAACATCTGCAGAGCAAAGTCGAATTCACAACGGAACGGCCACAGGAGTTATGGGAGACCTTACGCCAACGCGGCCACAAGCGTGTATATGTCGATGGTGGCGCGATCATTCAGTCCTTTCTCAGGGCCGGGTTCGTGCAAGACATGAAGATTGCCATGGTTCCCATTCTGCTGGGGGATGGCATCCGAATTTTCGGTGAAACTGACGGTGACGTTGACCTTGAGCTGATCTCGGCCACGCCATTTCCGTCCGGCCTTGTCGAGCTGGTCTACAAAGTGAAGGGCGCATGACGAAATCGTCTGCGGTCGGACGGCCGCCAAAATCAACCCAGCGTCTGTCAAAACAGCTTGTGTTGCAAACCGCGTTACCCATTGTGCAAAAGCAAGGAGCAGATGCACTCTCGTTTCGCTTGCTGGCCGAAAAGCTGAAGGTCACGCCGATGGCTGTGACCTATCATTCCGGCAGCAAGCATGCGTTGCTGGCAGATTTGGTTGGTTTGGCCTTTGAGAACACGCTGCAGGACGTATCGGGAGAGAGTCCGACAGCGAAGGCGCGCAACATATTGAGAGCATACTTCCAACGTGCCTTGCTGAATGCCAACCTGTTGCGGGCCATTCTCGAAGATGTTTCTCTCATGAGCGAGGATCTCATACAGATCACAAACGAGTTGCGAGGCTGCACTCGGGAACTCGACAATGGTGACAAGAATGATGTGCTCTTGCACCTTCTCATCGACTACACACACGGTTTTGTTCTCTCAGCGTCCAGCGGAGAAAAAAACACTTTGTCAATCGACGACTTTTTGCGCGGCGTCGATTGGGTCTTGGCGAAAGCCACAGGTTGAGCAACTGAAAAATCGGTGCGGGGGGCAGAGGCCCTAGGCGCGTTTTCCGGTGATCTGGGCGACGCCGAGAACGTCAAGAACCCTGGCCTCGATATGTTCGGCGTTCATGCCCGCGACGGTGTACATGTCGGCGGGGCTGGCCTGATCGATGAATGTGTCGGGCAGGACCATCGAGCGGAACTTCAGACCGGTGTCAAAGATGCGCTCTTCGGCCAGAAGCTGCGCCACGTGGCTGCCGAAGCCGCCGATGGCGCCTTCTTCGATGGTGATCAGCGCCTCGTGCGTGGTAGCGAGGTCCAGGATCAGGCTCTGATCAAGGGGTTTGGCGAAACGGGCGTCGGCGATGGTGGGGGTGATGCCGCGCGCCGACAGAGCCTCGGCGGCTTTTTGGACCTCGGCCAGACGGGTGCCGAAGGACAGGAGCGCCACACGCGCACCTTGCTGGATCAGACGGCCCTTGCCGATTTCCAGCACCTCGCCACGCTCGGGCAGGTCCACACCCACACCTTCGCCGCGCGGATAGCGGAAGGCGATGGGGCCGTCGTCATGGGCGGCGGCGGTGGCGACCATGTGCACCAGCTCTGCCTCGTCCGCGGCGGCCATGACCACCATGCCGGGCAGGTTGGCGAGATAGGCGATATCGAACGACCCCGCGTGAGTGGCGCCGTCGGCCCCCACCAGACCGGCGCGGTCGATGGCGAAGCGCACCGGCAGGCGCTGAATCGCGACGTCATGCACAACCTGATCGTAGCCGCGTTGCAGGAAGGTGGAATACATCGCGCAGAAGGGTTTCATGCCGCCGGCGGCCAGCGCTGCGGAGAAGGTGACGCCGTGCTGCTCGGCTATGCCCACGTCGAAACAGCGCGAGGGATAGCGTTCGGCAAAAAGGTTCAGCCCGGTGCCGTCCGGCATTGCGGCAGTGACGGCGACGATCTTGTCGTCGCGCGCGGCCTCGGCCACCAGGGTCTTGCCAAAAATCGAAGTGTAGGAGGGCGCGTTCGAAGGCGCCTTTTTCTGTTCGCCTGTGACGACGTCGAACTTCGCCGTTGCGTGGCCGCGATCCCGGGCGGCTTCGGCCGGGGCATAGCCCTTGCCCTTTTTGGTCAGCACGTGGATCAGGATCGGGCCGGTCGCGCGCGCCTTGACGGTGCGCAGGACCGGCAACAGCTGGTGCATATCATGGCCGTCGATGGGGCCGAGATAGGAAAAGCCCAGTTCCTCGAACAGGGTGCCGCCGACGGCCATGCCCTTGAGCATTTCCTTGGCACGCTTGGCGCCTTCGCGGAAGGGTTCTGGCAAAAGCGAAACCGCGCCCTTGGCGGCGGCCTTGAGTTCCTGGAACGGTTCTTCGGCGTAGAGGCGCGAGAGATAGTTGGAAAACGCACCGACCGGCGGTGCGATGCTCATCTCGTTGTCGTTGAGGATGACAATCAGGCGCTTGTTCAGGTGGCCTGCGTTGTTCATCGCCTCGAATGCCATGCCGGCGGACATCGAACCGTCGCCGATGATGGCAATGGCATCGCCCAAACCTTCGGGGATTGCGCCGCCCAGATCGCGGGCGACGGCGAACCCCAGAGCGGCGCTGATCGAGGTCGAACTATGCGCTGCGCCAAACGGGTCATAGGGGCTTTCGCTGCGCTTGGTGAAGCCGCTGAGCCCGTCTTTCTGGCGCAGGGTGCGGATGCGGTCGCGCCGTTCGGTCAGGATCTTGTGCGGATAGCACTGATGGCTGACGTCCCAGATGATCTTGTCACGCGGTGCGTCGAACACCGCATGCAGCGCCACGGTCAGTTCCACCACGCCAAGGCCCGCGCCCAGATGGCCGCCGGTCACCGAAACGGCCGAGACGGTTTCCGCCCGCAATTCGCCCGCAAGCTGGGTCAGTTGCGCGTCCGAGAACTGCTTGAGATCCGCAGGGCGGTTCACAAGGTCCAACAGCGGGGTTTTCGGGCGATCTGACATGGCGTCCTTTGCGGTTAGCTGTCCCGGGCAATAACGAAACGGGCGGCCTCCTTCAAGGTATCGGCCCGCGTGCCGTAAATTTCCAACGCGGTGCAGGCGGCCTCTACCAGTTCCAGCGCGCGCGATCGCGCCCCATCGAGCCCAAGAAGCGAGACGAAAGTGGCCTTGCCTGCATCCGCATCCTTCTGCAGGCGCTTTCCGGCCTTTTTGGCGTCACCCTCGACATCCAAGATGTCATCGGCGATCTGAAAAGCAAGACCAAGCGCCTGCGCGTATTGGAGCAATGGGGCCGTGTCCTGCCCGGCCAGCCGCGCCCCGGCGCAGGCGGACCATTCGATCAACGCACCGGTTTTGCCGGCCTGCAAGCGGGTGATCTGATCCAATGTCAGGGGCCGGTCGGCGGTTTCGGCGGCGATGTCCAGCGCCTGCCCCAGCACCATGCCCTGCGCGCCGCTGGCCCGTGCCAGCGTCAGCGCCAGTTCGGCGCGGGTGTCCGCAGGGCCAGTTTCGGACCGGGTACACAGCTCAAAGGCCAGCGTCTGCAGGGCGTCGCCGGCCAGCACGGCGGTACCCTGATTCCATTTCACATGCACCGTCGGCTTGCCGCGCCGCAGATCGTCGTTGTCCATACAGGGCAGGTCGTCATGAACCAGCGAATAGGCATGCAGCGCCTCGATGGCCGTTGCGGGCCAGATCGCGCGATCGGGTCCGACATCATGCAGGCGGGCGCTTTCCAGCACGAGAAACCCGCGCAGCCGTTTGCCGCCCTGCGTGGCATAGGCCATGGCCTGGGTCACATCGATCGGGTCGAGCGCGCCCAGAACCAGATCGAAGTGGTCCTGAATCAGCGCGGCGTCCTGCGCCAGCCTTTCCTGAAACATCAAAGGCCTTCGACGGGTGTTGTCCCTGTGGGCTGGCCGCTGGCGTCCAGCGTGATGGCGGCGACCTTTTCCTCGGCGCGCTTCAGCTCGTCCTCGCAGCGCTTTTTCAACGCCGCACCGCGTTCATAGAGCGCGATCGACTGATCCAGCGCCACATCGCCGCGTTCAAGCTGGCCGACGACGGCCTCCAGCTCTTTCATCGCCTGTTCGAACGTCATCTGGTCAACGGGTGTATCGGTCATGTCGCGGCCTTCATCAGTTCTTCCACATGCGCCCGGGTTGCGGCGCTTAGCGCGTTCAGATCATACCCGCCTTCGAGAGTCGAGACGATACGGCCCTGACACACGTCTTTGGCAATCTTGCACAACTCGGCGGTGATCCACGCGAAATCGGCGGTGGACCAGTTGAGATTGGCAAGCGGGTCGTCCTGATGCGCGTCGAATCCGGCCGAGATAATGATCAGTTCGGGCTTGAACGCGCGCAGACGTGGAAAGGCCTGCCCCTGATATGCCGCGCGCATCTCGGCGCCGCCGGTTCCGGGGGCCAATGGCATGTTGAGGATCTGCCCATGCGCGCCATCCTCGTCGGGGCGGCCGGAGCCGGGCCAGAGCGGCATCTGCTGGCTGGTGATCACCAATGCGCGCGGCTCGTCCCACAGAAGGTCCTGTGTGCCGTTGCCGTGGTGGACGTCGAAATCCACCACCGCGACGCGGGACAACCCGTGGTGATCCAGCGCGTGTTTGGCCGCCAGCGCCGCATTGCCGAACAGGCAGAACCCCATCGCGGTCTCGGTTTCCGCATGGTGTCCCGGCGGGCGGATGGCGCAAAAGGCGTTGGGGGTTTCGCCGCCCAGAACCATGTCGACCGCGCGCACCACAGCGCCCGCTGCGCGATAGGCGGCATCGACCGAGCCGGGCGACATGAACGTATCGGCGTCGATCTGGGCAAAGCCGTCGGCAGGCCGGGTGGCGCGGATCGCGCGGACATGGCTTTCGGGATGGACGCGCAGCAGATCGTCGTCCGCGGCCAATGGCGCTGTCACACGGTTGAGATCCAGCGGTTCGAGTGCGTGCAGGATGTGTTCCAGCCGCGCGACCCGTTCGGGATGACCTGCAGGTGTGACATGCCCAAGGCAGTCAGCATGGGTGATCAGGGTGGTTTTCATCATGATCCCTTGTTCGAGCGGCCCGGAACAGAGCCTGGTTCAGCTGATCAATCCGGGGCGAGCATGTACCCGGCTCCGCGCACCGTTTGCAGGTATCGCGGTTGTTTCGGATCGGATTCGATCTTGCGGCGCAGCCGGGTGATCTGGACGTCGACGGCCCGTTCCTGTGCCTGGCCCTTGTCGCGACCCAGATCCTCGACCAGCTTGGCGCGGCTGATCGCTTCGCCGGGTTGGGCCGAGAAAATCCGCATCAGCTGGCTTTCGGTGGCGGTCAGACGCACCGGGTCTTCGCCCTGCCACATCTCGCCGCGTTCGATGTCGTAACGGATCGGCCCAAGATGCAGGATTTTCGGCGCGGCGTCCTGTGCCGAGGTTTCGGGCATGCGCCGCAGGATCGCATTGATGCGCAGCAGCAATTCCTTGGGTTCGAACGGCTTGGCAAGATAGTCGTCGGCCCCCGCTTCGAGCCCGGCAATGCGGTGTTCGGTTTCGCCGCGCGCGGTCAGCAACAGGATCGGCGTCGTATGGGTTTCGCGCAGGGCGCGCGTCAGGCTGACGCCATCCTCGCCGGGCATCATCACGTCCATGACGATCAGGTCGAAGTCCAGCCCGGTCAGCACCCGGCGGGCATGCGCGGCATCGCGGGCCGACGTAACCAGAAAGCCGTGCCTCATCAGGAATTTCTTCAGCAAGTCGCGAATGCGTTCGTCATCGTCGATGATCAGAAGATGGGCATCCATGTTGCTCATGAGGTCGTATCCCGCAGTTTGGTATAGGCACTACGCATATCAGTATCCATCATCGCTTCAAGTACCTTGCGAAACCCGGCCACGGCTTCGGGGCCGGCATCCTTGTAGGCTGCGCGCATCCTGGCGCGCTGGGCGTCGGAGAGTTTCGCCTCGAGCGCCCGTCCCGCATCGGTGAGGAAAAGGTGGCGCTCGCGCTTGTCCACAGTCCCCACGCGGCTTTCGACCAGACCATCGGCAATAAGCGTGCGCAGCACCCGGTTGAGGGACTGTTTGGTGACGCCCAGGATGGCCAGCAGGTTGTTCACGGTCGTTCCCGGCGCGCGGTTGATGAAGTGGACCGCCCGGTGATGGGCGCGGCCATAAGCCATTTCGGCAAGAATGCGGTCCGGATCGGCGGTAAAGCCGCGATAGGCAAAAAACATTGCCTCGATCCCCTGCCGCAACTGCTCGTCGGTCAGAAACAGCAGGCTTTCGCCACCAAAGGCCGATGCGGCGCGGGTTTCGGACATGATATGCCTCGTTTGTTGCTTGGACCGACTTTAAGTCAGTCTTGTTGACATTCCAAGGGTGAACAGGTATCGAATCGCAGCTTTTGCGCAACAAAGTGTCCGGTTCGGACCTAATTGACGCAATAAATGGAAAACTGCCGTTCTGGAGGTCTTGGCATGGCGAGTTATGATGATCGTGATGGTGTCATCTGGATGGATGGTGAAATGGTGCCGTGGCGCGATGCCAGGGTACATATCCTGACCCACGCCATGCACTATGCCTCGTCCGTGTTCGAGGGCGAGCGCGCCTATAACGGCAAGATATTCAAAAGCCGGGCGCATTCCGAACGGCTGGTCGCCAGCGCCGAGGCTCTGGATATGCCGATGCCTTATACCGTCGATCAGATCGAGGCCGCCAAGGCAGAGACACTGAAGGCCTCGGGCCTGCAGGACGCCTATGTGCGGGCGCTGGTCTGGCGCGGTTCGGGCGAGGATATGGGCGTGGCTTCGGCCCGCAACCCGGTGCGCATGGCCATCGCGGTCTGGGGTTGGGGCGCATACTATGGCGACGCCAAGATGAAGGGCGCCAAGCTGGACATCGCGGAATGGAAACGCCCGAGCCCGGAAACCATTCCGGTTCATGCCAAGGCGGCGGGCCTTTACATGATCTGCACCATCTCAAAGCACAAGGCCGAGGCCAAGGGCTGTTCCGATGCGCTGTTCATGGACTATCGCGGCTATGTCGCCGAGGCGACCGGCGCCAACGTGTTCTTTGTCAAGGATGGCGAAGTGCACACACCGCTGCCGGATTGCTTCCTCAACGGGATCACCCGCCAAACCGTGGTGCAGATGCTCAAGGACAAGGGCCTCACCGTGCACGAGCGTCACATCATGCCCGAGGAAATGGCGGATTTCGAACAGTGCTGGCTGACCGGCACCGCCGCCGAGGTCACGCCGGTGGGGCAGATCGGGGAATATACCTTTGAGGTCGGTGACCTGACCCGCGATATCGCGGAATCCTACGAGAAGCTGGTGCGTTCGTAGTTGATCGAGACTGCGGCCCCCGCGTAAATGCGGGGCCCGTGCCCGGCGTTTGATGCGATTTCACAAGATCACATCAGCCAGCGCCTTTGAGTGGAATGTGACGGGTTCGTAGCCGTCCTCGGTGATGATAAAGCTGTCGCCGACCTGCGCGCGGAAGGTGTCAACGGACACTGACCCGTCAACCGCAAATACCATGCCCGGTTGCAAAACGGTTTTGTCCCCGGTCACCAGCTGCGGTTTTTCGAGAAAACTGAACCCCGTTGCCCGCCCGCAGCGGAAAGGATAGTCGAATCCGGCCCCCTGAATGACCTCGGCATAGGCGCGGTGCACCTCCTCGGCCAATATTCCCGGCCTCAATTCATTCAAGGCGGCCTGTTGGCTGGCGACGGCAATCTCGTAGATCCCGGCCTGTGACGCGTCTGCAATTTCACCGATCCAGAAGGTCCGGTCGAAGCCCAGCTTGAAGCGGTGAAAATTCGTCATGCCGCAGAAACACAGGAATACCGGCTCTCCCCGTTTCATTATCCGGGTGGATGCCCGTTGGTGCGTTCTGGTGATCGTGTCGCCAGAGGCCATGATCTGGAGAAAATGTGTGTTGGGCGACATTGGCGTATCAGCATAGTGGTCGGACAGGATCTGTGCTGCCTTGCGGGTTCCCGCGCGCCCGGTTGCCAGCGCGACCTCGTATTCGGGAACACCGTCGCCGATTGCGTCGCGGCCGGCCTCCATCATCGCCATGGCGACCTGACCGGCATGGCGCGCAAGTTGCAACTCGGACGCTGATTTGATCATCCGCATGTCATCGAGGATGGGCGAGACGTCTCGTAACCGGGATGATTCCACAAGCGTATCGACATAGCGCCTGACCATCGGCGGCATCCGGTCCGGCTCGATCGCCACCGACCCGGCGGCTTTCAGGATGGCGGGCAGTTCCTGTCGCCATTCCTCCCCCGCGCCGTCGTTCCAGGCTGCAATCCTGTCAACCTGCGCAACCTTTATGGCCATGACTTCGTCGATCGTGGGAGTGATCAGCAGGCTGTCGCCGTCTTCTGGAATCACCAGGATCGTCGGTCGCCCGAATTCCATGTGCAGGTAGTCATAGTATCCGGTCAGGTAATAGACATTATCTTCGTCCGTGACCAAGGCGGTGTCGATCCCCTGCCGGATCAGGCGGTCGCGGAATTCGGTCATTCTGTCGTGACTCATTCGATGATCCCCTGCCGGTGGCTGAATGACTGTTGTATGAAGTCGGTAGAGTGTAATGGGCAGGAATCGCAGCTGGCAATGGGTTGCGGGGCCGGGCGTGCATAACTGCGGTTTGCTGGTCATGACGCAACATAAACCCATCGTTCAAAATACATTGCAGTTCGTTCAGGCATATGGACGAAGGGCAAAATACGACTACGTTCGCATCATGTTGGACCTTCTCAGCGATATCCTGACCCGCCTGTCCCTGCGTGGAACCCTGTATTTCCGCACGTCGTTCACACCGCCGTTCGGGATCAAGGTGCCGAGTTACCAGAACGTGGCCCGGTTTCATTTCGTGCAGCGGGGCGAGTTGAAGGTGTATGTCCCGTCAACCGCCGAGACGCTGCGGCTGAGGCAGGGGGACCTGATCCTGATCCCGCATGGGGCGGCGCATGCGCTGCTGTGCAACGAAGTCAAGCCGATCGACGCCCTGCCGCTGGATCAGGTTCTGGAGCAAGCCGGGTACAAGGGCGACGGCGTTCTGATTTATGGCGGCGCGGACGAAGAGCGCGATACGCAGCTGATCTGCGGCCATTTCTCGTTTTCCGCTGCGCCGGGCGGGAAGGGATCCGGTCACATGCTGATAGACCGGCTGCCGCCCTATATCCTGATCGAAAATTATGGCGAGGAGGCCGGCGCCTGGATCGAGGCGACATTGCGCATGATCGGGTCGGAAGTGAATGGGGCCCGGATCGGTGGCGACCTGATCGCGCTGAAGCTTTCGGAAGTGCTGTTTGCCCAGGCCATCCGGGCGCATCTGGAACATCAAAGCCCAAACTATTCCGCACTGGCCGGGTTTGCCGATCAGCGAATATCGCGGGCGCTGACGGCGTTTCACCGCGCCCCCGCGCGCGATTGGAGCGTCGAGACGCTTGCACGTGAGGCCGGGATGTCGCGAACAGCCTTTGCCCAGCTTTTTGCGCTGAAGATGGGAACGACCCCGATGCAGTACCTGACGGAATGGCGCATGCAGATCGCCTGTCACGGGTTGGTCGAGAACCGCTGGAACGTCGCGGATGCGGCCGCCGAGGCGGGCTATAGCTCCGAGGCGGCGTTTTCGCGCGTGTTCAAGAAACAAATCGGCGTATCACCGGCGGCCTATAAGGCGATGCACTGATACGATCAAACTTTGTACGAATGGCAAGATCATATGTACGCTCAAGGCTCAATCGTTCGAGAAAGATCCCTTATCTTTGCTTCACATCGATCAGAGAAAGGAAAATCTCATGTCCATTCGTTTTGTTACCCGCAATATTCACGCCTATCTCGATTATCCGGTTGCTTTCGCGCTGATGGGGCTGCCGTTCCTGCTGGGACTGGGGCAGTCCAACCCGATAGCGCTGTGGCTGTCGGTTGTCACCGGCATGGCGGCCTTTGTGCTGACGGTCCTGACCGACCACCATCTGGGGATCTGGCGGGTTCTGCCGTACAAGTTCCATCTGGCGGTGGACCTGCTGGTCGGCATCACCTTTTTGTTCGCGCCCAGCCTGTTCGGTTTCTCCGGCCTCGACGCTTCCTTTTATTGGCTGAACGGGATCGCGGTCGTAGCGGTGATTTCGCTGAGCGCGCCAGAAGAGAGCGTTGCGGCCTGACGGCCCGACCCATGCAGAAGAAAAAGCCGTGGCCTTGGTTGCCACGGCTTTTTCGCGGGTTCTATCGGCCCCGGAAAAACAAGACCCAAACGGCGCAACCCATCACGACCAGCCCGGCAAATGCAACGAGGGATATGGCGGCCAGAAACAGGCGCGGGCGTTTGTCCCGCTCGATCACGTCGAACTGAAACCTGATCCTGCCGTTGGCCAGCGCATCGGCGACCATCGCCAGGGCAAAGGTGCCAAGCGATGCCGTGCTCAACCCGCCCCAGAGGTTTTTCGACGCCTCTGAGCCGCTGGCGCCCAGCAGCAGACCGAAGAGGACAAACGACACACCTGACAGGATCATCAGTCGGTTTGCGGTCATTTGCGCCTCCTCCATTGAATGGTTGCGGCTGGCTTAGAAATCGATACCCCTTTGTGCCTTGATCCCGGCATCGAACGGGTGCTTTTCCACGGTCATTTCAGTGACCAGATCGGCATAGTCCCTGAGCGCCTGCGGTGCGTCGCGGCCCGTCAGGAACACGCTGGTTTTCCCGGACCGCGCCTCAAGTCCTTCGATGACTGCATCCACCGTCAGGTATTCATAGCGTAGCGCAATGTTGATCTCGTCCAGCACCACCAGATCGTATCCGCCGCTTTCCATCAGTTCGCGGGCCTTGCCAAAGGCCGCCGTCGCCGCGGCGATGTCGCGTTCGCGGTCCTGGGTATCCCAGGTGAAGCCTTCGCCCATTGTGTGCCAGGTGACCAGCCCGTGTTCCTCGAAGAACCGGCGCTCGCCTGTTTTCCATTTGCCCTTGATGAACTGGACGACGGCCACTTTTTTGCCCCAGCCCAGCGCGCGGATGACGACACCGAAAGCGGCCGAGGATTTGCCTTTGCCCTTGCCGGTGTTGATCAGCACCAACCCGCGATAGGGGTCGACCGCTTCGGACACTTTCTTGCGGTGCTGGGCTTGCACCTGTTGCATCTTTTCCTTGTGGTCCTGTGCGTCGCTCATCGGAGAATCCTTGTTCATTGTCGGGGTCAACCTAGGGAAAGTGAGCGAAAGGTAAAGGTCAGGCTTTGGGATCGGTGACCGCACGCACTTTGCCGCGCTCCAGCCCAAGTTGGTGCTCGCGCCAGATCACCAGCACGTTTCCGGCAATGACCAATGCCGCGCCCGACAGCATGACCAGCGTCGGCAACTCGTCGAACCAGACGTAGCCGATGAAGATGGCGAACAGCATGCTGGTATAGTCATAAGGGGCCAGCATCGAGGCCTGACCGAAACGAAAGGATGACGTAACCAGAATCTGCGCCACACCGCCCACCAGCCCGGTCAGGATCAAAAGCGCGGCCTCATCCCAGGTCGGCATTGTCCATCCGAAGAAGGCGGTCAGCGCAGACAGAACCGACGCGGTGGCCGAGAAATAAAACACGATGGCTGCGGGGTGATCGACCTGCACAAGCTGGCGAAGGTGGATCTGTACGAACCCGCGGGCGATGGTCGCGCCCAGAACACAAAGCGCGCCGATGGTGGCAGAGGTCTGCAGGTCACTGCCGCCAAGGCGGGGCCAGAGCATGATGAGAACACCCAAAAGACCAATTGCAACCGCGCCGATGCGGATCATCCGGATAGTTTCGCCCAGCATCAGGGCGGCCAGTATCAGGGTGAAGATGGGCGTGGCATAGCCGATGGCGGTCACCTCGGGCAGCGGCAACAGGCTGAGTCCGGTGAAAGTCAGGCCCATGGCGGTGGTGCCCAGAACGCCGCGCCAGAAATGCCCCATCGGTCTTTTCGCGACAAATCCCTGTTTCAGCTCCCCGCGCACGATCAGCCATACGACGATCACCGGAATGGCGAAAAGCGAACGAAAGAACACCATCTCACCCGGCGGAAAAGTGTCTGACAGCGCCTTGACCAGTGCCGACATCAACGTGAACAGAAACAGGGCACTCAGCTTGAGCGTCACGGCAAGTACAGGTCGATGCGATGTTAAGGGGGTCGCCATGCGCGCGACCCTGCGCCTTTGCCGGGCAAAGATCAATAATGGAAAATCCCGGTCCTATTCGGCGGTCCAGTCCGCGGGCAGGGCGCGGCCGATTTCCTCGGCGAACGCCTCGAGAAACCGCAACATGCGTTGGACACGTTGGCGCGCGATCCGTTCGCCGCCTTTGGTCAGCATGTCCGCTGGCAGGCTCAGCAATTTGATCTTCCAGTGATCGACCGAATAACGCAGGTCGTCCAGCGGGCGGTCTACGGCAAAGGGATCGGCGGGATCATAAAGGGCGCGACCCAGGGAACCGGCGACGGAAAAGTTGCGCGCGATGCCGATGGCGCCCAGTGCATCCAGCCGGTCGGCGTCACGCAGGATGCGGGCTTCGGCCGACTGCGGTGCGATTCCGGCGGAGAAACTGTGCGCGGCGATGGCGTGTTTCGTGGCCTCGATTTCAGGCGTGGAAAAGCCCAGGCCGGCCAGGATAGGCGCGGCTGCCTCGGCCGAGCGGCGCGAGGCAAGGTGCCGATCGGGATTGTTCTTGGGCAGATTGACCAGATCATGCAGATAGCAGGCCGCCAGCAGGATACGCTGGTCGGTTTGCCCATCGGCAATGGCGCTGGCATTGACCCAGACCCGGTCGAGGTGCGCCAGATCGTGCGCCGGGTCGGAAGCCATCAGATCGCGGGCGATGTCGCGCAGCCGGGTGCGCAGCTCAGCCAATGTGGCCACGATTTTCACCGATCTGGCCGCGATGCAGCAAAAGGTGGTCGAGGATCACGCACGCCATCATCGCTTCGCCGACCGGCACTGCGCGGATGCCGACGCAGGGGTCGTGGCGGCCCTTGGTGATGATCTCGGTCTCTTCGCCGGATTTTGTGATGGTCTTGCGGGTGGTCAGGATCGAGCTGGTCGGCTTGACCGCGAAACGTACGACAATGTCCTGTCCGGTCGAGATGCCGCCCAGGATGCCGCCTGCGTGGTTTGAACTGTATTGCGGGCCATCCTGACCCATGAAGATTTCGTCGGCATTGGCTTCGCCAGTCAGTTCGGCGGCAGCCATACCTTCGCCGATCTCGACGCCTTTGACAGCGTTGATCGACATCATCGCGGCCGCGAGATCAGTGTCTAACTTGGCATAAATCGGCGCCCCAAGCCCTGCCGGGACACCGCGTGCCACAACCTCGACCACGGCCCCGACAGAATTGCCCGATTTGCGCAGGTCATCCAGATAGGTGGCCCAATCCCCGGCCGCCTGTTCATCAGGCGTCCAGAACGGGTTCTGTTCGATCTGCGCCCAGTCGAATTTGGCGCGGTCGATCTTGTGCGGTCCGATCTGGGTCATGTAGCCGGTGATCTGCACATTCGGCGCGATCTGCCTGATGGCCTCGCGCGCCAGCCCGCCTGCGGCAACGCGAGACGCGGTTTCCCGGGCTGAACTGCGCCCGCCGCCACGATAGTCGCGGATGCCGTATTTCTGCCAATAGGTGATATCGGCGTGGCCCGGGCGGAACTTGTCCATGATGTCGCCGTAGTCTTTCGAGCGCTGATCGGTGTTTTCGATCATCAGTTGCACCGGTGTGCCGGTGGTCTGGCCTTCGAACACGCCCGAAAGGATCTTGACCTGATCCGGCTCGCGTCGCTGCGTGGTGAATTTGTTCTGTCCCGGTTTGCGCTTGTCCAGCCAATGCTGGATCATCGCTTCGTCTATTGTGACCCCCGGCGGGCAACCGTCGACAGTGGCGCCCAAGGCGGGCCCATGGCTTTCACCCCAGGTGGTGACGCGGAAAAGATGGCCAAAGCTGTTCATTGACATGGGGCGTGCTCCTTTGCGGATCGTGATTAGCGGGCAAGGCCCCCGGCCTCAAGCGGATTTGGCCGTTGACGGGTTTAACGCCGCCCTGCGGGCGGCGCATTTTGAGTATTTTCGAAAGGATGAAGATCAGGCAGCCTGCGCGACTTTCGCACGGGTTTCCGAAATCATCAGCGCGGCCTGAGCCGCTTCGCGCCCTTTTTGTACGAAATGGTCGCGGTAGATCGAATTGTGATGATCGGTTTCCTGATATTGGTGCGGGGTCAGCGAGACCGACAGGACGGGAACCCCTGTATCAAGCCCGGCGCGCATCAGGCCATCGACCACGGCTTTTGCGACGAAGTCGTGGCGATAGATGCCGCCATCAACGACAAAGGCAGCGCAGGCGACGGCGGCATAACGCCCAGTCTGGGCCAGATCACGGGCCAGCAGGGGCATCTCGAACGCGCCGGGAACATCGAAGACATCGACTTGTTCTGCGGGGACGAGTTCAAGAAACCCGTCGAGCGCGCGGTCAACAATGTCGGAATGCCAGTTGGCTTTGACGAAGGCATAGCGGGTGTGTGTCATCGTAATCTCCATAGGTTAGACACGTCACCCAAGGCGATCACGAACGGACGAGCACACGCGGGGGCGTGGCCTGGCCGTGCGTTCTCTTTCATCCGGACTGTAACCGTCGGCTCTGGCATTTCACCAGATCTGCTGACACCCCTAAAACCGGGGCCGCTCACGGGCTTACGGGCCGTGGCCCGCATACCGCCGGTGGGGAATTCCGCCCCGCCCTGAGAACGAGGCGGACCTTGCCAAGAACCGGCTGCCGCTGCAAGAGATTTGACAGGAGGACTTTTATGCATCCAAATCCAGCTTTCCGCGCCGAGGACCGCGCGCGTCATGTTGAATTCGCCCGCGACCGGGCGTTCGGCGTTCTGGCACTCTCTGCGGGCGAGGCCCCGTTATTAAGTCATGTCCCGTTTCTGCTGTCCGAAGACGGTTCACTGGCTGACCTGCATCTTGTGCGCTCGAACCCCATAGTGCGGGTTCTGCGCGAGACGCAGTACGCGAAAATCGCGGTGCAGGGGCCGGATGCCTATATTTCGCCCGATTGGTACGGTGTCGAAGATCAGGTTCCGACGTGGAACTACGTTGCCGTGCACCTGACCGGAAAGCTTGAACTGCGCCCGCAGGACGAGCTACGTGGCTTGCTTGACCGCCAATCTGCATTCTATGAGAAGCGGCTGCTGCCCAAAGCCCCATGGGGAACAGGGAAAATGTCCAGTGAAGCGCTGAACAGGATGATGCGCATGATCGTACCGTGCCGCATGCAGGTAGAGGATATTCAGGGCACCTGGAAGCTTGGTCAGAACAAACCCGAGGACGCGCGAAATGCGGCCGCTGATCAGGTTTCCAACGGCTTTGGCAGTGAAACCGCCCGGCTGGCCGCCTTGATGCACAAGGCTTAGCCAGCATCAGGCGCCGGGTTTACTGGGGGCTGAAGGTCGCCAGATAGGCAGTGATGTCTTCGGCCCCGGATTTGAGCTTGACGCTCATGTTCGGGCGGGCAGTTTCATCGTTCAGGAATTCCTGAATGAAACCAATGGGGTCGGCGGCATAGGCGGTGATGTTCTCTTCGGTCCAGACGAGGCCTTCTTGGCCGGCGCGGATCATGTCGTCGGTGAACATGCCGATGGGCAAGCGCTCGCTGCCATTGAGGTAGTCGTATTCGGTTCCGGCGACCCGACCGATGACCCCGTACAGGTTCGGGCCGGTGATCCCGCCTTTGACCAGCACCTTGCCGTCCTTGATGATTGCGTGGCAGGAGGAACAGCGGCTGTAAAGTTGTTCGCCTTTTGCCGGATCTCCGGCGGCATGGGCCGTCGCCGTAGAGGCGGTTGCAAGAATAAGGGCCGCAAAAATCGTTTTAATCACGCCCAACCTCCATCCTGAATATGCGTCCACCGGGACATAGCGTGGTTCTCGCAATAGGTGCAATAGCAGGAATGTGGCCATTTTGAGGAATAAAATTTCTATATAAAATAGATGTTTAAATGGAGCGTGTACAACCAAAGGGGTAGTTGCCGGACTTCATCAGGCTGAACTGGACTGACTGTGAGCGAAGCGTCCCCGCGACGTGGCTGCATCGGGGCTGAAAGCCACCGACTGTATGGTGAGCATAGCGCGACAAAAGCGAATCGCCTGGGGCAGGGATTTTCGGTATTCCGCCAAATACGGGCGCGTTTTCATGATTTTGCCGCCCCGATCTTGAAATTTGTGTCCGCATTGCGACATGAAAGGGCTGATGCGGGGTCCTGCGCGCCTATGACCGCTGGACGAACCGTTTTCTCCCGGATAGATACGCGCGATGAGACGCCGCTTTGTTGCGGTGCTGATGCATGTTTGCCCGTCCGCCGGGCGTTGGAATTCGGAGAAAACCTCGTGTCCCACGCAGAAGATCACGAAGGCACCCGCAGAGATTTCCTCTACTACGCCACGGCTGGCGCAGGTGCTGTAACCGCAGGGGCTGCCGTCTGGCCGCTCGTCAATCAGATGAACCCGTCGGCCGACGTTCAGGCGCTGTCCTCGATCCGCGTGGATATCAGTGGCGTCGAAGAAGGCACCCAGATCACCGTGAAGTGGCTGGGCAAACCGGTCTTCATCCGCCGCCGGACACCCGAGGAAATCGAAGAGGCGCGTTCGGTCGATCTGGCAGAACTGCCGGACAACAACGATCGCAACGCCAACAAGCCCGGCCTTGACGCCGCGGACGAAAACCGTTCGTTGGACGAGAGTGGCGAATGGCTGGTGATGATGGGCGTGTGTACGCACCTTGGTTGTGTGCCGCTGGGTGATGGCGCCGGCGACTATCATGGTTGGTTCTGCCCTTGTCACGGTTCGCACTACGACACGTCTGGCCGCATCCGCAAAGGGCCCGCGCCCGAGAACCTGCCGGTTCCGGTGGCCGAGTTCGTCGAACCTACCGTTATCAAGCTGGGATAAGGAAACGCGCTCATGTCCGGAATTCCGCACGACCATTACGAACCGAAGACAGGCGCGGAAAAGTGGCTGCACAGCCGCCTGCCCATCGTCGGTCTGCTTTACGACACCATCATGATCCCCACCCCGAAGAACCTGAACTGGTGGTGGATCTGGGGAATTGTTCTGGCTTTCTGCCTGGCACTGCAGATCATCACTGGCATCGTGCTGGTGATGCATTACACCCCGCAGGTCGATCTGGCCTTTGCCAGCATCGAGCACATCATGCGCAACGTGAACGGCGGCCATATGCTGCGGTATCTGCACATGAACGGGGCGTCGCTGTTCTTTGTCGCCGTTTATATCCACATCTTCCGCGGTCTGTTCTATGGCTCGTACAAGGCCCCGCGCGAGATCACGTGGATCATCGGCATGCTGATCTATCTGTGCATGATGGGCACTGCATTCATGGGTTACGTTCTTCCCTGGGGGCAGATGTCGTTCTGGGGCGCAACCGTGATCACCGGCCTGTTCGGCGCGATCCCGTTCATCGGCGAAAGCATCCAGACCTGGCTGTTGGGCGGACCCGCGGTGGACAACGCCACGCTGAACCGCTTCTTCTCGCTGCACTACCTGCTGCCGTTCGTCATTGCGGCGCTGGTCGTGGTGCATATCTGGGCCTTCCACACCACCGGCAACAACAACCCCACGGGCGTTGATGTTCGCAAAGGGTCGAAAGCCGAGGCCGAGAAGGACACGCTGCCGTTCTGGCCCTATTTCGTGATCAAGGACTTCTTTGCTCTGGCAGTTGTTCTGGTTGTCTTCTGGGCCATCGTCGGCTTCATGCCGAACTATCTGGGCCACCCCGACAACTATATCGAAGCCAACCCGCTTGTGACGCCCGCGCATATCGTGCCGGAATGGTACTTCCTGCCGTTCTATGCAATCCTGCGCGCCTTTACCGGCGAGGTCTGGGTTGTTCAGTTCGCCAGCTTCATCACCGGTGGCATCATTGACGCCAAGTTCTTTGGCGTGATGGCGATGTTCGGCGCGATCCTGGCCATGGCGCTGGCGCCGTGGCTGGACACCTCGTCGGTGCGTTCGGGCAAGTACCGTCCGATGTTCAAGTGGTGGTTCTACCTGCTGATCATCGACTTCATGGCCCTGATGTGGCTGGGCGCGATGCCTGCAGAAGAACCCTATGCATCCTTCTCGCTGATCGCGTCGGCCTATTGGTTCGCCTATTTCTTCGTGATCCTGCCGATCCTGGGCGTTATCGAAAAGCCCGAGGCGCAGCCGGAAACCATCGAAGAAGACTTCAACGCGCACTATGGCAAGGCTGACGCCGACGCCACACCCGCCGAGTAAGAAGAGGGACAGAAAACCATGTTCAAGAAACTTGCAATCGGCGCCGCTGTTGCTCTGGCGTTTGTTCCTGCCGCATCATTCGCGGCAGGTGGCGGCGAACAGCATATCGAGGATTTCCAGTTCTCGTTCGAAGGCCCGTTCGGCACCTATGATCAGCACCAGCTGCAACGCGGCCTGCAGATCTATACCGAGGTCTGCTCGGCCTGCCACGGCCTGCAATATGTTCCCCTGCGCACACTGGCCGATGAGGGCGGTGTCGGGTTCACAATGGATCAGGTTCGCGCCTATGCGGCTGACAACTTCACTGTTTACGATCCGGAGCTCGACGAGGACGTGCCGGCCAAGCCCGTTGACCATTTCCCGGCCAACACGGCGGCTGGCGCGCCTGATCTGAGTCTTATGGCCAAGGCGCGCGCCGGTTTCCATGGCCCCTACGGCCTGGGCATCAACCAGCTGTTCAAGGGCATGGGCGGCGCGGAATACATCGCCTCGCTGCTGCATGGCTATACCGGCCATGAAAAGGAAGAGGCCGGCACCATCCTGTACGAAAATACCGCCTTCCCCGGCGGCTGGATTTCGATGGCGCCACCGCTGTTCGACGAGCAGGTCGAGTTTGCCGATGGCCACGAGAACACCGTCGAGGCCATGGCACAGGACGTCGCCGCATTCCTGATGTGGACGGCAGAACCCAAGATGATGGCCCGCAAGCAGGCCGGATTCGTGGGTGTGATCTTCCTGACCATCCTTTCGGTGCTGTTGTACCTGACCAACAAGCGCCTTTGGGCGCCGGTTAAGGGCAAGAGACACTGATCCCTGACAAACACGTCTGAAGTCAAAACCCCCGCGCGTCGCGCGGGGGTTTTTTGTTGGGACAGGTTCGGTTTTCAAACGTCAGCGCGCGCTTAGATCCCCGTGTTTAAGCCCGAACCCAATGGTTCGATCGGGGCGAGCGGCACAGGTTGGCCTTGCTGGCGGGCAGTCCGCCACGGGATCTGAAAACGGAGAAATATCATGAGATATCTGTCGATCATTGCGGGCCTGCTTGTTGCTTCGCCGGTTCTGGCGCTTGACCTTGCTCCCGGTGCAGAGGTGGGAAAAACCGAAGCTGAAGTGCGCACAAGCCTGACCGATATGGGGTTCGATGTGCGCAAGATCGAAATGGAAGACGGAAAGATCGAAGCCTATGTCGTGAAGGGTAAGGAACTTGCCGAAGTGTATGTCGATCCGGCAAGCGGCAAGATTTCCAAGGTCGAGCAGGAGTGAAGCCGGATGGCTGGTCATGCTGAAACAGAGCGCGGGCACCTGAGTGCCCGCAGCTATCGGGTGTGGGATCCTCTGGTGCGGCTTGTTCACTGGACTGTCGTTCTTGGTGTCGTGTTGAACGGGATGATTGTCGATGATGAGGGGAAAGCGCATGAACTCATTGGATATGCGGTTCTGGCGGTTGTTCTTGTCAGGCTGCTCTGGGGCGTCATAGGCCCGGCTTCGGCCCGGTTTTCTGCTTTTGTCCCTTACCCGCGGGCCGTGCTGAACCATGCAAAGGAGGCATGGGCGGGGGACCGGGTCGTGCACTTGTCCCACAATCCGCTGGGTGCTCTGATGGCCTATAGTATCTGGCTGACCCTGCTGGTGATTTGCGGCACGGGCGTCATGATGGGCTCGATCCGGTTTTTTGGCGTGCAGTGGGTTGAAGAGGTGCACGAACTGGCGTTCAACTGGCTGGTGTTGTCCGTGGTGATCCATGTTGGCGGAGTGGTTCTGGATCAAAGGCGGACAGGCGTAGGTTTGGTGAAAGCAATGATTACGGGACGCAAGGACATTCCCGACGGTTGGTCGGTCAAATGATCAACAGGGTCATTCAGACCCTGAGGTCCGGCGACGCTGACGCGCGCCGGGCTGCGCTAATGGCGGCGATGATCGTGATCCAGTCGCTATGTGCGTTGTTCTTTATCGTCGATGTCATTCTGGACGTACGCGAGCCTGCCGGGGAGGGTGGAGGGCATCTTGTCCTGGAAAGCTTTGTCGCAGTCGTGCTGTGTGCAGGCATCCTGTTCTTCATGTTCGAACTGCGCGCGCTGCTTGCAAAGATGACCCGCGTTACCACCGGTCTGAAGGCGGCGCGTGGCGAGATGGCGGAAGTCATCGAAGGCTTTTTTGCGCAATGGGGCCTGACACAAGCCGAAAGGGATGTCGCCCTGCTGATCCTGAAAGGGTTGGACAACGATTCCATCGCGCGCATTCGCGGTCGGGCGGCGGGAACCGTACGGGCGCAATCGACTTCTATCTATGCCAAGGCTGGGGTGGATGGGCGAGCTCAGTTGCTGAGTCTCTTTATGGAGGAGCTTTTGTCCGACTCCGTGTAGCGCGGGCGATGGTCGCCTTCACCGCCGAAGGCCAGCGCAGACTATTCAGGCTCTTGACTCGAATCATTTATGATACTGATGTCAGTTTCATAAAATGGAGGTACAATGATCCCTGCCAATGGAATATCTGGTCCGAAAACCGACCCGTTTGAGACATGGTTATCCATCGGCCGGGAGCGCATGCGCAAGGGCGAGCGTACCCGGCTTGATCTTCTCATTTCCGGCACGACCTTCCTTGCCGACAACACACTTGATTTGCTGACCGTGTCGACCGTTTGCCAGCAAGCGGGCGTCGCGCACGGTACGTTTTATCTGTACTTCAAAGATCGAAACGACCTGGCGGGCCACCTGCTGAGCAAGTTCGTGGACTATCTGCAAGTTCAGATGCGGGGCGCAGCCAGACAAGATGGCGACCCGATCCGCAATACCACGGCAGGTTATTTCGAGCTATTCAAGGCCAATGCAGGCTTGATGAAATGCCTTGTCGTGGGCATCGACGCTTTTCCCGAAGCCAGGGCAGCTTTTCAACGGCTCAACAACGAGTGGGCGAGAACCGTTGTGCGTGCGTATCTGAAAAATCACCGGGGCGGTGGACCTGCCGAAGATGAACTGATGCGGCGCGCTTACGCGCTTGGCGGAATGGTCGATCAGTATCTGACAGCACTGTTCGTAACCAAAGATCCCTGGGTGGGGTCGATCTCGAAAGACCCGGACACCGTTGTCGACACTCTTACAACGCTTTGGACGAAAGGCATGGGCGAATGAGCTTGCTGCACCACGGGCACTTGGTGCCCCTCAATGAGTTATCACTGCACAGGCAGGAATCGTGGCAACGACAAAGCGACTATGTCGCAAGAAACTCGGCTTTCTATCAACGGATTTGGAACGGCAAGCGCCCTCCTAAACGACTGGAAGATCTTGCGGAGCTGCCGTTCTCGGACAAGGCGGGGCTGAGACTGGCGCAACCGGCATCGCCCCCGTTCGGGGATTACCTTGCTGCCCCGGCGGAGAAAGTCGCCAGACTGCATCGTACATCCGGCACGACCGGACAGGCCATGAACCTTGCCATGAGCGCAAGAGATTGCGAAACAACGGAAATCGTTGGAGGTCGCGCGCAGTCCCTTGCCGGGCTGAAGCCGGGGATAACCGTTGTTCACTGCCTGAACTATCAGATGTGGATGGGAGGACTGACCGACCATCTGACGCTGGAGCGCACGGGCGCAACGGTCGTTCCTTTCGGTGTTGGATCGACCGAACTGCTGATCAACACCATATTGGAAACCGGGATCACTGCCATCTCGTGCACCCCGTCTTATCCCGCTGTTTTGGAGCGCGTGATTGCCGACAAGTTTCCGTCCTTGAAGCCTGGTGATCTTGGCCTGAAACTCGGGCTGTTTGGCGGCGAGCCCGGCATTGACGATCCGGAATTTCGCCGGCGCCTAAGCAATATCTGGGGTTTGCAGCCAAGAAACGCGAATTACGGCGTCTCTGACGTGTTTTGCAATTTCGCCTCTGAATGCTTTCATGACACCTCATTGCATTTCGTGGCGCATGATGTCCTGCATGCCGAACTGATCGACCCTGACAACGGGGAACCCAGGGAAATGCTCTCTGGCAACGAAGGAGAACTGGTTCTCACCCATCTCAGCCGTGAATGCCAACCCCTGGTGCGCTTTCGGACCGGCGATATCATCCGCATTGACAATACGGACCCGTGCCGGTGCGGCTGCACCGGCTTTCGGTTCCGGGTGATTGGCCGTTCCGACGACATGGTGGTGGTCCGGGGGCTGAACATGTTCCCGTCCATGGTCGCAGCCGTCATCACCGGATTCGACGAACTGTCGGGTGATTATCGGATCATGCTGGATGTTCCGCCGCCTTATGACGTCTTGCCCGTGCATGTCGAGTTGGCAGCCGACGGTCGGGATGACGGAACCCTAGCGCGGCGGATCGCGGAGAGGTTCAAGAAAAAGCTCGGGGCGACGATACGGGTGAGAATTCTACCCTACGCGACGTTTCCGCGAACCGAAGGAAAAACAAGGCGGGTCATAAGGAGCCATGAATGACAACTTTCACCTATGAAACCATCCGCTCGGATTTGACCGCAGATGGTGTGCGCACGATTTCCCTGAACAGACCGTATGCAATGAACGCGATGAATCGCCTTTTGATCGATGAAGTCACGCTGGCGTTCGACGATGCGAACCGCGACCCCGCGACACGGGCGATCATTTTCACCGGCGAGGGAAGTGCGTTTTGCGCGGGCGATGACCGGCACGAACATGTGCATCCGGAGACCGAGGAAGAAGCGCGCGCAGTTGTGGATGCCATACAGCGCGCGACCGTGGCAATCGTGCTTGGCGCCAAGCCGGTTGTCGGCGCCATCAACGGCTGGGCCGTCGGGGGGGGCTTTGAATGGGCGATCAATTGCGACTTTCCGATCTGGGCGGAAAGCGCGCGGGGGTTTTTTCCCGAGGTGTCGCTCAACCTGTTTGTGACCGGTGCCGTGACCTCGATTCTACCTGCGCTTGTCGGGCCGGTAAAAGCGCGCGAGATGCTGTTTCTGGGACAGCGTTACGCGGCGGCCGAACTCAAGGAAATCGGCGTCGCGTGGAAGGTCGTGCCTGATGACGGTCTGCTGGCCGAGGCGGAAGCGGTCGCGAAACAACTGGCTGCCCTGCCTCAGCTTTCCACACGTGCAATGAAACGTGTCTTGAATCAGGCAACAGCGGGCGGAATTCACCGGGCACTGGAGCTGGAAACCGAGGCGACCGTTGCCGGGTTTCTGGACCCGGAAACCACCCGGCTGCTCAAGGATTTCTGATCGGGCGTAGTCGAAAGCCAGTGTCGAACACACCGTGTCATATCGACCTCTCTTGCGTTCGGGGCCAATCTACCTATGAAGGTCCCGACAAATGAGCTGAGGGAAAGACCGCGATGCGAATGCGTGACACGTTCATCAAGCCGATGCATCCCGAAGGCATCCGGTTTGTCGCGATCTTTGCGGCGATAACTGTCGGCCTGTTTTTCCTGTCCGACGTCCTGGGCTGGATCGGTGTCGGCCTGACGGTCTGGTGTTACTACTTTTTTCGCGATCCCGAACGCGTGCCGCCGTTGGGTGAAGGATTGGTTGTCAGCCCGGCAGACGGCGTGGTTTCGCTGATCGAAAAGGCGGTGCCGCCAAAGGAACTGGGTATGCCCGACATGCCCCTGACGCGTGTCAGCGTTTTCATGAGCGTGTTCAATTGCCATGTGAACCGAACACCCATCGACGGCGAAATCGTCGCTGTCGCCTATCGCCCCGGCAAGTTTTTCAACGCGTCGCTGGACAAGGCCAGCGCCGATAACGAACGCAACAGTCTGCGTATCCGCATGCGGAACGGTCAGGACCTGGCGGTTGTCCAGATCGCGGGCCTTGTGGCCCGTCGGATCGTATGCTTTGTAAATCCAGGTGACGCGATGCAAACCGGTGAGCGGTTTGGCCTGATCCGGTTTGGGTCCCGGCTGGATGTCTATCTGCCTGATGATGTGGATCCGCTGGTGCGCGTGGGGCAAACGATGATCGCCGGTGAAACCGTTCTTGCCGAATTGAGCGCGCCGGATGAACAATAGGCGGCTGGATCAGTGACAGAACCTTCCAAACATGATGAGACTGGGTTTGCGCTGATCCATTTGCTGCCGAACGCGCTGACCATTCTGGCCATTTGTGCAGGCTTGTCGGCAATCAGGTTCGGCGTACAGGGCAATTACGTGCTTTCGGTACAGCTGGTTATCGCGGCCTGTGTTCTGGATGGGCTGGACGGGCGCATCGCCCGCCTGGTCAACGGTGGCAGCAAGCTGGGTGCCGAGCTGGATTCGCTTGCGGATTTCCTGAACTTCGGGGTGGCGCCGCCGCTTATCCTATATTTCTGGGCTTTGCAGGATATCCGAAGTCTGGCCTGGATCGCCGTTCTGTTCTTTGCGGTGTGTTGTGTCATGCGTCTGGCGCGCTTCAATGTGACCAGCAAGTCCGAGACCTGCGACCACGACAAAGCCTATTTCGAAGGAGTGCCATCACCGGCAGGGGCGCTTTTGGTCATGCTGCCCATGTACCTCTCTTTTGCCTTTGCTGACAGGCCGGTGCTGCCCGGCTATCTGATCTGCATTTATATGGTGTTTATCGGACTGCTGCTGATCAGCCGCATTCCGACCTGGTCATTCAAGACCACCCGAATCTCCCGCGGGAACGTGAAGTATTTTCTGATCGGCATCGCTATTGCAGGGTCTGCGCTGCTGACCTTTGCCTGGATCACTTTGATCGCGCTGTGTGTGGGATATGTGGTGATGGTTGCCAAAGCGTGGTTCGGAAGTGAAAAACATTCAAACCATCAGGGAATTTGAAATGGATATTCAAGCTGTGCAATCCTCTTATGCGCGCTGGGCACCGGTTTACGACAAGACATTCGGTGTCATAACGAATGCCGGACGGCGGCGCGCGACCGAGTATGTAAACGGCCGCTCCGGGTCGGTTCTGGAGGTTGGGGTGGGTACCGGCCTTTCGCTGGAACACTATGCTCCCGAACTTCAGGTGATCGGTATAGATTTCAGCGAGGACATGCTGAAGAAAGCCCGGAAAAAAGTAAGCGCCATGCGACTGACCAATGTCGCAGAGCTTCGTCAGATGGATGCCCGGACACTCGATTTCCCCGACAACCACTTCGACACGGTTGTGGCGATGCATGTGCTTTCCGTTGTTCCGGAACCGGAAAGAGTGATGGCGGAAATCACGCGGGTCTGTAAACCGGGCGGAAAAGTGGTTATCACCAATCATTTTCAGAGAGAGCAGGGTTTGCTTGCATCGCTTGAAAAGGCAATTGCGCCACTTGCCAACACGATCGGCTGGCATTCCGATTTCGAGATCGAAACCGTGCTGAAAGAGGCGGCATTGACCCTCGAAGAACAAACGCCCCTGCCTCCATTTGGCATGATGACTTTTGTGGTTCTGGGAAAATCAGAGATGTCGCCGTCAGCTTTGCAGGCCTAGTCCCTTCACGCCCGCGCGCCTTGGGCGGGTGAAACGTTCTGGTTGTTGACCTATCGCTGGCGACCGTTCATCCTGAATGGGTACCCCTGCGCAGAGAGGCCACAATGACTTGTCGGAACCTGCTGCGAACCTTATTCGCAAGCCTCTGGATCGGGCTGGCCCTTCCCGCCGGTGCCCAGACGCCCGGCGCGTGTGTTGTTACCCGTGTGGAAGGGGGTGCGGAGGTCTCTGCCCGCGGCGCAGGCGTACAGGCCGCGGTGACGGGCCTTGGGTTGGGTCGCAATGCCAAATTGCGCACCGAGGCCGGAGCCCGTGTCACCCTGCGGTGTTTTGGCGGGCTTGCTGTCGTTGTCGGCCCCGAAAGCGAGGTCGATGTGCTTGGCCTTCTGGAGGGGGGCACGAAACCGTTGGGATTTCGGCTGATCGACGGGCTAGCCGGGTTCCTGTTCTCATCTCAGGACGGAAACGGCGTTCAGATTCGCACGCCGTCCGCCGTTGCCGCCGTGCGTTCGACGCAATGGGCGATGCAGGTTGAGCGCCGCGCAAGCGCAGTATTTGCACGCGAGGGAACAGTATTCGTCTTTGCCAATGGTGGCGAAGCGCGCCTCGGCCCCGGTGACGGCATTGACGTGACTTCCTCCGGCGAAATGGGGCAAGTCACACGGTGGGGGCAGGCGCGCATCGACCGGTTCGACGCATTGCTTGGTCCCGATTGGTAACGCGCGACAGGTTCCGGCGCACACGCCGCGTCGCCGCAGTGGTGGTGATGCTGGCAACTTTGGGCATTGCCCTTTGGCATCCCGGCAGCCGAAGCGCGTTCTGGCAGGGGATCGAAGGGCAATTCCTTGATGCCCGCTTCCTTTGGCGCGGTCCGATTGCGCCGCCTGAAGGTGTTGCAATTGTTGCGTTCGACGATGCTGCCGTTTCCCGGATCGGGACCTTCCCTCCGCCTCGCAAAACGCTTGCTGCCGCCGTGTCGGATGCCGCGCGGGCCGGGGCGAAGGTTATTGCATTGGACTTCCTGCTGATCGAGCCGCGCGAGGATGATCAAGCCCTTGCCGGTGCCTTGACCGGAGTTGATGCCGTTCTGGGCGTTGCAGAGGCGTCTTCGGATGCTCCGCTCCTCGAACTTGATGGGGAAGGCTTTTCGGTTGTCGTCGCCACGGATCATCGCAATCCTCTGCCTGCACTGGGTCCGACAGAGGCGTTGCGCGGTACGACCTCTCTCGGCCATGTCATTCTGCGCCACGACGCAGATGGAGCTGTCCGCCGAATTGACGCGGCGCATCCTCTGGCAACGCAAGATGGTATCGTTTGGTATCCTGCGCTTGCTATGGCGGCCCTGACCGATGCAGGTAACGATCTTGATCTGCAACTGTGGTTGTCTGCTACCGGAGGGAAGCTGACGGTCGGAGAATCCACCATTCCGCTGGACATGCTGGGTGCGATACCACTCAAGTTCTACGGGCCGGGGGGCACAATCCAGACCTTTTCCGTCACGGAGGTTCAGGACGCAGACCTTGAGGGCAAGATCGTGTTCCTCGGGGCAACCGCGACCGGATTCGGAGACCGGCACGCCACATCGTTCGACGCGGCCTTCCCCGGCGCCGAGCTGCATGCGACGCTTGCCGCGAACATGCTTGAAAAGCGCCTGTTGCGACGTGACGCGGTTGCGTGGTTCTGGGATATCGCACTTGCGCTCGTGGCGAGTACCTTGGGGTTCATCGTGGCCGGAGTGAACCGACCCTGGCTTGCCCTGTCGGGAACCGCTGCCGTGACAGTTGCACTGGCGGCCGTGTTGCAGGCCGCGTTTATCGCGGGATGGTGGCTGGATGTGACAACTGTGTTGCTTTCGCTGTTGCTCGGGGTCGGATTCGGCGCCGGGCTGCGGCTTTTGGATCATCGCCGTCGCGCGGCGAACCTCGCTCTCTATCATTCACCGCTGTTGGTGGAACGGCTTGCAAGCGCCGCCGATCCCCAGTTCGAAACAGCGGCGCGGCCAGCCGTCGTTCTGTTTGTCGATGTTGAGAATTTTACTGGCTATTCAGAACAGCTGGGCCCCGAAGGCACCGCACAGTTCCTGCGAGTTTTTCATGGCCTGGTCGAACAGACGGTGGAGCCCTTGGGCGGGGTCATTGCGCATTTCGCCGGTGATGGCGCAATGGTTGTCTTTGGTCTGCCGAAACCTCGACCCGATGACGCAACGCAGGCTTTGCGGTTCATCGAAGATTTGTATGAAAGCGTTGGAAGGGCGGCTGACTGGCCTGGCCTCGGTCTGCGGGTGGGTGGCCACGCTGGCCCCGTTCAGACCGGAGTGGTCGGTGGACGGCATCACAGACAGCTGACCGTAAGCGGTGACGTGGTCAACACCGCCAGCCGATTGCAGGATTTTGCCAAATCCTACGGTGCGGCCATAGCCCTGTCCGAGGCGCTCGTGCAATCCGAACCGGAAGCACTGGCTCGGGCTGGTAAGCTGGGTCTCAGCCCGTCCGGCCGGCACAAGTTGCGCGGTCGCCAAGAACCGATCCTTGTCTGGACCGACCAGCCAACCAAAAGCTGACGAAGCATATTCGTACTCAGCACGGTTAGGACAGCGATCCTTGGACCAGCTGTGGGGAAAACTGACCAGCCTTGAGGTGCGTTCAGGCGATGAGCCGGCTATCCGACACACCGCTGATCGTCGCGGTGACGATCTGACCTTCGGATTGCGGGTGGCTCAGGCGGACCTCGGTGAATTGTTCTGTCCGGCCCATGACCGGGGTTTCCATCAAAATGCGATGGGTTTTTCCGATCTGCGCCGCGAGGTGCTTTTGGACCTGCGCATCGCCCGTCGCACGCAACCGTGCAGCGCGGTCCTTGATGACTTTGCCGTTGACTTGCTGCGGAATGCGCGCCGCTGGCGTGCCGTCACGTCTGGAATAGGGAAAGACGTGCAGCCAGGTCAGGTCGCAGTCGGTCACCAGTTTCAACGAATTTTCGAAATGGGCCTCGGTCTCGGTCGGGAAACCGGCGATGATGTCGGCGCCGAATGTCATCTCGGGGCGCAGCTTGCGGGCCTCTTCGGCAAAGCGGATCGCATCATCGCGCAGGTGGCGCCGCTTCATTCGCTTGAGGATCAGGTCGTCGCCATGCTGCAGGCTGAGGTGCAGATGCGGCATCAGGCGCGGTTCGGTCGCGATGGCCTGCATCAGGTTCTCATCCACCTCGATCGAGTCGATCGAACTGATCCGCAGACGCGGCAGATCGGGCACCAGTTTCAGGATACGCATCACCAGATCGCCCAGCTTGGGTTGAGCGGGCAGGTCAGCACCCCACGAAGTCAGGTCGACCCCGGTCAGCACCACCTCGTTAAAGCCGCGATCCACCAGCCGCTTGATCTGGTCCACCACGACGCCGGCTGGGACGCTGCGTGAATTGCCCCGGCCATAGGGAATGATGCAGAAGGTGCAGCGGTGGTCACACCCATTCTGGACCTGTACATAGGCCCGCGAGCGCGTGCCAAAACCGTCGATCAGATGACCGGCGGTTTCAGTGACCGACATGATGTCGTCGACCTGCACCGCCTCGGTCCGACCGATGAAATCGGCGGCCATGCCCTTCCAGGTTTCGGGGCGCATCTTTTCGGTGTTGCCGATCACCGCGTCGACCTCGGTCATGGCGGCAAAAGTCTCTGGCTCGGTCTGGGCGGCGCAACCGGTTACGATCAGACGCGCCTGAGGGTTTTCCCGCCGCAGCTTGCGAATTTCCTGTCGCGCCTTGCGCACCGCTTCGGCTGTGACCGCACATGTGTTGACTATCACCGCATCCGCAAGCCCCGCCTGCTGCGAAAGCTCTTTCATCGCTTCGGTTTCATAGGCGTTCAGGCGGCAGCCGAGCGTTGTGAATTTGGGCGCGTTCATTTCAGCCCGTCCAGGAATTCAGGCGTCATCGTGCCCGAGAACACATGGCAGGTCGGCCCGGTCATCCAGACCCCGTCTTCGCGCCACTCGATCCAAAGCGTGCCGCCATCCAGATCAACCCGCACCTTGCGCCCCGTCAGTCCGCGCCGCGCCGCCGCGACAGCAGTCGCGCAGGAAGAAGAACCGGACGCCAGCGTAATACCGACGCCCCGCTCCCACACGCGCATACGGATATGGTCGGGGCCAACGATCTGGGCCACCTGAACATTTGTCCGCTGCGGATAAAGCGGGTGGTATTCATAACGCGAGCCGAATTCTGTCAACGGAATCGCCTCGGCATCCTCGACGAAGAAGGTACAATGTGGATTGCCCATACCTGTGGCGACCGGCCCGCCTTCGATCGGCAGCTCCAACGTGTCCACGTCTTCGGCCAGTGGAATATCCTGCCAGTCCAGCTGAGGCTGTCCCATGTTCACCGAAGTCAGCCCGTCGCCTACGTCCCTTGCGCGCAGCTCGCCGCGGTCGGTGGTCAGCACCAACTCGGTCTTGCCGGTCTCGGTCATCAGGTGGCGTGCGACGCAACGGGTCGCGTTTCCGCAGGCGGCCGAGGTCGTGCCGTCGGCGTTGTAAAAGACCAGATGCGCATCGCCCTTGCCGTTCTGGATCACGGCCAATTGGTCAAAGCCGACCCCGAACTGGCGATGCGCGATCCCTTGCGCCGCAGCCGGGGTGATTCCGATTTCATGCGCTCGCGCATCAACAATGACAAAGTCATTGCCCAGCCCGTGCATCTTCATGAATGGTAATCCGGTATGTGTCTGATCCTGCATGGCGGGCATATAGCGCTGCTGTAGTGATGAATCCAGCCTGTCGCGATATTTCGCCAAAAAAGGGCTTGACCCCCTCGCGCCACCTCCCTAATTAGGCCGCCTATCGGGTCGCCGGATGGTTCTGAACCAAAGGGGGCGCGCGGTGCAAATAAGGCCTTGAACCTGACCGGTAAAATGCCTTACAGAGCGCCACGGATCGAAAAGATCCAAAAGAGTGGGCCGTTAGCTCAGTTGGTAGAGCAACTGACTTTTAATCAGTGGGTCGCAGGTTCGAATCCTGCACGGCTCACCACTGTTTTCAATAACTTACACGACATCCTCCGCGCACGTCATGTCTTCGGGTAAGCGTGGGGTAAGCTTGCGGGCATGGTTTTCTTCTTTTTTCGTTGCTTTTCGATGTTGCCTGATTCAACCCTTGGGTGAACGGGAGGAAAACGTATGGGCCATATCAGGCTGGGGACATTGCCGCAGTCGAAGAAGTGGCGCGAGGTCGTGGGCCTGCTGGACGCGGATGCGCCGGTCGAACGGATTGCAGAAGCCGCTGTACATGCCTCGGAGCGGGATCTGGCGCGGGCTTCGGATGATCCAAGTTTCCAGTTCATTTCCGGCCTGCTGGTCAACGCACCGCTCAAGGCGCGGTCGCCGGAGTATCACGCGTTCCTAAAGGACCTTGGTATCAATGGTGCCGATGTGCAGTCGGTCACGGACCTGTTGGCCGGGTTGAGCCGGGCGATTGACCGCAATACGTTTGAACATGGCCGGTCATCCGATGCGGCGGACTTGGCAAAGGGTGCATTGCTGGAAAGCCTGTCGGTCCAGCTTCACGACCGGCTGCCGACGCTGTTTGAGCCCACGCCAGCGGAAATCCGGCGAGCCCTGGCGTCTTTCGGCAGCGGCCAGCATTTCGCGCATCTGGCCCGCGATTTCTTCGCCAGGCTCACCTACCGGTCGCTGGATTACTACCTGAGCCGTGAACTGGCCAATCATACCGGAGAGGACAAAAGGTTCGCCTCCGATGCCGAACGTGTGCAGTTCCAGCAAGCGCTGGCACAGCACACGTTCGAGGCCTCCCGAATCGTGCAGGAGTTCGCGGGCGGCTGGTACGGCAAGACCGTCTGGAAAGAGCATAGGCTGGATCAGGAGGCCATCAACGGCTTCACGAGATATGCCTTCAAAAAAATGAGGTCGGAACTTGGACGGCGCCGCGCAGCCTGAGCACCGGGTTCGCCTGCTCGCTCCGCTGACCAAGGCCGGCGGGGACGAGGTCCTGCGTTTTGATCTTGATGGCCAGGAACATGGCGTTTCACTTCGCATTTCACAACTGAACCGGCAGATGGTTGCCGGGTTGCCAGACCGGGCGCTGGATCTGCTCGAACTCGCGGCATTGGTCTACGCGGTGGATTCAGCCGTGAGCCGCGGCGGTCCCGCGCTTCAGCACATGGGCAAACGGTGGCATCGGCGGTTCGTGGTGGAGATGCCGGTTCGGGACCTGCCGCATTGGCAGGGGGCCGGAGTAGGACAGGCTCTGGAAGACCTGCTGATGTTCCTGAGTGGCGACCGGTTCGAGTTCACGTTTACCACACGTCTCTATCCTGATGCGGAGCGAAACCGGTTTTTCAAGTTCGGCGGTAAGAGCGCTTGGAAAGCGGATCGCATTCTGATGTTTTCCGGTGGTCTGGATTCCTTTGCAGGTGCGCTCGAAGAGATCGTCGAGCAAAAACAGAGAACTGCCCTAGTCAGTCATTTCTCGGCCACCAAGATAGCGCCAGTTCAACGGCACTTGCAGGAATACCTCTCAGATGAACATGGAAGGGACCTCTCCCGCCATGTTCCGGTGCATATCCAGCTTGTCGGGGGCAAAACCAGGGAAGGTACGCATCGAAGCCGGTCTTTCCTGTTTGCAGTGTTGGGAGCGATGACCGCGCAGGCTTTTGGGCGGGATCGCGTGTCGTTTTACGAGAACGGTATTGTCAGCCTCAATCTGCCGCCGGTCGGCAACGTGTTGGGAACCCGTGCGACACGAACCACGCATCCCAGGACCCTGACCCTGATGACCGGGTTCCTGTCACAAGTGTTCGATGGCGGAATGAGGGTCGACAACCCGTTCTTCTGGCGCACGAAGACGGAGGTTGTATCGACGATTGCGCGATTGGGCGCGGCAGATCAAATCCGGCATACCCGAAGTTGCGCGGATGTTCACAACCAGACCAAGCAACATGTGCATTGTGGTCGCTGCTCTCAGTGTATCGACCGGCGTTTTGCAGTGTTGGCCGCAGGGCTGGAATCTAATGATCCGGAAGAGGCCTACCGGGTTGATCTGTTGAACGGGCGCAGAGAGCGGGTCGAGGACAAGGAGATCGCCCTGTCCTATGTCCGCAATGCCGAACAATTCGAACATCTCTCAGCGGACGTCCTGGCGCAGCACTATCCGGCCGTTCTGGATGCCGTGGGCAGCCTTGGCGAGCCCGCAAAGACGTCGTTGTCGATGATCGCCGATCTTCTGAAACGTCATGGCGCATCGGTTGCGGGCGTGATGCAAGCCGTTCGTGGGTCGCAACCGCTGGACGCCTTTCCCGAAAACAGCCTGCCCAGACTATACGGAGAGGCGCAGAGGGAACGGTTGTTTGCCGGGGTGCCGGGGGTCGTGAGCGGTCTGATTGACACCCATCAGTTTCGGAAACTGACCATCGTGATTGATCGGAAACGCGAAACGGCTAGCGTCGACGGCGTGGTTGTTCTCGCCAAGGGGGCAACGGCCGGGCTGATACTGGTGCTGTCCGACGCGTTTCTTGAAGCCGCGGGGCAGGGGCTGGATCCGTTCGACTTCCCCGCGATCCCGGCAAGGCGGCTGGCCAAAATGTTGAACCTGTCCTCCGACGAAGGCGTCCGGCAGAGGGTGAACCGGTCGCGCACCGAACTGGGCAAGAAGTTCGCATCGGCGGGCCTGGACAAGGACCGTGGGACGGCCATCATCGAAAGCGTTCCCGGGCAAGGCTACCGTCTGGCCCCGGACCTGGTCGAGGTTCGGGTGGCCCCCAAAGCCAAACCTACTCGATGACCTCGACATCATCATCGCCGAGCGGCCCGCGCTTGCGGAACCGGGCCATCAGCTCGATCTGGCGACCGGGACCGACAGCCCCGTACGAGGTGAAGGTCGTGAGGGCATTGTCATGCCCAAGGTTTTGCGACCAGGCCTTGTAGTCCTCCGGAGTGCGGCAATACTCGCGGGTCAGTTCCGCCAGCGTATCGCGCACCCGGTGCGGAGAGAACGGCGACAGCCCGGCATCGGTGAAGGCCTGCTTGAAGATGCGCGCCGCGCTGGACGGGTTCGACCCAGGCTCGCGTGCGATACCAAGGGCGGCGAACTTGCGGGATCCGTCAACACCGACCCGTGTCTTGGGAAACAGCGGGTCCGCATCCGAGAACAGATGGGTGGTGCGCAATTCCCCGATCCAGTCGCGAAGGATCTGATCGGCCGGGCCACCGATCGGGAAGAAAGCAGTGGTGAAGGACTTGCCGAACTTGGTCTTGACGCTGCGCCCGTCAAACTGAACACAAGCGTTCGGCAGATCGACATGGCCCAGGCGGAGGCCGATGGCGGCACCAATCCGGGAGCCGGTAAGAAACAGAAAGGCCACGAGGGCGCGGTCCCGGCGCTGAAGCACGCTGTCCGTGGGCATCCGTTCAAGCAGGTGCTGCACCTGTGCCGGCGAGGGGTGCGGTTTCCATAGGGTCGACCGCCGGGCTGCCTCGGACTTTTGGTCCGGTGTCAGGTAGTCGGTGTCGGAGTGGGAAATCTTCGACTTGTAGCCGGGCTGATCGGCGAGCCAGAAGAAGAAGGCCTTCACCTCCCGCAGGGTGCTGTTGATCGTCGACGGCGACAACGGTGCTCCGTTCCGCACGTTCTTTTGCGTCGCCAGGTACCGTTTGAAGGCACGGGCCCGTTCGGAGTGAAAGGCACGGAAATCCTTGCCACCAAGGAACGCCTCGTAAACCGAGATCGCGGCTGCGGCCTTGTCGATCGTTGCTTCCGAAAAGCCTTTCGCAACCTGGAGCCAGACCAGGTACTTGTGCTTGATGCGCAGGTTCTCACGAGTGCTTTTTGACATGGGTCTTCCGGTCCTCTTCCAAGGTGACATTCAAGGGGGGCTCTGCCGGGGACACTAATCTTGTGTTTGCCTTCTGGATTGTGACCTCGATTTTGGACCGGATCACGTCGAGGTCGGCCCGGCGGACGGCCCTGTTCATGATGTTGCCGCAGGTCGGGCACAGAGCGGACAGCAGGCCGCTCGTGGCTGTCTGCTGCGTGTAATCCGCGATTTTGCCGTCCGGCGCGCGGGGACCCTTGCACCCGACACAGTAGCAGTGGTGCAGCTCCAGTTTGCATTTGCCTCGGTTCTGTCGCTGACCCAGGAAGGCCTTGAGATCGCGACCTCGAATCAACCAGGGCTTGCGGCTGATGTCCGCCGGCAACCCGTGCTGCCGGATCCACCTGATGACGGTCTGGCGGTGAACGCCTAGGGTGCCCGCCGCTTCCCAGACCTCGTAGACGCGGTGGGTCTTGATGCGTTTCGGTGACGGCCGGTGTGCCATTACCGGCCCTCCTGCGGCAGGGGGTCGTTGGTGTTCTTGCAGACCTGAGCGTTCTCGTAGGCCTCGATTTCCGTCTCGTCATAAAGGACGCGCGCGCCAATCTTGAGAAAACGCGGGCCCTTCCCGAGCCAGCGCCATTGTTCCAGCGTGCGCGGCGACAGGTGCCACCGCTCCGCCAATTGCTCTTGCGTGATCTTCGCCATCAATGCCTCGTGGCTTCGTTGCAAGGCGCGTTACTACGCCCGGCTTCATGGCATCATTGTGTGGCTCAAAGGTCCGGATGTATGTGGTCAGGGGCGAGAAAGCCGTGACACCCGCGGCCGGTAACATGCTGATATTTATGAGCGTCGGATCGAAACTTGTGACAGATCGGCGAGATCGCGTGACAAGGCGCTCGGACATTGACCCTTGTGGGCCGTTGTCTGGACGCCAGCTCTATCATTATGTCCGAATACAGGGACTTGTTCATTGTTGCCGGTCTCAGGGACCGCGGGAGAATTCGTCCCGGGAAAGGATCGCATGGGCCAGCAGCAGAATTGCCCGACCAATCATTGGTTGCTCCACAAAAAGTAAAGCTACCCTTCATTGGAGGCGCAGTAATTTCGGACGGACCTATGACCGCTTCGCGGACATTGCTGCCATTCAGCTTCCACTCATGAACGGCTGGTGTCCGCGGCTTCGCGACCCTGACCTACATCGCTTTGACAGGCTTCCTCAGTTTTCTGCAGCTGCAAACAGAACTCGACGAAGACGGGATAAGCGGTCGCTCAGCCACGGGATATCCAGCTGAAAAGCTCAGATGACGGCCCATAGCCCAAGGCGGACCTCATGTAGCCGAGTAAGGCACGCATGTTGACATATCGGCCATCATACGCATGATAAAAGTTGAACCAAATTACAACCTTTTAGAGCGCGAGTACGAATAGACAAAATAGCAGTATACGATAGAGCATTAACGCTTTGCACTAACTCGAGGGATTGGAAATGGAACTCGGCGCTGCCTTTAATCGTGGCTCAATTCTCTTGTTCATGGTAGCATTTCTATGTTTGTCTGCCGTCGAGTCCAAAGCCGGTGCTGATGCTGTTCCATCTTACCAGAAAGTCGGAAAGGTAAAGGTTCCGTTCGGAGCGAATATTCAAAAACCGTATATCCTGGACGCTATTGACGTAAACGGTGACGGTGCAGATGACATTGCTCTGAGCGCAAGAATTCCGAACAAAAGAAGTGGCGATCTCCACAGCGCTCCTAAGGTCAGCAGCTTGTTCGGCCTCAACCAAATAAGTGCCGGCAAGTTCGCGATGTTCAGTCTTGGAGAAGCAGGAAGAACACACCGAACTTTCTCTGGAGCGTTTTTCAGGAATGGCCGGTCTGGCCCCGTTTTCCTCGCTTTGGCCAGAAACGGAGAACTTGGCGGACCGTATGACAACCCCGGTGAACCCACGAGCATCTTTTCAATCAGAGAGCAGGGCGGCAAGGTTGGAATCGGCCTGGTGTTCGAAGGGAAGGAGCTCAGCACATCCGACAATGCAGCTGCCTGCGACATAAACCGCGATGGCCGTACCGAACTTTACATCAACAATGGCGCAGCGCGGTTCAAAATCTATCCCCGGTTAAAGTCTCACGTCTATACCGTTAGTGGTGGCGGTGTACGTGAGCGATCTGAACAGAGTGTGTTTCGAAGCAAGTGGTTGGGTCGTGGCAGCAACAATTTCGTCGCACTCAAGGATATCGACGGAGATGGCGACTGCGATGCCTTGTTTGCCGTAGAGGCCTGGAAGCCCTCGGAGGGAGACGGACCTGAACCTTCGGGTACCAAATACAGATACTCTTCGTACGTGATATTCAACAAGGGCGGCTTCGGCGGTAATCGCTACGACCTGCCAAATCCACCTTTTGGCAAAGACAATTCGGCCTTTGGGATCGGTGGAACTTCCGTCAACGGCGTCCCGATGGTCGCGCTCGCTTCGCAGAAGTTTCCCGGACACAAGGAAGGTCACAGCGGGTACGCACTTCAGCTTTTCGAGTTTGATGGGCGAAAGTTCATCGATGTTTCTGGTGCCAAACTCCGAAGTGTGATTTCCCCGGGTGGCGGAGAGACATACTTTATTCGCTTCGCCGACATTGACGGCGATGGAGATGAAGACTTCTATATCAGGAATCTAGGCTCTTCGGGGCGCCCGCATTTCTATTTGAACAGAAACGGCATTTTTCATGGACAGCGCCTGAAAATCAACGGTCCGCAAGGCAGGAAATCGGTGTTTTTCCTGAATGCTCCCGGCAAGAAATGCATGGATCTGGTCGTTTTGGACGCGCGCGCCAATCTCCATATTTACTCGTGCCGTCAAACGTAATTCAGGGATGTTGTCTCGGCGATGGCTAACAGTTCTCTAGGAAGATCCGAAAGAGCAGAACTGGACAGAAGGCTACTGACGATCCTCGCTGCCGATGTGGCCGAGTACAGCAGACTAATTGCCGAAGATGAACGTAAAACTCTTGATCATCTTGAAAATCTTCATTCCATCATCGAAGAAGAAATCCGCAATCACAACGGAAGAATAGCCAATACAGCTGGTGACAGTGTCGTGGCCGCTTTCCAGAGCGCGGTTGACGCGGTTGACGCGGCAATAACGATTCAGCGGCGTCACTCATCCTATAATGAGCCAATCGATCAGGCAAAGCGCCTGATGTACAGAATCGGCATAAACATCGGGGACGTCTCGGAGAAACGAAATGGAGATATTCTTGGCCATGGCGTAAACATCGCGGCAAGGTTGGAGGCGATCGCGGTGCCGGGCGGCATCTGCGTTTCCAAGAATGTTGTCGAGCAAGTGGAAGGGAAGATTGAAACCGACTTCCACCTGATTGGCGAGCACTACGTCAAGAACATCGACAAGCCGATCAAGGCCTACTCAACGACCGGCGAATTCGCGCACAGATACCGGGGGTTGGTGCGGACGCGTGACAAGTTCTTCAAAAGCACGGCTTGGCAACTATCCCTGTTCTTCCTGGTGTGTGCAGTTTCGGCATTGCTAATTTTGGATTACTTTCAGATTTTTGAAACGCGTCCGCCCAGAAATGATCTGGATGTAATTCTTGACCAGAACCTTCCGCCTGAAGAGTTGTTGTCTCAGTTTGATCTTGTCACCTATGGCGAATTCGAAAGCTCAAGATATTACATTATCCGGACCTGGGGCGGCACGATTGACCAGATTGAAGAACTTGCTTCGCAGTTGAATGGTCATCTGGTTGCTATCAACTCCGCTGCCGAGAACGACTTTGTCTTTGAATTGTCAATGTCAGAGGAAGGGCATTGGATCGAAACGGATTCAGGGTTCAATGGGCCAATGATCGGCCTGGTTCAAGAACCGGGGTCACAGGAGCCGGATGGGGGTTGGAACTGGCTGAACGGTGATCCGTTGGACTACATAAACTGGAAACCCGGAGGTCCCGACAACTACAACGGAAACCAGTCGCTGGCGAATCTCAAGAACAATCGCGGCACACACCCGGTACCTTTCTGGAATGACATGAAGGGTGTCGCGTTTTCGTCGATAATTGAAGTTCCTCAGTGATCTGCCCTTGGTGAAGCGGGCGCCTTGCATTGACATAGGGTTTCGTGCACGCGGGAAAGGCGGAGAACCTATCTAGCCAATCCCGGGCACGCGTCGTTTTAGCTAATGGGTGCTGATCGAGGAACGTCGGATAGGTCCCGCGCCCCAGTCATTCGGCGAAAGTGATCGCGCGGTTACCTGACAGAACCACTCACATGGTCGGGGCGAGCCCGAGGCGTTCCTCACGCCACTGCAACAGCGTCGATTTCGAATTCCATCCAATCACCTGCCAACCTTGGGAAAGGAATGTGTGTGCTTGCTGGTCGGGCGTCGCCAAAGAACGTGCGACGATTTTTTGGACACGAGGGCAAACGAACGGCCGGATTGGCGAAGCAGCGTTGCAGCGGCACGGCGCTCGGGGGATCGTCGCAGTCGACCCACACCATCATGGGCTATGTCCGCTGATCGGGCATTGCACTATTTCGAGCGGAGCGCAGCATCACGCACTATGGGCTCATGGCCGCCGTTAGATCGATCGCAGCATGTTCAACGGGTGGGTCGTACCGCCCCAGCAGGGACGGCCCTTAGCTGACTTTCACCAAACCAAAGATACCGCATTGCAGCGTTGCCAAAGCGGACTTTGGTTAACTGCACCGAACTTTAATCAGCTGTTCTGAAGTTTCGAATTCTGACACTGGTCAGGCGCAAGTCATTCGCGTCTTTCAGACCATCCCCTCCTGAATGAAGTTGGCGCTTCGCCGTAGCGTTTCTTGAATCGTACCGTAAGTTGGGTAGCGCTGCTGAAGCCTGTAGCTGCCGCAATTTCTGCAACCGCCATCTCGGTCTCGCTGAGCAATGCGTAAGCCCTCGCGACGCGCAGTTCGATGTAAAATTGCACAGGTGAAATTTCGACATACTTTTGGAAGAGACGCTCCAACTGACGACGCGATATCTGTACGGCTTCTGCTATTTCAGAGATATCCAAAGGCTCTTCCAGGTTTTCGTGCATGATCTGCATGGCATTGATCAGGTATTGGTTGCGGCTGCCCAGGGCCACCGAGAAGGCTGATTTCTGAAGCGTTTTGCTGTTGTTGGATCGGAAGTGGATGCACATGTCCGATACGATGACCGCCAGATCGTTTCCGAAGTCGGATTCGATCATGTCCAACATCATGTCAGTTGCGGCACTTCCACCGCCACATGTCATGAGTTCGTTGTCGATTTCATACAGGTTTGCCGATGGCTCCAGATCGACAAAATTTTCGACGAAAGCCGGGTGGTTTTCCCAGTGCAATGTGAACCTTTTCCCTGACAGTACCCCGGCCTTCGCAAGGGCAAAAGCGCCCGTGCAAATACCACCCAAATTACAGCCAAAGGTTCTCTGTCGACTGATCCACGACAGGACTTTGGGGTTTGTACTCTCCGCCGGTTCAATGCCTGAGCAAACAAATAGCCGCGAGGATCGCGGAAGATTGCGCAATGCAAAATCCGGCGTTATTTCAATCCCGTTCGAACACGAAACCGGAGTTCCGTCTTCGGTGATCAGAAACCACTTGTACAGTTCTTTGTTTGTGACCTGATTGGCAATCCTCAGTGGTTCCACTGCGGCGCTAAAGGCCAGCATGGTCAGCTTTGGCAACAGCAGGAAGTAGATTTCCCTGGCTGATCCATCATAGTCTATTCGATAGCTGGCCGCGCCTTTAGGGACAAAGTTTCTCGGGTCCATATCTCTCCTCCCAGTATCGACCAAGACGGATGAAGGGCACCAACACCTGTTGCGGTGTTGGTGCAGAACGGTCAGGTGGTCATCTGCGCAACAGGCTCACCGCTTTCTTCCCACGAACGGATCTCATCTTCACTCGCTTTCGGTGAGAAGAGCCCTGTTATGGCATAGATGATACCGATGACCGGCGACAGCCAGCAAGCAAATGCGAGGGGGATATACAGCAGGTTTTCGAAGTTCCCGTCCGCGATCCCCAAGCCAAGTGCCGTGATGACAAAGGCGCCACCCGCATTCCACGGGATCAGAGGGGACACCAGCGTTCCGCCCTCTTCGACGGCCCGGGACAGGTTCAACGGGGAATAGCCCATCGCGCGATAGACCGGCGCATACATTCGGCCTGGCAGTGCAATCGACAAGTATGGGTCGCCCGCAACGGTATTGGTGGCGACAGATGTCATGATAGCCGAGATCTGTATTCCACCGAACGTCTTCACTTTCGAGATGACAACTTTGATGATGGCCTGAAGACAGCCCACGCGCTCAAGCGCTCCGCCAAAACCCAGGGCCAGCAGCACCAGTGAAATCGTCCACATCATCGACTGAATACCTCCGCGGTTCAGCAGGGGATCGATCTCCGGAACACCAGTATCAATCGAGTATCCGCTGTTGGCGAAGGTGAACGTCTCATGTAGCCCGGCCCCCTGACAGAAGATAGCCATGATGCCGCCCGCAACGGCCCCTGCAAACAACGATGGGATCGGAGGTTGTTTCATGACGGCTAATACGATGACCAGGACAGCCGGAAACAGCATGATTGGCGAAATCCAGAACGCATCATCCAATGCAGTCGTAATTGCGTGAATGCGGTCAAACGAAACCTGAGACGTGTCAATCAGAGTGAACCCGACGACAAAGTAGATCACCAGCGCGATCAGCATCGAAGGAACTGTCGTTGGGAGCATATTGCGAATGTGGTCGAACAGATTGGTCCCTGTCACTGCTGGGGCCAGGTTTGTCGTGTCCGACAAAGGCGAGATTTTGTCTCCGAAAAATGCGCCAGAGACCACCGCCCCCGCAGTCCAATACATTGGGATACCAAACCCGGCACCGATCCCCATCAGCGCCAGGCCGACCGTGCCAGTTGTTCCCCACGAGGTGCCCAATGAAACAGAGACTATGGAGCAAAGGATCATTCCTGCGGCAAGGAAAAGCTCGGGCGACAAGATCTTGAGACCGTAATAGATCAGCGTCGGGACGGTGCCGCTTGCGATCCATACACCAATGATCATACCAACTGTGATCAGTATCGAGACCGAAGGCAGAGAGATATTGATGACGTGGAACACGCCTTCTTCAATGCTGGGCCATTTGTGACCCAACATGAGGCCAACGATACCAGTAATAGCGATCCCGAATGCGAGAGGGATGTGCGGCGTAAAGTCACCGAAATAGAATAGCTGCAGCCCAAGTACACACAGGGTGAGCACTATTGGCACAAGCGCCAGCACCAAGCCGGGTTGCCGTATATTGTCTTCAATCGCAGACATATTGGTCTCCTCCATTGGAATGATCCAAATCCGTTATGATCTGCGAAAGAAACCAAATATGCCGGTATAGGACCGTCGGCCTGTGCGCACATCCTGTTAGAGTTTGCGACATAGGTGCATCGGGTTTCGGCTTCTTCGAATGAATTGAATACCGACCAATGCGATAGAACCCGGCAAATTGCCCCGTGTACTGCGCCCGCCTAAACTGCGCAAACCAACGGACTATGCGACGAAAATTGGAAATCGGCCCTTTGCGGACCTTGACTAACCCTCGGCCATGCCGCGATCGCAGCCCGCATTGCCGACATTCGCTGCACCAGCAAGATCAGATGGTGGACGATTTCACACAATGCGGACTTTTCTGCCGTTCGAAACAAATAATTATTGAGGCCTTTCTTTGGATGAATGACTGTGTATCATCGATCACGTCTCGAAACGTCGCATCAACTCGGAAAGCCGCTCAATCGTGGTCTTTCGTTCAATTTCCGACATTGAGGCAGGGTCCGCGCGCTCGAGCACTTCCAGATCCAGCGTCGATACACCGGTTCTTGCCTTTGCTTTCTCGCCGATCACGCGGTAGCTGGCCACAGGGTATGCCAATCCCTTGACGGCTACTTCGTCCTGCGACGCGCAGTCGATTTCAGGTGCAATCTGAGCATAGGTCTCGTAGGAGACCAATATTTCACCCGGTGCCGCCAGGCCTTCGAGGCGCGATGCAATGTTGACCCCACGGCCGATGATCGTGTAGTCGAGCCGGTCCTCGCTGCCGAAGTTGCCGACCGTGCAGAAGTCAGTGTGGATTCCCATCCGGCAGCGCAAGGGGCGCGAGATTCCGACTGCCCGCCATTCCTGCGCCAGTTCGAGCATCCGCGCTTGCATGGCGATCGCCATGCGAACGCACGCGAGCGCGTCTTCCCGTACACCCCGAGTCTCGGGGTCGCCAAAGAAGATCAGGATTGCATCGCCCACGAACTTGTCGATCGTCGCACCATACTCGAGGGCGATTTTCGACATTTCATTCAGGTAGTGGTTCAGGACCTGCGTGAGTTCCTCGGATTCCATACGGTCAGCAGTCTCGGTGAAGTCGGCGATGTCCGAGAAAAACACTGTCAGCTTCTTGCGTGTGGAGGCGATCTTCACCTCCTGCCGACCCTGGAAAATGGATTCGTAGACCTGCGGGGACAGGTATTTGGAAAGCTGCGTCGAGAGTTGCTCAAGCTGGGAGGACTTTGCGGCAAGCTGCTCTTCGCGATGTTTCAGCGCGGTGATATCGGAGTAGACCGCGACGGTGCCGCCGTCCTCCGTGCGACGCTCGTTGACCCGAACCCAACGGCCATTAGCGTAACGCTGGACGTGCTCACTGCCCGGCTCGTGATGTCGCGCGATCCGTTCGGCTATCCAGCGTTCCGGGTCCTTCTCTGCGTCCGCGATGAGCCCGCGCTTGACCGCGGCGGCGAGAATGTCGCGAAAGGCCCGCCCCGGGCGCATGACGTCGGTGTCTGACATGTTGAGGATTTCGTTGTATTGCGAATTGGCGATCACCAGACGATCGTGCCGATCGTAGAGCGAAAAGCCCTCTGAAATCGCTTCGATCGCGTCGTTCAGACGCGCGCGCGCCGTGAGCGACTCGTCGCGCGCGGCCGCAAGTTCTGCCGTCCGCTCCTCCACCCGTTCCTCCAGTGTGTCACGAGCATCGCGCAGTTCCGCTTCGTAGACAGCCTGTTTCTCCTGCATCCCGTTATAGGCTTCGATGACTTGGCCAAGCTCGTCCGAACTTTCCCACGGGACGCGCTTCCGTTCCCCGCCGTTGCGCTGCGCACTTATCGACGCAAGAAGCGCCGCTAGTGGGCGCCCGATGATCGTTCGCAGCGCGTAGAGGGCGGCCGCAACTTCGATCGTCACCGCCACCAGCGCAATCAGCGCCGCGAAAACCAGTCGATTCCGGGTCTGCGCCCACAGGTACTGCCTCGTCGCCACGAACTCTAATGTACCAATCGTCTTCGGTCCGGCTCCCGCATCGAAGACAATCTCCCGGCTCAGGCGCATCAGGTCGCCGGGCGAGGCCGTTTCAGGCACCTTGCCCGCCGTGCTCATCAACGTTCCATCCTCGTCCAGTACGCGGGCTGACAGGATTTCACGGCTGGTTACGACTGCAGCAAGTGCCAGTCCGATCTGTTCATCGTCGAGGTTCCAGAGCGGATTTGCGAGTGCAGCACCCTGCGTTCGGATCTGACCTTCAAGGCCACGTTCCAACCGTTCGACTGCAGCGCGGTGCGTCATATATTCGATCACACTGAACACCGCGATCACAGACAGGAAGATCAGAGGGATCGTTACACGCAGGAACTTGGCCCTGAGAGTGCGGAATCCGCGCGTTGGCGTTGTTCTGAGGCTCCCGGACCTCTCCGCGTTTCCGTTCAGGATAGCCTCCCTCGGTCGTTGTGTTCCAACCGTAATTTATTCCATAGTAACTCGATAACCCAATGCGAGACAACGCGGTGGAGAGTACAAATGTTCAGGCTGATCTTTTCCGGTATCTTTCTCTGGCTAAATGTTCTTCCACTACACGCTGAGGACAGGTTGCGTTTCGTCACCTTGGAGTTTTCGCCCTTCATCTACGGCGAAAATCAGCAAGTTGCAGGTCCCGGACGCGACGTGATTGCCGCCGTGTGCGAACGAGCTTCGGTGAATTGCTCTTTCGACATCTACCCTTGGCGCCGTGCACAGGAACTGATGACGGCCGGCGACGCTGATGGCATGATGGTTATCGGCCGCAATCAGGCGCGGGAGGAATGGTTGAACTTTTCACCGCCCATGTTCCGCACCGAATACGGATTCTTCGTCCAGCAAGGCAATACTCTGGTCTACGAGTCTCCTAGACAGGTCGCTGGCTACAGGGTGGGCGTATTCGCGCCTTCGAATACCGAAACCCAGCTAAGGGAGCTGCGTGACAAGCTGGTCGCCGTTGGCGAGGCACCGATCGAAATTGAAGGCCATCCGGACGATGCGGCCGGTATCCGCAAGCTGGCGGCGGGCCGACTTGACGCGGTCTATTCTAACCGCGACCGCGGTTGGGGAATCGTTGCTGAAGAAGATTTGCGCGACAGCATCCGCTATGCAGGAGCCGACAAAGCGATCCTCTATTACGCAGGTATTCGCAAGGACTACCCTAACGCCGTTGTCGTCCAACGTTTCTTCGATGCCTGGAGATCGCTATTCGAAGAGGGCGCGGCGCAACGCATCATTGAAGGCCATGGTCTCGAGCCGGCTCAGCAAAAGTGACTGGTCACAGGGTCAAAACATTGTTGGACGCAACCGGCTAAGAGGTCCGCAAAGGGCTCGATGCGGTCATTTGCAAAGTACTCGTGAGCGTCTGCTGTGCGGAGATAGTGTTGAAAAAGTCAGAAATTTCCTGGCTCTTAGTTTTCCGCAAAAATTCAGAACTTGAGAAAAGTCGTGTCGGTTTGCGCTCAACAGGTCATGAGCGCCACATACAGCGCCGCATTGATGATTTGGCCGACCCTCTGACCGAAATCTCGTGACGTCGTTCCATGGCCTGCTTTTCCACTGACTTTCGCCAAAAACTGACTTTTTCAACACTATCCGGACAAAGCGGACGTTCGAACTCAGACGCAATAGTAACTCCGCGCACAATTGGCAAACTGGCTCAATGCTGTGATCAGAACCTGACCCTAAACGCCAGTCCAACCAATGGCGCAGTATCGTAGCTCTGGCGACTAATTTCTGCTCCATTCGCATCATCTAGCGTAAGGCGGCCGTCAAATTCTGCGCCTGCAAATACGCTCAGTGAAACTCCAGGATTTGGATTAAACCCAACAGAAAGAACCACAGGGATACTCCTATCTTCACCCACCCCATCTGGGGCAAGGCCTTCCCCGTCCAACCTGAATCGGATTCTCTCCGATCGTGCAGTCAAGGAAAGGTCTATGGCCTCAGTCAACGTGTAGCTCAGCGTCAACCCGGGGCCTTGTGTCGCTCCAATCCCTGAGCCAGTGTTCAAGTTCCAGCGGTCATTTATGTCCCAATCGATCAGCAGAGCCGGAAAAAAATCTGTATTACCATCGTCAAATTGAGAGAACGCGCCAAAGGCCGGTCCTATCGTAAGGCGTTCGTTAAGTTGCCAAGCAATACCCGCAAAAACACCGTATGTCCTACCATCAGATGCGGTAGCTCCACTTTGATAATCCCACCTGATCTGTGGTGACACAAAAACTGTTGCGGTATCGCTCGCACGAAATCGCATGGGAACAGCAACGCGCAAGTCACGGATGTTCTCCCATGGCTGATTGTTCGATTGACTAAAGTCATAATCCAGCTTGCCAAAGCTGGTTGAAAGTCCGATGGAGCTTCCTCCTTCCAGATTGTAAAGTGCGGTAGCGCGTAGAAATGCTCGGCTTGCAGAGAATTCGCCACCGTCACTCAAATCCGCGTCCCCTTGAAACGCAGCAAGCCCATCAACCTGATACGCCCAACCTAGCCGGGGCTGCGCGGCTGAAGGTAACGCTGCAAATCCTAGAGAAATAGCTCCAAAGCAGCACGTTAGAAAAATGTTTTTCATTTGGCATTTCCCACGTGACGCTGATTCCTTTTGGGTTGTCATTCCTGAACGAGCGTTTCAAGCCCCTAATGGTCTGCTGTGCGGACCAAAGCAGCCATATTGTTTCAGTAGCTTGGTAACGCACGGGCCTCTAATTTGTTGAACATTAAACCGAAAATAATGGCCTCCCGGCGACACCACTCACTAAAATCTCCGGGAGGCAACCAGACGGATCTGGCGAACGCGCGAGCAACAGAGGTAATACAAATAAGCCACGCATTCGAATACTTGAATCTAAAATATAACAAATCAAGTAATTTTACGCGCGCCAAAAAGTTTGCTCTCGCGTGCATGAGAAATTCTTGTTTGTTTCAACCTACACATCCGCGACAGAAAACGTGGCTGCGCTGTGCAGATGGCGGGTGACGAACTTTGACTGTAGCGAACAGAATTTGCGCTCATGCTAACTTGGTTGACTAACAGCGGCCAAGTGCTCATTCGACTTAGTCTGGCTAGTCCCATGGTCAGGCTAAATCCCCGCGTTGCCCATCATCCCAGATAGAGGTGACGCGGGGAACTTTGATCCATCTTTCGATCAGTACCGTAACACCAACACCCAAAAACTACCGCCCGCGTTGTTCACTTGGTTTCCCTCCGAACGTTGCGGGTTTTTTTGGGGATGGGGATATAATGAGTTTCCAGTTTGCTGAGCGACCGACTGGACCTTCTCGATCTGGTTCGGTCGGTGGTGCATCAAGTGCCTTTCGAAAGATCACCTTGTCGTCGCCATCGGCCCAAAAATCGCGGATACCTGAAGGTTGGTTCGTGTTGGAGTGTCTGAAATGGGTTAGGAGCGGTCATTCGATCCGATCTGACGAACGGCTGCCATGCGGACTTTTCCGTCATTGGCCCGCGTAAACAGAATGACCGCAGTCAGTCCAAATCTACGTTCATTCCCGGGTCGCCTAATCACTCAACAAAACCGTTGGATCGCGGGTCCGAGCGTCAGAAATTATTTTTCGAGTAGACGCGCCAGCCCGCTGGCATCTTGGATTTCAATAGCGCGTTGGCTTGTGCACACAAGACCCTGTTCGGAGAACTCAGCCAAAGTTTTTGCAACAATTGTCCGTGAAAGGTTTGCCGCATCGGACAGTTCAGCCCAACTCACTGGAATTGGATTGACTGGCGGCACATCTTGATAGGCATTGCGCTGCGCACTTAACCTTAAGAGCGTCGCGGACAGTCTTTTCGCAGATGTTTTTAACATCAGATCTTCAGCTACTCCGATGGCCAATCCCTGATTCAAGACTGCCAGGAGCGTCAAAGACGGCCACATGCCAGGGTGCATTTCCGCGATTTCATCCATCTGAGTTCTATTCAACGCAAACACCTCGACATCGCCAACTGCCGTCATTTCCATTATGCCCTTTTGGCCCGTCACGACTTCGGTTTCTCCGAACCAGAAACCTTGACCAACAAGATGTCCGAACTGGGGCGGCTGTTCGTTCATCGTGACCCACATTTGAACATGGCCGGATGCTATCCCGCGAATACAGGTCTGTTTTTCGTCAAACCCATAGATCGTTTCCTTGTTCCGGTAGTATTCGAACTGGCCCTTTTCCAAAATTAACTCTGCGAGCGCCGGCTCGATCTTGCCCAGCCATCCCGACAGAAGCCGTTTTTTCGTATTCTTTTCCATAGAGTTTCAATCAAACGCATCCAGATACGGACGGCATACTCACATGGTTTGTGTCAGGTTGAAAGCGACTCATCGATGGAGGGCACCATGAGACTCCCACTTTCCCTGCCTGTTGTCTGCGGAATTGTTGCACTTTGGCCCGCGCTTGCTGCAGCTCAGAGTGCGACGAACCCGGAGGGCATCTCAGGGCCACCAAGCGCGCCTTACTCGCCTTTCGCAAATCGCGCTTATCCCACAAACGTCTATTTCGGCGACACGCATGTTCATACAGGGCTTTCCGCCGATGCCGGGGGCGGTGGCACCACTTTGATGCCGCGCGACTCCTACAGGTTTGCGCGTGGAGAGCAGGTGGTCTCGAACAGCGGTCAGCCTGTAAAGCTCGCACAACCACTCGATTTCTATATTATCACAGACCATTCCGACGGCATGGGATTGATCACGGATATCAAGAGTGCCGCGCCGTCCGTTATGGCCGATCCATTGGGTCGCGATATGCATGACCGTTTTGCGCAAGGCGGACAGGAGGCTTTGCTGGCCTCCCAGGAACTCGTTTCGATATTTGCACAGGGACAACTGCCAGACGCCTTGAATTACCAACCCGGAAATCCAGCCTACAAGCGGGTCTGGGATGACATCGTCGCTGCCGCGGAAGAGTTTAACGACCCCGGTGTGTTCACGACATTCATCGCTTATGAATGGACGTCGCTTATCAAAGGGAACAATCTGCATCGGAATGTCATCTTCCGCGACGGGGCCGAGCGGGCTGGGCAAATGGTGCCTTATTCAACAACCCCCCCGATGGGGAGCCCTGACCCCAAAGACCTTTGGGCGTGGATGGAAAACTATGAAGAGGTCACAGGCGGTGACGTTCTTGCCATTCCACACAATGGCAACCTGTCCAACGGCATGATGTTTGCACTTAGAGATGATTTCAACGGCGGCGCGCCTTACGATGTGGCTTATGCAGAAGCGCGTCAGAAATGGGAGCCATTGTACGAAACCACGCAACCAAAAGGAGACGGTGAAGCGCACCCCGCTTTGTCTCAAACGGATGAGTTTGCGGACTTTGAGACATGGGACTGGGGCAATCTCGATCTGACGGCCGCCAAAGAGTCGGATATGCTGCCAGGCGAATATGCCCGCTCGGGATTGCAACGCGGCTTGCAGTTAAAGTCCGAGCTCGGAGTCAATCCATTCAAGTTCGGACTTGTTGGTGCCTCGGATACGCATACGGGCCTGACCACGCCAAATGAAGCAAATTTCTTTGGAAAGTACGCCGTTTATGAACCATCGCCCGAACGCGCTGTCCACGTCGCAAAAAAGAACGACAATCTCGGTTTGGAGTACTATTCTTGGCAGTATGTGACGCCCGGTTTGACGGCCATTTGGGCGACCGACAATACACGCGGTGCGTTGTTTGATGCGATGGAGCGCCGCGAAGTTTATGCCACCACCGGAACGCGTATTCGTATGCGCATGTTCGGCGGTTGGGACTTTGACGAAAGCGATCTTCTGGGCCGTGATCTGGGACGTATCGGCTATCGCAAAGGCGTGCCTATGGGAGCGGATTTACCGGAAGGCGAAGGGGCTCCGTCATTCCTTGTCTTCGCTTTGAGAGACCCAATGGGCGCGAACCTCGATCGCATTCAGATCGTCAAAGGATGGATTGATGCCGAAGGGACCCCTCAAGAGGTAATCTATGACATCGCCTGGTCTGGTGATCGTCAACTTGACGAAAACGGAAAGCTCCCTTCCGTGGGATCAACGGTCAACCTGTCAGTTCCCAGCTGGACCAACACTATTGGCGCGCCGGAATTGGGCACAGTTTGGCAAGATCCTGATTTCGATCCAGCCATCGAAGCCTTCTATTACGCCCGCGTCCTTGAAATTCCGACGCCGCGTTGGACAGCTTATGACGCAGTCAAATTCAATCTGGAGCTGCCAGATCACATCCCACTGATCAGCCAACAGAGGGCGTATTCCTCACCAATTTGGTATTCAACGGAGCAATGATATGAAACACCTGTCCATCGCAACAGCCGTCCTTCTGTCCAGTGTCGCTTTTGCCACAGCGCAAGAACAGGACGTCGCCGGGTTGAACACTGCCGAAGATCAGTTTGCCGGGCGGCCCTATTCTCCGTACGCCAATCGTGCCTTTCCGACGCAGGTGTATTTTGGCGACACGCACGTGCACACCGGGCTTTCGGGCGATGCAGGCGGCGCGGGCACGACGCTTCTTCCCCGTGACAGCTACCGCTTCGCACGGGGCGAGCAAGTCACGTCAAACACCGGGCAGCCTGTCAAGCTATCGCGTCCGCTGGATTTCTACATGATCACAGATCACTCTGACGGCATGGGTGCGATCATTGATGTCTTGAAGGGCACGCCCAATGTGATGGCCGATGAGCAGGGCAAACAATTCCACGAAGACTTCAATGCTGGCGGTGCGCAAGCGCAAGAAGCGGCTTTTCGGTTGAGCACAGTTTTCTCGGACGGAACACTGTCTCCGGCAATCAATTATCAGCCGGGTAACCCGGCTTTCAAACGCGTCTGGAATGATGTGATTGCCGCGGCTGAGGAGTTCTATCAACCCGGCATATTCACGACCTTTGCGGCCTTTGAGTGGACGTCCGTCTATCGCGGTGGCAACTTGCACCGAAATGTCATTATGCGTGACGGCCCTGAACGGACAAGTCAGGTTGAGCCTTATACGACAGCACCACCCATTGGCAGCACAGACCCGCGCGATCTATGGGCCTGGATGGAAAATTACGAGCAGGTCACCGGTGGAAGCGTGTTGGCCATTCCACATAACGGTAACCTGTCAAACGGCCTGATGTTCTCTATGAAGGACGACTTTGCTGACGGGTCACCAGATCTTGATCCGGCGTATGCGGAACAGCGGCAGAAATGGGAGCCGCTCTTTGAGGCCTCCCAGGTCAAGGGAGACAGTGAATCACACCCTTTCCTTTCACCGGATGACGAGTTTGCAGACTATGAGACGTGGGACTGGGGCAACCTCAACCTAACCGAGGCCAAGACTCCAGAGATGCTTCCGGGCGACTATGCCCGCGGCGGGTTGAAACGCGGTCTGGAATTGGAAAGCGAACTTGGCGTCAATCCGTACAAGTTCGGTATGGTCAGCGGGACCGATACGCATACTGGTATGACGACGTCCGACGATGACAACTTTTACGGTAAATATGCAGCCTACGAACCAAACCCAAACCGGTCTACCAAAGTCGCGCATCAGAACCCGGATACGGGATTGAGCTACGAATCCTGGCGCTACAGTTCTGCCGGTTTGACGGCGGTATGGGCAGAAGACAACACGCGCGGCGCAATATGGGATGCTATGAAGCGCCGCGAAGTTTATGGCACAACCGGGCCGCGCATACGTGTTCGGTTGTTCGGCGGTTGGGACTTTGAAGAAGGCGACGCGCTGCGCCGCGACCTGGCACAAATTGGCTATTCGAAAGGCGTGCCGATGGGAGCGGACTTGTTACCCGGTGATGGGGCTCCGTCCTTCCTTGTCTACGCGTTGCGCGATCCCATGGGCGCGAACCTTGACCGAATTCAGATCGTCAAAGGCTGGCTGGACGAAAACGGCGAGCAACAAGAAAAGGTCTATGACGTCGCATGGTCCGACAAACGTGTGCCAGGCGCAGACGGAAAACTGCCCGCCGTTGGGAACACGGTCGACCTGAGCATCCCATCCTGGACCAACACAATTGGTGCACCAGAACTGGGCGCCGTCTGGATTGACCCGGACTTCGATCCTACCGAACGGGCATTCTATTACGCCCGCGTGATCGAAATCCCGACACCCCGTTGGACGGCCTACGACGCGGTCAAGTTCAATCTGGACCTCCCTGAGGAGGTGCCGCTGATCACTCAGGAACGCGCGTATACTTCGCCCATTTGGTACACGCCGGGATAATGTCCATACGACACGAACCGCGCAGTCGCAAATTTGGAAAAGGTAAGCGTCTGGGATGTTCCATTTGGCTTGGCCACACGCCAGCGTGCGTCAGGTTCGCAGAATGCTTGGCGTCTGCTGGTCTGCGCCAGTTCAGCCTTTGCTCAGTCCTTGGCATTCGACTTTGCAAAGTCCGGAATTTGCGCATAGCTGTAATTGGGGCATCGCGCAGCATCGGTCAAAGTGGGCTCCAAGCCGCCATGCGGTGATGCAGCAGCATGAAACGAAACTTCGGATTCGGAACCTGCCATTCAAGGACTGAGCTAGAATCACCTCGTCTACACGGTGTCGACGCGTGGAGCGGGAGGGACGGATTGAGGAAATCCCATGTCCGAAGTCCAACTCCCAGCTGTCAAACCGATGCGCCGCCCCTGGAACAAGGGGCGGCTTGTTGGACAGAAACGCCCACTGCTCCCGAAACAGGTCTGGGCAATTCGTGCCCGCCTCGAACTGGCGGGTAATCTCAGGTACCTGGCCCTGTTCAACCTCGCGATCGACAGCAAATTGCGTGGCTGTGATCTCGTCCGATTAAAGGTCGCTGACCTCGTTGTTGGGGACAGTGTCCGAGATCGTGTCTCTGTCATCCAAAGCAAGACACAACGACCGGTCCAGTTCGAGGTCTCGGAAAACACGCGTGAGTCCGTCTGGAACTGGGTTTCGTCGCCCGAGATGTTCGGGTGTGCGTTTCTGTTTCCTAGCAGGATCCATGATCGACTGCATGTATCGACCCGGCAGTACGCGCGCCTTGTCCGGGAATGGGTATCGGCGATCGGCCTGGACCCGAGCGGATACGGCACGCATTCGCTGAGGCGCACTAAGGCCGCTCAAATCTATCGAAAGACCGGCAACCTTCGTGCGGTCCAGCTCCTGCTCGGACACACCAAGGTCGACAGTACAGTGCGATACCTTGGGGTCGAGCTCGAAGATGCGTTGGCAATCGCCGAGAAGATCGACATGTAAATGAACGGCGAACGGCATAAGGTGCCGTTCGCTTTCCGAGACCGGACGGACAGCCAAGGCCCCGTCAACGACGGTTGAGAGCCCAAAGCAGCCATATCGCAAACGCAAATTGCTGGAGCAAGACATGATCAAGACCGCAGTTCTTGGGTGTTGTCGGATTGGGGTTTTTGCCTCACTGGACCCAAAAGTACAGGTCTCTAGCCGCGCGTGTACCAACCATTGTCAACGTAAAGCGCGGAGCCGTTCACGAAACTTGCTTCGTCCGACGCAAGAAACAGGACGGCGTGGGCAACCTCCTCGGGTTCGCAAATGCGCCCTTGGGTCGCTGCAAGATCGCCGTCTTCCCAGTGCTGGCCCTGCGCATCCAGTTCGGCGATCTCTCGCAGACCATGTGCGGTTTTCACGAAACCCGGACAGACGGCGTTGCACCGGATGCCCTGCTCGCGATATTCGACCGCGATGGCGCGTGAGAGCTGCAGGACAGCCCCTTTCGTCATGCAGTAGAGCGACTCGAGTGCATATCCCAACTCAGAAGCGATCGAGGCGGTTATGACGACGGACCCACCACCATTCGCGACCATCTCCGGCAAGGCGCGCCGACACACTAGAAAGGCAGACCGCACGTTTATGTCCATGAGCCGGTCATAGTCCTCCTCGGTGGAGTCGTGGAGCGGTTTGACGATGATTGTGCCAGCGTGATTGAAGAGCACATCGTAGGGGCCAACCTCCGTCTTGATTGCGTCAAAGGCGCGGTCGACATCTACGGACCTGGCGACATCGGCCTGAAAGAACCAGGCCTCTCCGCCGGCGTCGTGGATCATCTTAACGGTTTCGCGGCCCGCCTCTTCCTGAATGTCGATGATGGCAACGCGCGCGCCCTCATTGGCGAACAGAAGAGATGTGACGCGCCCCATGCCTGCGGCTCCACCCGATATCACCGCCGTCTTTCCAGCCAGTCTTCCGGTCATGTTCGTCTCCCTTGCTGCGTACTCAGATGCATTCGCCACCATCGACCACAAAGGCGTGACCGGTCATGAATGACGATTTGTCCGACGCCAGAAATACGATGGCATCCGCGATTTCGTCGACAGTACCGAAGCGGCCCATTGGGATAGCATCGCGGATGTATTCCTCCAGCTTGTCGCGTCCGCCCATCTGAACTTCGAAACCGAGGTTGAAGGGCGTGTCGATAAACCCGGGACAGAGCGCATTGAACCGTATGTTTTCCTTTGCGTAATCGGCAGCCATCTGGCGCGTCATCGCGAGAACCGCGTGCTTTGTCGTGGCATAGGCAATCATCTCGCGATCGTACTGAACGCCGGAATTCGAAGATGTGATGATGATGCTTCCCCTTCCCTGACGACGCATCGGAGCAAGCGCCGCCTGCGCGGCAACAAAGTGGGACCGCACGTTGAGCCTCCAAGACAGGTCCATGTCCGCGACCGCGACCTGTTCCAGCTTGCCTTCGATCTGAACGCCTGCGTGTGAATGAAGGATATCCAGCCTCCCTTCGTCCCGCGCCACGTCGGCGATCGTCGCGACCAGTTCAGCATCATCCGTGACGTCGACCTCAAGCGCCCTCGCCTTGTGACCCTCGTTCACGATGCGTTTCGCGACCTCTGTGGCAGCCGCTCCGTCTTTGTCCGTGACCACGACCATTGCTCCTTCGCGTGCAAGGGCCTCGGCTCCGGCAGCGCCGATCCCCGAGCCAGCAGCCGTTACGAAAGCAACGCGATTTTCCAGCAGCATTGAAACCTCCCAGGTTTTTTGCTCTCAGCGCTTGTCGCCGCGCCGTAGAATCAGTTGTGCGATCACCAGAAGGACGAGCGATGCAAGCATCACCATCGTCCCGATGGCGTTGACCTCAGGTGTCACCCCGCGCCGGATCGAAGAGAAAATATAGATGGGCAGCGTCGTCTCGGAGCCGGCAACGAAAAAGGCGATGATGAAATCGTCGAAGCTGAAGGTGAAACTCAGCAGAAACCCGGCCAGAATCGCCGGTGCGATCAGCGGAAGCGTTATAAGCCGAAACGTGCGCAAGGGCGGTGCATAAAGGTCTGCAGAAGCCTCGGACAAGGCTCCCTCAAGTCCCTGCAGACGGGCACGTACTATCAGGACGACCAGCGCAAGTGTGAACATTGTATGCGCGGCGATGAGGGACGGCATGCCCATCGACAGGGCCGGCGGCTCGCGGCCTTCGGGCCATATACTGGCCAGCCACGGGTTGACCACGTCGAAAACGGTCACCAGCGCGATGAGAGTCGCGATCCCGATTACGATGCCTGGGATCATTACGGCGATGTAGATAATCGCATCGAAGAATGCGCGCGCCGGTCCTCTGATCCCTTGCAGGCCAACCGCCGCCAGCGTGCCAAGAATGCTGGCCAGTGTTGCTGACACGAAGGCCACAAAGAGGCTGTTGCCGAGCGCGTCCATCACGAAGGGGTTGTCGAGGGCCCGCCCGTACCACTTGAGAGAAAACCCTTCGAACTGACTTGCACTGCGGCCCGCACTGAAACTGAAGAGCGCAATGATAGCGATCGGTGTGTAGAGGAACACATAGACGAAAAGGGAGTAGATGCGCATCGATCAGGCCCTCACATGATCGACACGTCTTCACGCGTGGCGCTCAGGCGCGCGATAAGACGCATGTAGACCGTGACCGTCACCAGCATGACGAGAATGAGCATGACCGCCACTGCCGAGCCAAAGGCCCAGTTTCTGGATTGCAGGAAGAGATCGACCAGCGCATTGCCGACGAAAAAGACCTTGCCGCCGCCAAGAAGGGCCGGGATCAGGAATTCGCCCATCAGCAGGATGAAGACCAACATACACCCGGTTGCGATGCCCGAGATGGACATCGGCAGCGTGACCCTGAGAAAGGTCGTGAACGGCCTCGCCCCGAGATCGGACGAGGCTTCCAAAAGCCGTTTGTCGAGACGATCCAGCGCCACGTAGATCGGAAAAACCATAAGCGGCAAGTAGCCGTAGACGATGCCGACGGTGACCGCGAAGGGCGTGTAGATCAACCGTACCCCCTCGATGCCGAAGGTTTCGAGAAGTGCGGGCAATCCCTGTCCGCCCAAAATGAAAATCCACGCATAGCTGCGGATCAGGATCGAGGTCCAGAACGGTACGATCACCAGAACGAGCAGGATCGTCTTCCATCTGGGGTCTGTTCGTACGGCAAGCTGATAGGCCAGTGGATATGCGATGATCAGCGCCGCCAGAGTTCCCAACGGAGCGAGTGTGAGAGTGTTCTTGAAAGCGGTGAAGCGCGCTGGCAGGTTCGCATATTGCTCGAAGGTGAAAGCGGGCACCCAGCCGCCGGCAGGTGCCCGCTCTCCAAAACTGAAGATCAGCACAACGGAGAGCGGAAGCACGAGCATCACCAGCAGCCAGGCACCCGCAGGTGCGACCAGAAGCCAGTTCCTTTCGCGCTCCGTCATCCCTTTCGTCCGATTAGGCCGACTTGAAGCGCGCGAGCAACTCGGCGCGGTTCGGGTCGGTCAGGGTTGCCGCAGCCCCGAATTCGAGCGCATTAAGGCGCTCTGCCGCCGGATAAAGGATCGGGTCGTTCAAGATCTCTTCCGGCAACAAGGCGTTCGTGCGGCTGTCCGCGACCGGATAACCATGGGCAAGGACTTCTCGCGCATTGACCTCAGGATCGAGCATGAAGTTGATCAGCGCATAGGCCGCTTCCATGTGCGGTGCGCCTTTGGGGATGGCGTAGTAGTCGCTCCAGAGTTCACCACCCTCCTTGCCCAGCGCAAAGGCAATCTCGGGGATGTCGGTATTAAGTTGCTTGCCGTCACCGGTCCAGCAGATGGTAAGCCAGGCGTCACCCGACCGCATTGCGGGCTGGTAATCCGACGTGATCGCGAAGAGGTGCGGTTTGACGTCGATCAGCAGTCTTTCGGCATCTGCCAGTTCCGCCGCGTCGACTGAGTTGAATGAATATCCGTGATAATTCAGCGCAGCGCCGATGGTGGTCAACTGATAGTCGTGCACCATTGTGCGGCCGGAGAAGTCATCCATCGTGCGATCGAAGAAGTCTTTCCAGCTGTCGATGGCGGCACCGCCGTTGTGCGACGTGTTGCTGGCGATACCGGTGGTACCCCAGTTCTTCGGCACCGCATAGACGACCCCGTCAACGATCCCGGCATCGGCAAAGCGGGGATCGAATGCATCCGGGTCATAGTTCGGAAGTTTCGACAGATCGAGCGGCTCGATCAAGCCCTCCTCAACATAGGTCGTGATCGTGTAGTTCGTTGGAACGTAGACGTCCCAGCCGCTGCCCCCGGCCTGAAGCTTTGCCAGCATTTCCTCGTTCGAACCAAAGACGTTCACCTGTGTGAAAGCGCCTGTCTGATCAGTGAAGATCTCGAAGTTCTCAGGATCGTGATAGTTCGGCCAAGTCGCCAGAACGACACGGTCGCCGATATGGCTGCCGGCCAGCGCGCGTGACGGGCTGAGGCCGGGAAGTGCGCCGGCCATCACGGCCGACGCGGTGCCAAGCCCTGTGACGCCAAGGAAATGTCGCCGCGTGACCGAGCCATTTTCGTAGCGACGCAACTCTTCCATGAATTTCCGTTTTGAGATGTATGATTTGTCTTTCATGTCGTGTCTCCCAGTTGGATGGTTGCTGCTCTTTGACCTTCAGTCCGGCCTCAGGATTAGGGCGGCCTCAGGGGTCCAGTGGACCCAGACGGTGTCGCCTTTCCCGAGTGTCGATAAACCCACGTCCGCCTGACGAGGCGCAAGTGCGGTGATATTTCCAAGGTGTTCGTGACGGACGACGTACTCGGTGTGCTCGCCTAGGAAGATGCGGTTCTGCACCGTCGTCGGGAGTCCATTCGGTACTTCGGTTCGGCTCAGTCTGATCTGTTCTGGACGCACGCTGAGACAGCCTGCTTGGCCAGTGGAAATATCCCCGACAAGGGCGCAGGAATAGGTCTGTCCGTTGGCGAGCGTGATCGCGCTTTCACCGCTGGAGGCGATCTTGACCTTTCCGTCAAAGAAATTCGATGTTCCCACGAAGTCTGCGACATAGCGCGTGGTCGGGCGATCGTAGAGCTCCTGCGGGCTTCCCTCCTGAACGATCTCACCTGCGCGCATTACGCAAATCCGGTCAGACAACGACAGCGCCTCTTCCTGATCATGCGTGACAAGGATGAAGGTGATCCCCAACTGACGCTGGATATCCTGCAACTCGATCTGCATTTCCTTGCGCAGCTTTCGGTCGAGCGCGGCAAGCGGTTCGTCTAGCAAAAGCAGCTTGGGTTCGTTGACGATCGCCCGCGCAAGGGCGACACGCTGCTGCTGCCCGCCAGACATCTCCCAAATGCGACGCTTTCCGAATTCGCCCAGGCGTACGGTGTCGAGCACGCGTTGCACTCTGTCGGCGATTTCGGATTTCGGCAGTCTCGGCCGCCGCTGATCCAGCCCGTAAGCGATGTTCTGAGCGACGGTCATATGCGGAAAAAGCGCATAGCTCTGAAAGACCATGTTCACGGGTCGTCGGTACGGTTCGAGGTCGGAGACATCCTCGTTTCCGATCAACACCTGCCCTTCGCTCGGGGTTTCAAAGCCCGCCAGCATTCGGAGTGCGGTTGTTTTGCCGCAGCCTGAAGGGCCAAGAAAGGACAGGAATTCGCCCGACCCAATGCTGAGATCGATGTTATCCACCGCGACAAGCGACCCGAACCTCTTGGTGACGCCGCGCAACTCTGCGATGGGCGTCTCTATCCTTTCAGTGGGCTGTTCGTGATGCAGCAATGGCTTGCCTGAGCAGAAAAAACGAGGGATCGCGACTATAACGCGTATTCCACAATTAGTCGTGGAATATGCGTTTGTGTAAATATGCAATTCGTTATATGCCTTTTTTGATATTTGAGGGACGACATGCCGACAGACTGGAACTGCCAAGCCGCGCTGTGCCTCGATGCCGTTGGAACTTCATCCTTCGCCGAGACACTCGCCGATGGTCTGCGCAGCGTGGTGCCCTACGAATTCACAGTGATCTTCGGATACATGGGGAAAGAGCGGCCGCTGGCGCTCTTTGACGATTTCACCCCTGCGCGGCGAAAGCTCCACGTCGACGACTACCTTGAGGGCCCTTACCTCATTGATCCGTTCTTTCTGGCGAGCATCGGCGACACTCCGCAGGGTATCTGGCGATTGAAGGACATAGCGCCCGATCGCTTTTATCAGGGCGAGTACTATCGAAGCTACTATGCTCAGACCGGATTGGCGGAAGAGGTCGGTTTTCTGATCGACGTGGATTCTGAGCTCCAGATCGTTGTATCGCTCATGCGGACAGAGAAACAATTCAGCAAGGCCGAGATGCGCGCCTTGTCCGAGATCCAACCCATCGTCCAAGGATTGTGCCGCCATCATTGGTCGAGCGTTGACAGATCGGGCCAAAGCAAGACCTCGGACATCCTGAACCGGAAAGTCGCCGACGCCTTCAACACGATCGGCGATGGCGCTCTGACTGACCGAGAAAGCCAGATCGTTGAGCTGACGCTGCGTGGCCATTCTTCGGAGGCGATCGGCAGACTGCTCTCGATCTCGCCTGGAACCGTCCGCATTCACCGCCGGAACGTCTACGCAAAGCTAAGGATCAACTCGCAGGGAGAACTCTTTTCTCTCTTCCTCGATACTATCGGTGCCAGCTAGCTCGAATACATAAAGGACGCGGCACAACGCTGTGGTTTCGCCGTAAGCATATGTCTGCTTTGTCCGCATGTGAGACGCTTGGCACCTGTGCGGCGAACGTCCGGTTCAGATTCGGGGCAATCTGGCCGAGTTCAATGACCGCCTTGGGGAAACTGTGCTGCGTTGCCGCGACTGGCTCTGCAACTTGGCCGTCGCGCGTCGGTGAATTGGGCGGCATCAGCACCGGGCACAAAGTCCGCAGGTTTGGCTGCTTACCTGGTTTCAGACATTGTCCGGTGTTGGTGGAAGTTGCCGTGGACCGTTGTTCCTCACTAGTGCCTCGCCCCAAGGCCGCCAGTTTTTCTTTCATTTTGCCCACAGAAGAAATTGCCTGTCCCCGCCGATCCCTGCCTCAAGGCCACAGAGATCGACCCACCCCCTCCCACCCGGACCCGAAAGGAGAGCCTACAAAGCGGTGAGGAGAAACACCCACTGTTCAAACAGCTCACATCTCAGGCGTTGAGCACGATGCCACGCATCCAGATTTTTCTTTTTGATCTTGGACCTCAACCATCCAACTTGAGCTTCCGTCCCATTATTTCGGCGGCTTCGCGCAGCGGATCATCCGCGAGGTGGGCATAGCGTTGAGTGGTTGCGGGATTGGTGTGGCCAAGAAGTCGGCCGACAATCGGAAGGCTGAGCCCGCTTGATACAAGGTGCGACGCGTGCGTATGGCGGTTGTCGTGAATCCGGTAGTCGGTCAGCCCGGCCGACTTGGTCACAGATTTCCAGAACGCCTTGAGGTCCTTGTAGGGTTGTTCCGGATTGCGTCCCGGAAACAGAAACGGGCTGCTGCCCGAAGCGGATCCCTTCATTTTGAGCAGCAAGACACAGGCCGCATTTGAGAGGGGAAGATGTTCGGTTCGCTTCTGCTTGGTGTGATGAGAGGGCTTGGTCCACACGCCGCGATCAAGGTCAAAGTCCAGCCAGGTCGCGGACAAGACCTCACCTATCCGTGCGCCCGTCAGCAATTGAAGCCGGATGGCATTGGCCGCGACTTGGTTGGGGTGATCTGACAGAGCCTTAAGCAGACGTTGCAGTTCCTGGTCGGAAAGCCACCGTTGGCGTTTCTCCTCGTTGAACTTTTCCACGCCTCGCACCGGATTGTCCGGGCGGAGCCCCCAACGGATCGACAATTCGAACATCTTCGATAGCAGGGCGAGTGTTCGATTGGCCTGGTAAGGCGTGGGTTTCATTCCATTGTGCAGTTTCTGGATGTCCTTGTGCGAGACTTCCACAACGCGGAGACGGCCGAGTTGCGGGAGGATGTATCGGTCCAGCAGAGAGCGGTCGTTCCTGACGCTTCCGGGTCGTTTCTTTGCGATGGCGTGTTCCGAAAGGTATTGCGCGGCAAGATCCGACATCTTGGCCGACTGCCGTATCGATCTGGCCTCTGCAACCGGGTCGGCACCGCGCAGGACATCTGCGAGCAGGCCGCGCGCCATTTCCCGCGCTTCATTGAGTGAAAGCGTCGGCCCGTAGCGGCCGAGCGTTTTGCGCTTGGACCGCCCTGTCTGCCGGTTGCGGTACTGGATCACGAAACTTTTCACGCCACTGGGTTTCACACGCAGACCAAAACCGGGCAGGGCTTCGTCCCAGTAGACGACCTCTTTCTCCGTCGCCGCGATGCGATCGATCCTAGATTTCGTGAGGTGGTGTTTTGGCATGGCGCAGTTTGCTTGGGTGATTTCCGGTAAGCAATAGGTAAGCAAAACGGAGAGAAAATTAAAGAAATTTGTCGAAATGGAGTGTGCAGAAATTCTACTAATTGGCATAAAAATAATATCTTATGGTACTTGCAAGGAGTAGACAGAAACACTGCCCGTAAGACTTTTAATCAGTGGGTCGCAGGTTCGAATCCTGCACGGCTCACCACTTTTTATAGTAAAACAAAGAGTTCCGCCTCTGGGCTGTTGGCTTGGCAGGCCGTGTGATCGAATTTCACGGAAGAATGTGCTGCAAGGGATTTTGTTTTCTTGTGTTTCATAATTGGGACCAACAATTGACCGTCGATCAATTGTTCATAGGCGCGACCCCTGCCGTCGGAGCCAATCCTGCTAACAATCAATTCTAGCAAACCTGTTGATTGGCAGGGAAAATACGACCCCGCCAAAACTCACCAAGACATGCCCCATGTCGCTTTTCATTCAGAGAATCTCCGCATTCCTCGAAATACTCCACCTGGACACGGTGCCCTGTCGTGGCCAGGGCATTTCGTGACCCGCGAGCTTGAAAAGTGTGTCGAGAACAAGAGCCCGATATCGCCGGATACTGGGAATGAACATATCGCGCGAGGAACTGTTCGCTCTCATCTGGTAGAAGCCGACCATCGATGTCGCGCATGATATCAAAAACCCACAGCGCAAAACTATGGGCAAACTGCGCAAACTTATGGGGTGCGCGACGTGTTATGCGCAAACCTACAATAAGCTCAGAAATCCAAATTCTCCACGCTAAGTGCGTTTTGCTGAATGAATTCGCGGCGGGGTTCGACTACATCGCCCATCAGTTTGGTGAACAGATCATCAGCTTCGACCATGTCGTTAACCCGGACCTGCAGCAATGTGCGCGCGTCGGGGTCGAGCGTGGTCTCCCACAGTTGATCCGGGTTCATTTCGCCCAGACCTTTGTAACGCTGCAGCGACAGGCCCTTTTCGCCCTCATCCAAAATCGCCTTGAGCAGCGACAGCGGCCCGTGAATCGCCTGCGAGCGGTCGCGGCGGATCAAGGTGGCGGGAGTGTTATAGATCTCTTGAAGGCTTTGAGTGAAGCTGCCTGTCTTGCGCGCCTCGCCCGAGCGCAGCATCGGACCATCAAGCGTACGCACCTCTTCGACGCCGCGCAGAATGCGGGCCAGACGGATGCCGTGATCCTGAGTTATCCGGCCCTGCCAGCCGCGCTCGTATTCCAGTGCGATCAGATCCAGACGAGCGGCAACCTTGTCGGCCACGCCCTGCAGGTCCGCATCCACCGCGCCGGGCACAAAAGCGCCGGCAACGGCAGCCTGTTCCAGAATATGGCGCGGATAATGCGTCGGGAACGCATCCAGAACGCGTTTCAACTGGCGCGCCTCGTCCACAACACGGGTCAGGTCTTGACCGATGATTTCTTCGCCGGTGCCCAGTTTCAGCACCGCGCCCTCGACACCCTGATGGATAAGATAGTCATCCAGCGCTGCCTGATCCTTGAGGTAAACCTCGGACTTGCCGCGCGATACTTTATAAAGCGGCGGCTGCGCGATATAAAGATAACCACCCTCGATCAGTTCCGGCATCTGGCGATAGAAGAAGGTCAAAAGCAGCGTGCGGATATGCGCACCGTCCACGTCCGCGTCGGTCATGATGACGATCTTGTGGTAGCGCAGCTTGCCGATGTTGAACTCGTCCCGTCCGATGCCGGTGCCCAGCGCCATCACGAGGTTGCCGATTTCCTGACTGCCGAGCATCCGATCAAACCGCGCGCGTTCCACGTTCAGGATCTTGCCGCGCAGGGGCAGCACCGCCTGCGTACGCCGGTCGCGGCCCGTTTGTGCCGAGCCACCGGCCGAGTCCCCCTCGACCAGGAACACTTCGGTTTTCGCCGGGTCTTTTTCCGAACAATCTTTGAGCTTCCCTGCCAGATAGTTGACATCCATCGCCGTTTTGCGCCGGGTCAGTTCCCGCGCCTTACGCGCGGCTTCGCGGGCCAGTGCCGCCTCGATGATCTTGCCGACGATCTGCTTGGCTTCGTTCGGGTTCTCTTCGAACCACTCGGCCAGTTTCTCGTTCACCAGGTTCTCGACCGCCGGGCGCACCTCGGAGGAGACCAGCTTGTCCTTGGTCTGGGACGAAAATTTCGGATCAGGCACTTTGACCGACAGAACACAGGTCAGCCCCTCGCGCGCGTCATCGCCGGTGAAGTTGATCTTTTCCCGCTTCGCGATGCCGCTCGACTGGGCATAGTTGTTGATGGTCCGGGTCAGAGCGCCGCGAAATCCCGCCACATGGGTGCCGCCGTCACGCTGCGGGATGTTGTTGGTAAAGGGCAGCACCGTCTCGTGATAGCTGTCGTTCCACCACATCGCGATCTCGACGCCGATATCATCGCGCTCGCCCTTGAAATAGATCGGGGCGGGCATGACCGGGGATTTGGACCGGTCCAGGTATTTGACGAATTCGCGCACGCCGCCCTCATAGAACAGCTCGGTCTCGATCCGCTCGGCCGGGCGCTCGTCGATCAGGATGATGCGCACGCCCGAGTTCAGGAAGGCCAGTTCGCGCAGACGCTTTTCCAGCGTCTCGAACGAGTATTCCAGGTTCGAAAACGTCGAGGTCGAAGCCAGGAACCGCACCTCGGTTCCGGTCCGGTCGCCGCAGTCGCCAACGACTTTCAGGTGCTCGGTCGTCTCACCGCCCTCGAATTTCGCGAAATGCTCCTTGCCCTTGCGCCAGATGCGCAGTTCCAGCCAATCGGATAGTGCGTTCACCACAGAAACACCCACACCATGCAGACCGCCTGAAACCTTGTAGGAATTCGAGTCGAATTTGCCGCCAGCATGCAGTTGGGTCATGATGACCTCGGCTGCGGAAACGCCTTCTTCGGCGTGAATGTCCACCGGAATGCCGCGCCCGTTATCGGCCACGGATACGCTGGAATCGGCGTGGATTTTCACGGTGACATGGTCGGCGTGTCCGGCCAGCGCTTCGTCAATTCCGTTGTCCACCACCTCATAGACCATGTGATGCAGGCCCGAACCGTCATCGGTGTCGCCGATATACATGCCCGGCCGTTTGCGGACGGCCTCCAACCCTTTGAGAACCTTAATGGAATCCGCGCCGTATTCCTGCTGCGCCTGTGCGTCTTGGGACATGCCGTCTGTACCTATATTATTTTGGTAACTTATACGTTTTCTGGTGGGGATTGTCACGCGCTCCCACCAGATTTTGTGCATCGCAACCGTTTTTTGCACACAGAAATTCGGCGCGCGTTTCAGGCTGCATTTTCAGGTAAACGGAATGACCAGACCGACCGCAACAAGCATCGCGCCAGCGGTCAGATTCATTCGCCTCAACGCGGTCGGAGAGGCAAGAAGACGCCGCACCCGGTCAATGAACGCCGCCAGCATCAGATTGCCGAATAACGGCACCAACTGAGACACCAGAACAATGGCGGCAATATCGGGAAGCGTGACGGCGGAGAGGTCAAAAAAGCCGGGTAGAATGCCCATGTAAAACAGCACGGCCTTGGGATTGCCAAGGATCACGACCAGCCCCGCCAGAAACCCCGCCCACTTGCCGGGGCGGGTCATCCGGCTGTCGGCGTGCAAGGTCTGGCCGGCCTTGCGGATCGTCGCGATGCCCAGCCAGACAAACACCAGCACCGCGACGCCTTTCAACACGACCGCCAGTTGCACCGACGCCGCCGTGATCCAACTGACTCCGGCGATGGCCAGCACCGGCCACAGCATGTCGCCCACCACAACGCCCAGCGTCAGAGGCCACGCGGCCTGAAACCCGCCTGTCAGCGTGCGCGCGGTCAATGCCAGCCAGACCGGCCCCGGCGTCAGGAACAGAACGAAAACCGCACTGGCATAAAGCAGCAGATCCACCGTTGAGAGTGTCATGTCTGCAAAACCTCCGACACGCCTTCATGATCGTGAACCTCGATCATCTGCGCCCGCGCGCCCAGTTCCGCGAACAGTTCCGGTTCGGTCCCGGTCATCCAGGCCTGTGCCCCAAGGGCGCAAATCTCGTCATAAAGCGCCGCGCGACGCTCTGCGTCCAGATGGGCGGAAACCTCGTCCAGCAACACGATCGGGGGTGCGCCGACCAGGTCCGACAAAGCGCGTGCGTTGGACAGGATCAGCGACACCAGCAGGGCCTTCTGCTCTCCGGTCGAACAATCCTTGGCCGGAACCCCCTTGGCAGCAAATACGCCATAAAGATCGGTGCGATGCGGCCCGACCAGCGTGCGCCCGGCGGCCAGATCGCGAAACCGGCTTTCTGTAAGAGCGTCCCGCAGATCCGCAACCGTATCCGGCATTGCTCCTTCGGTTTGCACCAGCTCCAGTTCGGCCGAGGGAAACGTTGTTTCGGCCTGTGTCTGTGCGGTGCGGATGTGATCCAGCGCCGCAATCCGCGCCTGATGGATGCGGTGCCCGGCTTCGGCCATCTGGTCTTCCAGCGCACGGTACCAATGCGGGTCCCGCACGTTTTCCTTCAACAGTCGGTTCCGTTCACGCATGGACTTTTCATAAGCCAATACAGACTCGGCGTGATCGGGGTCAAAACTCAGCGTCAGCCGGTCCAGAAACCTTCGCCGCCCATCGGCCGCTTCGATCCAAAGACGGTCCATCGACGGGATCAGCCACACAACGCGCGCCAGCCTGCCCAGTTCGATCTGGCTGGCGGACTTTCCATCAATCCGAACCTGCCGCGCCGCTCCGCCCTCGGACCATGTTTCGATTTCGTATTGCCGCCCCTGCCGTTGCAACAGACCGGACAGTTTCCATCCCGGGGCCTCTGGTCGCCGCACCATCTCGGCGGCACTCGCTCGCCGCAGCCCGCGACCCGGCGAAAACAGCGATACCGCCTCCAGAATGTTGGTCTTGCCGGCCCCGTTCGCCCCGTGAATCGCCACCGGGCGTCCGTCAAGTGTCAACCGCGCCAGCTTGTGCGAGCGAAAATGCGAGACCGTAAGTTCGGTCAGGGCCAATCCCATGACCCCTCCCTTCATCTTTTCAAAAAAACTCCCGCCGGAGGCATCGCGCTTCAGCGCGATCAGACGCGCATCGGCATGACGACATAGACTGCGCTATGGTCGTTGCCTTCACGCATCAGCGTCGGATCTCCGGCCGAGTTGAACAGGAACACGGCGTTTTCGCGGTCCACCTGGCTGGCAATCTCCAGCAGGTATTTTGCGTTGAACCCGATCTCCAGCCGTTCGTCTCCATAGGCGACGGCCAGTTCTTCCTCTGCCGCGCCGCTGTCAGGGGCATTGACCGACAGGATCAGCTTGTCACCGTCCAGCTGCAGCTTGACGGCACGCGAACGCTCCGACGACACGGTTGCGACCCGATCCACAGCCTGCGCGAATTCAGCGGCATCCACTTCCATCTTGCGGTTGTTGGCCTGCGGAATAACGCGGGTGTAGTCGGGGAAGGTTCCATCGATCACCTTCGATGTCAGGGTGATGTCCGGCGTCGCAAAACGCACCTTGGTCTCGCTGACCGAAACCGCGATGTCCATGTCATCGTCTTCCAGAAGCTTGCGCAATTCACCCACGGTCTTGCGCGGCACGATCACGCCGGGCATGTCGGCGGCGTTTTCCGGCAGGTCGGCATCGATCCGCGCCAACCGGTGCCCGTCCGTTGCCACACAGCGCAACACTTTGCCGCCCTCGGAACCGTCAGCCACATGCATGTAGACGCCGTTCAGATAATACCGCGTTTCCTCGGTCGATATGGCGAATTTCGATTTGTCGAACAGGCGGCGCAGCAACGCGGCGGGGGCCGAGAAATTCGACTGGTATTCCGATGACGCCATCACCGGGAAATCTTCCTTGGGCAGGGTCGCCAGCGAAAAGTTCGATCGCCCCGCCTCGACTGTCAGGCGGCCTGCGGCGCTGTCGGCAGTCAGCGTGACCAGCGCCCCATCAGGCAATTTCCGCACGATTTCGTGCAGGGTGGTGGCTGCAACGGTGGTCGCCCCGGCACGTTCCACCTGGGCAGGCGCCTTGTCGACAACTTCTATATCCAGGTCGGTGGCGCGGAACTGCACCTGATCGCCGTCGGCTTCGATCAGAACGTTCGCCAGAATCGGGATGGTGTTGCGACGTTCCACAACGGACTGGGCCTGCGACACGGCCTTGAGCAATGTGCCGCGTTCGATGCTGATCTTCATACCCTCAATTCCTCTGACATAAGCCGGGATAGGCAAACTAGCGGTTTACCCCTGCGGCACAAGGTTTTTTTACGGATTTCTCGGCTGGAATGCACAAACCGTCAAGGGGCAGGTGACTTGCAGGGCACACATCTGTTGCAACCATGAGTCTATCCGCACAAAAAACGCCCCGGAGCAGAACTCCGGGGCGCAAACTGAACCACAGGTGAGCGGTGCTCAGGCTTCCAGCGCCCGGCGCAGCATTTCCACGTCTTCCGCGATCTGGCCGTCGGTCACTTTCAGCTCCTCTATGCGTTTGACACCATGCATCACCGTGGTGTGGTCACGCCCGCCAAAGCGGCGGCCAATCTCGGGCAGGGATCGGCTGGTCAGCTGCTTGCACAGGTACATCGCAACCTGGCGCGGGCGCGCATAAGACCGCAGGCGCTTGGGTCCGATGATGTCGCTGAGGCGGATGTTGTAATAGTCAGACACCTTGCGCTGGATTTCCTCGACCGTGATCTTGCGTTCCGAAGCCCGCAGCACATCGGCCAGGCAATCCTGAGTCAGCTCCATGTCGATCTCGCGCCCGACCAGCGAGGCAAAGGCAAACAGGCGGGTCAGCGCGCCTTCAAGCACGCGGACATTGGTCGAAATGCGATGCGCCAGGAACTCCAGAACACCATCGGCAATTTTCAGGTCGGGATATGTTGCGCGATGCATCTGCACCTTGTTTTGCAGGATGCCCAGGCGCAACTCATAATCCGTCGGGTGCAGATCCACGACAAGGCCGCATTGCAGGCGCGATTTGACCCGGTCTTCCAGATCCTTGATTTCCCCCGGCGCGCGGTCGGCCGAGATGATGATCTGTTTGTTCTGATCCACCAGCGCGTTGAAGGTGTGAAAGAACTCTTCCTGGGTCGAATCCTTGCCGGCGATGAATTGCACGTCATCCACCATAAGCACGTCGACGGAACGGAAGAGATGTTTGAAATCCATCATCCGGCGTTCGCGCAGGGCCTGCACAAACCGGTACATGAACTGTTCGGCGGACAGGTAAAGAACGTTCAGATCGGGCCGCTTGGCTTTCAGTTCCCAGGCGATGGCGTGCATCAGGTGCGTCTTACCAAGGCCCACACCGCCATAAAGGACCAGCGGGTTGAAGGTGACCGGCCCGCCTTCGGACACGCGGCGCGCGGCAGCATGGGCCAGTTCGTTCGGTTTACCCACCACGAATGTGTCAAAGGTAAAGCGGGTATCCAGCGGTGCGGCCTGCAGCGAATCCGCGACTGGATTTGCGATGCCATTGAATGCCGTTTGCATCTCTTCCTTCGCGACAGCAGGCTCTTCTTCAGGACTTGCAGGGCGAGCCGGGAAATTGGCCGCAACGCGAAACGCCAGACGCTTCACTGCGGCGCCGGCTGTATTCAGTTCATAAAGAATGAGGTCGGCAAAGTTCTGGCTGACGTAATTGCCCATGAAATTCGTCGGAACAGAAAAAACCGCAACCCCATCCTGCAGCTCCTGAAATTCCAGCGGTTCGATCCACGTGGTATAGTTGTTCTTTCCAACCGCCTTCAGCAACTTGTTGCGAAGCTGTCCCCATTTCTCTTGTGTCATCCAGCGCCTCACGCATCCCAATTGTTGGCTTTTCGCCTTATTCATCATCTTGTCCCCAGCGTTATGGGGTGGATTCACAAGCACAACAGTACCGTTTCGCCGAACAGGATCGGCGAAGATACCCTCCGGGTACGCAATAGCGCAGGCCGAATACTCCGACTACAACATCAAAAACACGAGTTGTGCCCGGAACTCAGGCCAACAGCTACTATCACAGTCTTAGACAGGGCTTGAATTTCGGTTTCCCGAAACTCCAAGCAGACCGGACCCGGCTTTGCGCCAGTATCCGACATTCGCTTCCGTCCTAACCTGATGCCCGTCAGGTTCGCCCGAAAACAGCCTGTCCCCCCAAGCGAGTGAATCGCTGGAACAGTGGTAGCAAGCCGAGGCGCGCGGCGGCAACGAAACTCTGGTATTGACTCGGATTTTTGTCGGAAAGAATCTCTGGGTTTCCTGAGGGCGCGGCTTTCCGGCAACAGCACGAAAAAAGGCGCCGCAGAATCGCGGCGCCCTCAAACTGAGAATCGTCAAAAGTTGACGCAGCGTTAGCCCAGCGCTTTGACGCGGGCCGACAGGCGCGACATTTTACGCGACGCGGTGTTCTTGTGGAAAACGCCTTTGGAGACGCCGCGCATCAGCTCGGGCTGAGCCGCGCGCAAAGCGGTGGTTGCGGCATCCTTGTCACCTGACGCAATTGCTTCTTCGACCTTGCGCAGGAAGGTGCGGATGCGCGAACGACGTGCTTTGTTGATTGCGAAACGCTTTTCGTTCTGACGAGCGCGCTTCTTTGCCTGGGGCGAATTTGCCATATGTCTCTGACCTTTCGGTTCGGTTTGTCTCGGGTCGCGCACGGCAAATGCCGCACCGGGTCAGGGATCACGGGTGTGATTCTGGCCAAAGCGGGCCGCACGCGCATGTATAGCGGCGCTGACTATCCAAGTTTCCCCGGTTTGCCAAGTCGATTCTTGGGAAAACCGACCAAACATGAAAAAGGCGGGCCGTGGCCCGCCCGAATCCCCGATGACGGGTCTGTTATTTATCCCGGAACTGCGCGGTGCGTTTTTCCAGAAACGCGGTCATGCCTTCCTTTTGGTCCTCGGTCGCAAACATCGAGTGGAACACACGGCGTTCGAACAGCATGCCCTCGCTCAACGGCAGTTCATAGCTGCGGTTCACGGCTTCTTTCGCCGCCATCGCCGTCAGCATGGATTTCTCGGCGATCTTCTGTGCCGCACCAATTGCTTCTTCGACGAGTTTTTTGGCAGGCACAACGCGGCTGACAAGTCCGGCGCGCTCGGCTTCTTCGGCATCCATGAACCGGCCCGTCAGGTTCATGTCCATCGACTTGGACTTGCCGACAAACCGGGTCAGGCGCTGGCTTCCGCCCATACCGGCGATGACGCCCAGATTGATCTCGGGCTGACCGAACTTGGCGGTGTCCGCGGCAATGATGAAATCGCACATCATCGCCAGTTCGCAACCGCCGCCCAGGGCATACCCGCCAACGGCCGCGATGATCGGCTTGCGGATCGCGGTGATCCGGTCATTGGCATCGGCAAACAGGTTGGTGGTGTAGACATCCACAAAACTCATCTCCGACATTTCCTTGATGTCGGCGCCCGCGGCAAAGGCCTTGTCCGAGCCGGTAATGACGATGCAGCGCACCTTGTCGTTGGCGTCAGCCTCTTCCAGAGCGGTGCACAGCTCTCCCAGAAGTTGGGTGTTCAAGGCGTTCAGCGCGTCCGGGCGATCCAGTCTGATCAGAGCAACGTGTTCGTCGATTTCGACGATGATCGTCTCAAAGGCCATGTGGCATATGCTTTCGGTTGTTCCGTTCAGGGATGATTCCTTATCACGCGAGAATGCGGGATCAAGCTATCTTTGGCATTGCGCGCAGTAAAAGGACGATCGGCCGGATTGGGTGATTCTCTTGATTTCACCGGTGCATTCCGGTGTCCGGCAGGGCAGTCCCTCGCGCCCATAGACATCAAAGCTGTGCTGAAAATATCCAAGTTCTCCATCAGCTTGCCGGAAATCGCGCAGGGAAGATCCGCCTGCCTCGATGGCCTCCTGCAAAACCTGCCGAATGATCGGGACCAGCGCCGCGACGCGATCCTTGGAAATTTGCCCGGCCTTGCGACGTGGCGATATCCCGGCGCGAAACAATGCCTCGCAGACATAGATATTGCCCAGCCCCGCGACGATTCCCTGATCCAGAAGGGCGGATTTGGCCGGTGTGTTCTTGTTGCGGAACGAGTCGACCAGGTGCTGCTCGTGAAAGTCGTTGCCAAGCGGTTCCGGGCCAAGAACGGCCAACAGCTTGTGCGCCTCCGACGTCGCAGTCGGCATCAGGTCCATCGCCCCAAAGCGGCGTGGGTCGTTAAAGGTGATCCGCGCGCCGTTGGCCATGTGGAACACCACGTGGTCATGTTTTTGCAGTGCGGGATGATCATGCGCGAATTGCCCCAGCGGATCGCCCGAGACCGTCATCCGGCCCGACATGCCCAGATGGATCAGCAGCGTCTCGCCGCTTGCCAGATCGGCCAGGATGTATTTCGACCGCCGCCGCAGTCGTTCTACCCGCTGCCCGCTCAGCCGTTCGGCCATCCGTTCGGGGAAAGGCCAGCGCAGATCCGGCCGGTTCACATCCGCCTTTTCGATCACCACGCCCTCCATCGCAGGACTCAGGCCGCGTCTTACTGTCTCGACCTCGGGCAGTTCAGGCATCTTGGATCGCCCTTTTCGGCTTGTTGATCATTCGCAACATCATAGCCAATTTAGGATCTTTCTGCGCCAACTTCTCCAAAAGCTGCCCATAGCCTGACATCCGAGAAACCACGCGGATTTTCTGGCCATCCCGAAATTCAAGATACACGCCCCCTGCAATGGTCTTGCTGATCGGTCGAACCTTGCTCAGCTTTGACAATGAAGCAGACACAACGGGGCGAAACAGCGCACGCTTTTCGATGGTTTCGCCGTCATACGTAATGCGCGTAAAGGAAAACATGATGAGCCACATGCTCATCAGGCTGAACATCACACCCGCGATTACTGAAACCCATGCTCGGGCGTCCTGCAGTCCTTTGGATGCAACGAATATGGCCCCGCCACCAAAGAACACCAAACAGAACAATGCTATGGGAATGACCTTTATCGGCCGCATGATCAGAATTTCTGTATGGCCGATTCCCGTAGGATGCGAGCGTTTTCCCCGCTTGGCCGCAATTTCCCATCCAGCATAGTTCTGCTTCTGAGATCGATTCAGCCCATGTCGGATCAACCGGTACTTCATCCAGGTTATTAAAAGCCCAACAAGAAATATCCCTGTGAACAGCTTCGGATTCGACTGAAAAGCCTGCTGAATGGAAAGAAGGCTCTGCCCAAAGTTTTCAAACATATGACCGCGATGTTTTGTGCGTTTGTGAATCTGAGGCGGACGCTATATCTGGGGCACAAGTGAATCAAGGTGCCCGACATGTCAGAAGACAAGACCACCCATTTCGGCTTCGAAACCGTCCGTGAGGCCGACAAGGCCGGGCGCGTGCGGGGCGTGTTCAACTCGGTCGCCTCGAAATACGACGTGATGAACGACGTCATGTCGATGGGCATCCACCGGGTCTGGAAGGACGCGATGATGGATTGGCTGGCCCCACGCCCCGGACAGCGCCTGCTGGATGTGGCGGGGGGTACCGGCGACATCTCCTTCCGGTTTCTGAAGCGTGCGGGCCACGGACATGCCACCGTTCTGGACCTGACCGAACCGATGCTGGTCGAGGGTCGCAAGCGCGCCGAGGCCGAACAGATGGTGGCAAGCCTTGACTGGGTGGTGGGTGACGCGATGGCGTTGCCCTTCGACAACAACACATTCGATGTCTACACGATCTCGTTTGGCATCCGGAACGTCACCCGCCCGCAAGACGCCCTGAACGAGGCCTATCGCGTGTTAAAGCCCGGTGGCCGCCTGATGGTGCTGGAATTCAGCCAATTGCCCAATGACGGGCTGCAAAAGCTCTACGACCTATACAGTTTCAACGTCATCCCGCGCATGGGCAAGCTGATCGCCAATGACTATGACAGCTATCAGTATCTGGTGGAGTCGATCCGCAAATTCCCGGATCAGGAGACCTTTTTGAACATGGTCCGTGCAGCCGGTTTCGAAAACGCCAAGTACCGCAACCTCAGCATGGGTATCGCCGCGCTGCATTCGGGCTGGAAGATCTGACGGATGCGCGGCCCTCACAACATCATCCGCCTGATCCGGACAGGCGCCACGCTGGAGCGCACCGGCGCCATGAACGTCGTGCTCGACGCGTTCGAGGCCCCACGCGCCATTCGCATTCTGGCCCATACGCTTGGCAAGCCGTTCCAGTGGCTGGGCTACAAGGGCGACCCGTCGATGCCGCCCGCAACCCGCGCGCTAACCGCGCTGGGCCCGGCCTATATCAAGTTCGGTCAGGTGCTTTCGACCCGGCCCGACGTGGTTGGCGTCGAACTGGCCGATCAGCTGCGCGTTCTGCAGGACAAGCTGCCGCCATTTTCGCGCGCCGAGGCAATGAAAGAGGTCACCAAGGAACTCGGCCGTTCCACGGATGAACTGTTCTTGGAATTCAGCGAACCGATCGCCGCCGCCTCGATCGCGCAGGTCCACAAGGCGAAACTGGCCGATACCGGAGAAGAGGTTGCCGTCAAGGTCCTGCGCCCCGGTATCGAGCGCGCGTTTCGCAAGGATGTCGACGCCTTCTATTTCGCCGCGCGGATTGTCGACCTGTTCGCGCCCGGTGCCCGCCGTCTGCGCCCGCTGGACGTGATCGAACATTTTGACGGTGTCGTTCGTGGCGAGTTGGATTTACGCTTGGAAAGCGCCGCGGCTTCGGAATACGCGGCCAACACCAAGGATGACAAAGGGTTTTGGCTGCCGCCGGTGCTGTGGTCGCTATCGGCACGACGGGTGATGACGCTCAGCTGGGCCGACGGCATCGCGCTGGGCGACAATGACGCGCTGGATGCCGCCAATCACGACCGTGCGGACCTGGCCCGCAGGGTGCTGCGCATGTTTCTGTCGCACGCGCTGCGCGACGGCTTTTTTCACGCCGACATGCATCAGGGCAACCTCAAGGTCGCCGCAAATGGTGACATCATTGCTTATGACTACGGCATCATGGGCCATATCGACGAATATACCCGCCGGGTCTATGCCGAGATCCTGTTCGGGTTTATCCGCCGCGATTACAAACGTGTGGCCGAGGTGCATTTCGAAGCCGGCTACGTCCCTGCCAATCAGGATGTCGACGAGTTTGCCCGCGCCCTGCGCGCTGTGGGCGAGCCGATCTTCGGCATGGACGCCACCCATATCTCCATGGGCCGGTTGCTGAGTTATCTGTTCGAGGTCACCGAACGGTTCGGAATGGAAACCCGGACCGAGCTGATTCTGCTGCAGCGCACAATGGTGGTGGTCGAAGGTGTGGCGCGCTCGCTCGATTCGCACATCAACATCTGGGAAGTGGCCCGGCCCGTGGTCGAGGACTATATCAAACAGTCCATTGGCCCCCGTGCCATGGTCCGCGACCTGGGGAAAACAGCGCTGGTGCTGGCCCGTTTTGGCCCGCGCCTGCCCGGTCTGGTCGAAAACGCGCTCATGGCGCAAACCCAATCGGAAGAAAACAACAAGCCCGGCATCGGCGCGATACTTTGGCCCGCGCTGATCGGTGCCGTCGTCGGTGGAGGTCTGGTGCTGGCGATCAGCGCGTTGATCTGACCGCCGCGCGGGGGCTTGGCGCCCCCGGCGTTTCTTGCATCAAAGCCGCTCGATGGCGAGGGCAATGCCCTGACCGCCGCCGATGCACATGGTGATCAGCGCCTTGGAACCGCCGGTGCGTTCCAGCTCATAAAGCGCCTTGACGGTGATGATCGCCCCGGTCGCCCCGACCGGATGGCCCAGCGCGATCGCGCCACCGTTGGGGTTCACTATGGCCGGGTCCAGGCCAAGCTCCTTGTTCACGGCCACGGCCTGCGCTGCGAATGCCTCGTTGCTTTCGATCACGTCGAAATCGCTGACTGACAATCCGGTTTTGGCCAAAAGGTTCTGAACCGCAGGCACCGGTCCGATGCCCATCACTTCGGGACGTACGCCCGCAAGGGCATAGCCCAGAATGCGCGCCCTGGGTTTCAATCCCGCCTTTTCGGCAGCACCCGCCGTCGCCAGCACCAGTGCCGCCGCGCCGTCATTGATGCCCGAAGCATTCCCCGCCGTCACCCTGCCATCCTTCTTGAACACGGCTTTCAGACCGGCCAGAGCCTCGGCAGTGGTTGCCTTGGGATGTTCGTCGACCTTGAAATCGACCATGTCGCGTTTGACCTTGACCTGCACCGGCGCGATCTGGCTGTCGAAATAACCGGCTTCGATTGCGGCAGCGGCGCGGGTCTGGCTGGTCAGCGCAAATGCATCCATCTGTTCGCGGCTGACCTGATGTTCATCGGCGACATTCTCGGCGGTGACACCCATATGCCCTGTCCCGAACGGGCAGTTCAGCGCCCCCAGCATCATGTCCAGCGATTTCACGTCACCCATTTTCGCGCCCCAGCGGGCCTGTGTCATGAGGAACGGGCTGCGCGACATGCTTTCCGCTCCGCCGGCAAGCGCGAAATCGGCGTCGCCCACCATCAGGGCCTGCACCGACGACACGATGGCCTGAGCACCCGACCCGCACAACCGGTTCACGTTCATCGCCGGTGTGCCGTTCGGAATGCCCGCCTGCATTGCAGCGACGCGGGATAAATACATGTCGCGCGGCTCGGTATTGATCACATGGCCGAACACGACATGGCCAATCTGCGCCCCCTCGACGCCCGCGCGTTCCAGCGCCGCCTCGGTCGCGACGGTGGCGAGGTCAATTGGGGCGGTCGAGGCCAGCGCCCCGCCAAATGTGCCGATGGCGGTGCGTGCGCCATCCAGGATTACGATGTCGGTCATGTCTCACTCCTCTCGATTCCGCGCCATTATGCACCTGCAGCATTGCCCTGTCTCATGGGACGTACCGTCACAGCCTGAATTGACAAATGACGCTCAAGGGCGCACAGAATCCGTCATGACGGAAAATACTGACGATATACTGACGCGCCTTCCTGCCCGCCTGAAAGAGGCCCGGCGCGCCCAAGGCCTGTCGCTGGAGGCCGTGGCCAATCTCAGCGGTGTTTCCCGGTCGATGGTCAGCCAGATCGAGCGGGGCGAAAGCAGCCCGACCATCGCGACGCTGTGGAACCTGACACGTGCCCTACAGGTCGATTTCGCGGGATTGCTGGAAGAGACCGATGCAAGCGATCAGATCGAAGTGCTGCGCCACACTGACGTTCCCAGCATCGACAACATGGGGCAGGGGTGCCGCATCAAGATCCTGTCCCCACCCGAAGAGGCCGGCGGGCACGAAGTTTATGACATCTTCTTTGAAGCGGGGGGCAGTTTGCGCAGCCAACCGCATTCACGCGGGTGCCGCGAGCAGCTTACGGTTCTTGATGGGATCGTGACCGTCAAGTCCGGTACTGCAGATCAAAAGCTGGCCGCCGGAGACACGGCGAGATACGCGGCGGATGTTCCTCATTCGATAACGTCGGTCGATGGGCCTGCACGCGTCTTCCTGATCGTGAAAACCGGCTAGAGGTTGACCGGTCGCTCCGTGTCGGGAAGCGACCGGCAAAAGGTTACTTGCCGCGGTCACCATCGCGGTTGGAAACCTGACCAGCACCTGCGACGCCGCTTTGGCTGCCGACATTGCCCCAACCACCATTGCCGCCGCCACTGACGGCCGAGGCAGTTCCCTTGCCCGGCCCGCCCAGCGCATCGCCAAGCGTGGCGTTGCCGCCGGATACCGACGCCGCCATTCCCTGTGCCAACCCGCTGTTGCCGTTGCCGGTGTTGCCCTGACCGGGGCCTGCAAAGGCGATCGGGACGATCATCATGGTAACCGCTGCGGCAGATAGTACGACTTTCAACATTTCATTGTCTCCCTGACTAACAATGCAGTTTCTACGCAGCTGTATGCCTTCCGGATCAAAATTTATTGGGAATGCTTCGGAGTGCGCCAGGTTTTCCTCAAATGGAAATTCGCCAAAAATCGCGCGATATTAAGGCTTTGCATGCCACCAATGTGCTCAAAGCGCATGCCGAGGAAGTGCGCCATACCATCCCTGCGGATCGGCTGTTGGTCTATGAAACCTGCGGCGGTTGGGAGCTGGTGGGCAATTTCCTGGATGTTGGAAATCGTGGCGACCTCTCTCCCCGCACGAACAGCACCAAACAGTTCCAGGAAGACGGCACGGTATCAAGGCAATAGCGTTCCGTGTTGATGACAAGCACCAAAGCATATTCCGTTATCCGGGAAAATTTTCCGTGATATCGAATTCTCTTATTTCGGAATCAAATCCGTTATGATAGACAGCACGAAAGCGAAGGAGGATTCGATGTCCCAAGATTTCCTGACCCATGTCACCGACACGCTCGCCCAGATCGAGGCCGAAGGGCTTTACAAGCGCGAGCGAATGATCACCTCGCCCCAGGGCGGCGAGATCACGGTTGGCGGGCGTCAGGTCATCAACCTGTGCGCCAACAACTATCTGGGGCTTGCCGATCATCCGGATCTGATTGCCGCCGCCAAAGGCGCGATGGAACCGCGCGGGTTCGGCATGGCCTCGGTCCGGTTCATTTGCGGCACGCAGGATATTCACCGTGAGTTGGAGCAGCGCCTGGCAAAATTCCTGAACAAGGACGACGCGATCCTGTTCGCCGCCTGTTTCGACGCAAATGGCGGCTTGTTCGAACCCCTCCTGGGTCCCGAGGATGCCATCATCTCGGACAGTCTCAACCACGCCTCGATCATTGATGGCGTGCGGCTGTGCAAGGCCAGGCGCTATCGCTACCTGAACAATGACATGAACGACCTCGAAGCCTGGCTGAAACAGGCGCGGGCGGATGGCGTGCGGCATATCATGATTGCCACCGACGGCGTGTTCTCGATGGACGGCTACCTCGCCAACCTGCCCGCAATCCGGGCGCTGGCCGACAAATACGATGCGGTGGTGATGGTCGATGACTGCCACGCCACCGGCTTCATGGGGCCGAACGGTGCGGGCACACCGGACCATTTCGGCGTTGATGTGGACATTCTGACGGGAACCTTGGGCAAAGCACTTGGGGGGGCAATCGGCGGCTACATCGCCGGGCCGCAGCCAGTGATCGACCTGCTGCGGCAGCGGGCGCGGCCCTATCTGTTCTCAAACTCGCTGCCGCCTGCCATCGTCGCCGCCGGATTGGAAGCGATCCGTCTGGTCGAAGAGGGCGACATGCTGCGCTCGAAACTTTTCGGCAATGCCAAGTACTGGCGCACAGGTTTGGAAAAGCTGGGTTTCGACCTGCTGCCGGGCGAGCACCCGATCATTCCGGTCATGCTGGGCGAGGCCACGCTGGCACAGGACATGGCCGCGCGGCTGTTTGACGAGGGCGTTTATGTCTCGGGCTTCTTCTTTCCCGTCGTGCCGCGGGGTCAGGCGCGGATCAGGACCCAGATGAATGCGGCGCTGACCAGGGACGAACTTGACCGGGCACTGGCGGCCTTTGGCAAGGTGGGCAAAGAACTGGGGGTAATCTGATGCGACCCAATACAATGAAAGCCCTGGAAAAATCCAAGCCCGAGGAAGGGCTTTGGATGGTGCAGGCCCCGGTGCCCGAGATCGGCCCGGATGAGGTGCTGATCAGAATAAACAAGACCGGCATCTGCGGCACCGACATCCATATCTGGAACTGGGATGAGTGGGCCGCGCACACGGTTCCGGTACCGATGATCACCGGCCATGAATTCGCGGGCGAGATCGTCGAGCTTGGCCGCAATGTCACCGATCTGAAAATCGGCCAGCGCTGCTCGGGCGAGGGGCACCTGATCAAGACCGACAGCCGTCAAAGCCGGGCCGGCAAATTCCACCTCGACCCCGGCACGCGCGGGATCGGGGTGAACGAACAGGGCGCCTTTGCCGAATACCTCAAACTTCCCGCCTTCAACGTGGTACCGCTGCCCGATGACATCCCGGACGAGATCGGCGCGATCCTCGATCCCCTTGGCAACGCCGTCCACACCGCGCTGAGTTTCGATTTGTTGGGAGAGGATGTGCTGATCACCGGCGCGGGCCCCATCGGCATCATGGCCGCCGCCGTCGCACGCCACGCGGGCGCCCGTCACGTGGTGATCACCGACATCAACCCCGACCGTCTGAATCTGGCGAAACACGTGGTTCCGTCCGTCAGAACGGTCGATGTGACCAACGAAGACCTGCGCGATGTGATCCACCAGCTTGGCATGAGCCAGGGTTTCGACGTGGGGTTGGAAATGTCAGGCTCGCAGGCGGCGCTGGATCAGATGGTCGAGTCGCTGGTGATGGGCGGCAAGATCGCTTTGCTGGGCATCCCGCCGGGCAAATCCCCGGTGGACTGGAGCCGCATCGTGTTCAAGGCGATCACCATCAAGGGCGTCTATGGCCGCGAAATGTTCGAGACCTGGTACAAGATGATCGCCATGCTGCAAAACGGCCTCGACGTCAGCCGCGTCATAACCCACCGGTTCAAGGTCGACGAATTCCGTCAGGGCTTTGCCGCCATGAAATCCGGACTGTCCGGCAAGGTCGTGTTGGACTGGATCTAGCAGACAGTGGCTGTGACCATTGCTTAGGCCGTCTCTCTGGCTGAGCAGGCCATGGACCTCTTTTGAATGGTGCGGTCAGTTGCCAGAGCAGCACCGACTTTGAAAAACGGCGAGGTTGGCCTCAATCATTGCCGTGATTCGCGAGACCCAATGTGTCGCCACCCTCTCAGGCCTTCTTCCACTTGGCCCTGGTTGTCTCCTTGATCGGCCACTCGCATTTCTTCAGGTCAAAGTGATGGCAGGCGACCTTGCCGCTGTTGGTTTCGCGCAGGTGATTCAGGCAGGTGGCCAAGGCCGCAATCATCCGTTTGTCGGTTGTCAAAGCCACATCAACGGCGCTGCCGGTCAGGTGGTACGAGACCTGTTTCCAGTCGGCCTTCTTCATCATCGTTTCAATAAAGGCCTTCTCGTCACTGCGCTGCCGGATGCCGTCCAACTCTTCCCTTAGCTTCTGGTTTCTGGCCAGATAGTAGTAGTAATTGCCGCGCTTCAGATGCCCGTTCCAACCTTTGTACATGCACTCGGCCTGATATTTCTTTGACCGCAGGCCGGACACAACAAGGATGGGCTTGTCGTAAAAGGCGGAAACCTCGTTGAGAACATCCAAAAGCCGTTTCTTCACGCCCTTGGTCTTGCCGGTCACCTTGCCCTTGGCCTTGGGTTCGGGTTTCTTTTCCGCTTCCTTGGCGGCAACCTTGGCCTCGTCCGCCGCCTTTTTCTGCGCCTCCTTGATCACCTTGTCCGCGATCTTTTTGGCGTCTTCGGGTGTGGCTTCGGCCTTTTTTTCGAACAGGTTCAGAAAGTCGTCATACAGCTCATCGGCATAGGATTCGACCTTGTCAAAGATGTCGCCCCAAATGCTCTTTTCCAGCTTTTCGGACTTTGCCGCCTTTTCGGCGTTCTTGACCGCCTGTTTCAGCGCGCTTTTCTTGGCTTCGACCTTGGCCTGTTCCACCTTTTTGGCATTGGCCTTGGCTTTGGCCGGACCCGCAACAAGCGTCTTGATCGTCGTCTTGCCCGGCGAAATGACATAGTCGGGTTTGAACTTGCACACCCTGAGTTGAAATACCCCGATCGCGGCCGCAGTCTTCTTGCCGTATTTTCCGTCAACTTTCAGTTTTGGAAACCCGGCGGCCTGAGCAAACGGATTCAACAGGGTCTGAACCTGTTTGACATCCTCGGAATCGTTCGCCTTGTTCTTACCCACAGGCGCCGAAATACCTTTGGCCATGTCCCCCTCCGCCATAAGTATTATGTTCAGAATAGCTTAAAAAAGAGATTCGTGAAAACACGCCCCTTGTCGCGCTGCGCGAAACCTTTTGATCTTTGCCGACTTTCCTATATAGAGGCGCATTCCGTTCCAGAATCCGCCGAGTCCCTGCCCATGTCCGCCAAAGCGCCGATCACTCATGACGTCCTGACCATCCCCCGCAAGCTGCCTGCCGAGGGGAAGGTCAATATTGTGGGCCTCACCCGCGACCGGCTGCGCGAGGTTCTGATCGAACATGGCACGCCCGAGAAACAGGCCAAGATGCGGGTCAACCAGATCTGGCAATGGATTTATCAATGGGGCGTGCGCGACTTTGCCGAGATGACGAACCTCGCCAAGGCCTATCGCGCGCAACTGGCCGAGGCGTTCGTGATCGAAATCCCCGAGGTGGTGACCCGCAAGGTGTCCGAGGACGGCACCCGCAAATATCTCGTCCGCATCGCTGGCGGGCACGAGGTCGAGGTGGTCTATATCCCCGAAGAAGATCGCGGCACGCTGTGCATTTCCTCGCAGGTCGGGTGTACGCTGACTTGTACATTTTGCCACACAGGCACTCAGAAACTGGTACGAAATCTCACATCCGCGGAAATTGTGGGTCAGATCATGATGGCGCGCGACGATCTTGAGGAATGGCCGACACCGGGTGAACCCAAGAACGAAACCCGCCTTTTGTCCAATATTGTACTAATGGGAATGGGCGAGCCGCTTTACAATTTCGACAACGTCCGCGACGCGATGAAGATCGCGATGGACCCCGAAGGCATCTCTTTGTCCCGTCGCCGCATTACCCTGTCGACCTCCGGCGTGGTGCCGGAAATCGCGCGCACCGCGGATGAAATCGGCTGTCTGTTGGCGATCTCGTTTCACGCCACAACAGACGATACCCGCGACATGCTGGTGCCGATCAACAAGCGTTGGAATATAGAAGAATTGCTGGGCGCACTGGCCAGCTATCCCAAGGCATCCAACTCGGAGCGTATTACCTTTGAATACGTGATGCTGGACGGAGTGAATGACACGGACGAAGACGCCCGCCGCCTGATCGCGCACATCAAACGCCACAACATTCCGGCCAAAATCAACCTGATCCCGTTCAACGAATGGCCCGGTGCCCCCTACAAGCGAAGCTCGAACAACCGCATCCGGGCGTTTGCAAACATCATCTACCAGGCCGGATATGCCTCACCCATCCGTACGCCCCGTGGCGAGGATATCATGGCCGCCTGCGGTCAGCTGAAATCCGCAACCGAACGCGAGCGCAAGTCGCGCAAACAGATCGAGTCCGAAGCGGGCCTTTGAAAAACAAGATGAAATTGATCTGATCCCGGTCTAGGCTCGTATTCAATATCAACAAGGATTGATTGCGAGGGATTTACTCATGTCACGACGTCTCATGTCGGCCGTTGCCTTGCTTGTCGGCAACGCCGTTGGTCTTTTGCTGGCCGCAGCCATTCTTGCGGGCTTTTCCATCGCGCCGCTGTCCTTCATCGTCGTGGTGGTCATATTTACGCTTGTACAAGTGATCGCCGAACCCCTGATCGCAAAGGTCAGCGAAAAAAACGTGCCAGCTCTCAAGGGCGGTATCGCGCTGGTCGTGATCTTCGTCGGGCTGCTGATCACCGATTTCATTGCCGCCGGGTTGACGATTGGCGGAGTATCGAACCTGCTGGCCGCCACTTTGCTTGTCTGGCTTGGAGCACTGATCGCGGGGATTCTGCTACCGATATTCGTGTTTAAGGAACTGCGTGGACAGAAAAAATAGGAGGTCTCAATGCAACCCGTCGAGGGATGCCCTGACCGCCTGCCACAATTCCTCTGCCGGTTCGCAACCGACCGAAAGCCGAACAAAGCCCGGGTCAACTGCATCACCCCAGCGCGCGCGCCTCTCTGCGGATGTGTGCACTCCGCCGAATGACGTGGCTGGCCGGATCAGAGCGCAGTCATTGATGAACTGTTCGGCCTTGGCCTCGCTTTCCAGAGTGACCGACAACAGGAACCCGAACCGTCTGGTCTGAGTGCTGGCCAGATTGTGCGACGGGTCCTGTGGCAGGCCCGGATAGCGGATCCGTCGGATAGCCGGGTGTTCGGCAAGTTTTCCGGCCAGCAGCCCTGCCGTTTCGCACATCCGTTCAAACCGAACATCCAGCGTTTCCAGCCCCCGGTGCAGCAGCCAGGATTCCTGCGGGCCGGGGATCGCGCCGGACACTCTCCGCCATTCTTCGACGGATTCCATGAAATCTGCATTTCGACTGGCGACATGCCCCATCAGTACGTCCGAATGCCCCCCCATCGCCTTGGTGTCCGAGGACACCACTACGTCGATCCCCAGATCCAGCGGACGCTGTCCAAGCGGTGTCAAAGTCGTATTGTCGGCAATGGTAATGCCTCCCAAAGCGCGAACATCCCGGGCGATAGCCGCCAGATCGACCATATCCAGACCGGGGTTGGATGGGCTTTCCACAAACACAACATCAAACCCTTCAAATCCGCCATCGGCAAAGCTCATGGTTGGGCGCTCGATCACTGTGACGCCCAGTTTGGCCAGGAAACGGTCGGCCAAAAGCCGGGTCACATAGTAGCCATCCGAAGGAATCAGCACCCGCTGCCCGGCCTTGACCACGGCAAACAAGGCTGCTGAAATCGCGCCCATGCCTGAAGGAAAGCACACACATGGTGCGCCTTCGAGATGCGCCAGCACATGTTCCAGATGTTCCCATGTCGCATTGTTGACGCGACCGTATCCCGGAAACCCGTCAGGTGTTCCAGGCAAATGGTACATGCTGCTTTGTACCAGCGGCAGGGCAACAGGGTCGCCCTTGCCTAGCGTGTTGCCGCGAAGGTGGAGCATTTCGCCCAATTTCAGGCCATCCGACACTGATTTGTACATGGCTTTTACCCCTTCGACGATCACGTTCGAACCGCCATAGCATTCAAATTGTGGCCGTGGAAGCACAAGAAATGCCTAAGACTCACCTAAAATCCGGTGAATTTCCGCCCTGTTGAACAATTAGTTTCCATTCAGGGGTCAATGCCATGGAGGGGAAGAAATGGCGCAGGCTAATTTTGAAAGAACGGGGATTGAGGCGGGCGTTCTGGACCTGCTTCAGCGTGAGCGGGCGAAGTCGCTGAGCGCGCGGGAATGGAAATTCCGGCTGGCAGGTTTCGGCTATGCGATCAAGGATGTGAAAGGCAAACAGGTTGTGACAAGGCTGCCTGGTGGCGATGAACTTGGGGTTCTTCCGTCGGAACTGCACTAAGCGGTTTCAGACCGAAACCACAGCTGGGCCATTGAATGCGCGCGTCATCGCGCCGCCTTCGGTCGCAATGGTATCCTTGCGCATGTGTTCGACCGACTCGCGCACGCGGTTCCATGTGCCTTCGTCCGGATAAACCATTACGATCAGTCCTTCGGTGGGGCTGACCCTGACAAGGTGGCCACTGCTGGCGCCCATCGCCTTGAGTTGGCTGAGCTTTTCTTTGGCCGTCGCAAGCAACGCGCTTTCATCGAGGGTGTCGTCGTAACTCCAGTTGGAAACCGTTACATAGGACATGAGCTCCTCCCTTGGATGCGGTCGAAGCACAGTTTACCACGATTCCCGCTATCTCCCGGGAATTGAATCGCGCGCTGGCGCCGGTTCCCAGTTTTCGATGATGTGCACCGCCTCTTGAGCGGTGTCGACAAAACGGAACAGGTCCAGATCCTCGTCCGATATCGTGCCCGCATCCGCGAGCGCCTCCCAGTTGATGACCTTTTCCCAGAACGCCCGGCCAAACAGCAGGAAGGGTACCCGTTCCATGCGCCCGGTCTGGATCAGCGTCAGCGACTCAAACAGTTCGTCCATCGTGCCGAAGCCACCGGGGAAGATTGTGATCGCACGGGCGCGCATCAGGAAATGCATCTTGCGGATGGCAAAGTAATGGAAGTTGAAGCTGAGTTCCGGAGTCACGAACAGGTTCGGCGCCTGTTCGTGGGGAAGTACGATGTTCAACCCAATAGAACAGCCGCCTGCCTCATGCGCGCCACGATTGCCGGCTTCCATCACGCCTGGTCCGCCACCAGTGACAATCACGTTTTCGCGGCCGCCGCTTTCCTTGGATTTCTCGGTCATCAACCTGGCAAACTCCCGGGCCTCATCGTAGTATTGAGACAGGTTTGCCAAGGTTTGCGTGCGTGCTGTGTGCTTTTTTGATGGTTCAGGAATGCGCGCGCCGCCAAACATGACAATGGTCGAGCTGATCTGGCGCTCTGCCATCAACATTTCGGGTTTCAGCAACTCAAGCTGCAGACGCACCGGGCGCAATTCGTCACGGCAGAGAAAGTCGTCATCCGCAAAGGCCAGCTTGTAGGCAGGTGAACGGGTTTGCGGCGTATCCGGAACCTCGCTCGCGGTCGAACGGTCAGTATGGGCGTCGCGGAACGGGCTCAGACGGTGGTCTTCTCTCATTGCTGGGGTATCCCTGCTTGCGTGTTTGTGAAACAGCTATAGGTTTCCCGGACAGAGCGCCAGTACCGCCCCGTGACAAGGATGTGAAAATGGATTGGAAGGCAGAGATTTCAACGGCAACCCAACGGGTTGCCGGCCACGTTCAGGAAACACCGGTGATGCGGGTTGGCGGGTTCGGATTGGACTATCCTGTCGAGTTGAAGTTGGAGCACATGCAGCATACAGGAAGTTTCAAAGCGCGGGGGGCATTCAACACGCTTTTGAGTTGCAGTGTGCCGGCGGCCGGAGTTGTTGCGGCATCGGGCGGCAATCACGGTGCTGCCGCTGCATATGCCGCGCGGACGCTAGGTTATCCGGCGAAAATCTTTGTGCCAGAGATGGCAGGACCATCGAAAATTGCCTTGATCGAAGGGATTGGTGCGGACCTGACTGTGGTGCCCGGCGAATACGCCAATGCATTGGAATTGGCCCGCGAGCATGAAAGGGCAAGCGGTGCGATGCAGATCCACGCCTATGACGCACAGATGACCGTTGCAGGGCAGGGCACCTGTTTTGCCGAATGGGACGCGCAGGGATTGCAGGCGGATACGGTTCTGATTGCGGTCGGCGGCGGCGGGCTGATTTCCGGTGCCTTGGGCTGGTTTCAAGGCGCGCGCAAGGTCGTGGCGGTTGAGCCCGAGACGTCTTGCGCCTTGCATGCCGCGCAGACGGCGGGTGAACCGGTGGATGTCGAGGTTTCGGGGATTGCTGCCAATGCGCTGGGCGCGCGCCGGATTGGCGATATCTGTTTTGGTTTGGCGCGGGGAATCGAAACCGTACTGGTTTCGGATGCGGCCATTGAGCGGGCGCAAGGGGCGCTGTGGCAAGAGCGGCGAATACTGGTCGAACCAGCGGGAGCGACGGCGCTGGCGGCGTTGATGTCGGGTGTTTATCGACCTGAGCCTGGTGAAAGAATGGCGGTTCTGATCTGCGGTGGAAATATCGCGCCTGACCCGTTTTTATCCTGAATTATCGCCTTGAGCATGAGCTTTGCGGGTTTTATCTATAATTCATGACCGCAACGATTGCCGACAAGATTTATGACCGCCTCAGCCGGCAAATCATCACCGGCACGTTGCCTGCGGGTGAAAAGTTGCGGCAGGATCATATCGCGCGCGCCTATGAGACCAGCCACGTTCCGGTGCGCGAGGCATTGCTGAGGCTTGAGGCGCACGGGTTGGCAGAAAGCGAGCCGCGCCGCGGTATGCGTGTGACCGCCTTGAACCCTGCTGAAGTGCGCGAAGTGATCGAGATGCGGGTGGCGCTGGAATCGCTGGCGCTGCAGCATTCGGTTCAAAACATGACACCGACCGCGATCAAGGCGGCAGACGAGGCGCGGGCGGCGTGCGACGAGGCGAAGGATATGCCAACTTGGGAAGCGCGAAATCGCGCCTTTCACCGCTCGGTTCTGACACCCTGTGCCATGCCAAGGCTGCTGCATGCCATTGATGACCTGCATATTGCCAATGCTCGTCATATGTTCGCGCAATGGCGTCAGAAATGGGCGCAGAGAACGGACGCCGATCATGCGGCAATCATTCAGGCGTTGAAGCGTCGGGATGCTCCTTCGGCGATCTCGGTTCTTACCAAACACATTCGCCGTGCCCGGTAGTTAATTAAAATCATTTATAACAACACGTTATGATGTGACTTTTTGTGCCTTGATAATTTATAGATAAAAAATGTAATACTATTTAAAGTCGATAAATTAAATCTATAAAATGGAGCGATGCATGAAACCCTCTCACCAAGCCGCCCTTCCTTCTTTTGGAGCGTTGGGCCTGTCCGGTCAGGCTCTGCGCATAGCCGTGGGCGTTCTTCTGTTGACACTCAGCGCCAAGGTGCAGGTTCCGTTCTGGCCCGTGCCGATGACGCTCCAGGTAGCCGCGGTCATGGCAATAGCCGCCGCTTACGGTGCTCGTTTGGGAACTGCCACGCTGGTTGGATATCTTGTTGCGGGGGCCGCCGGCTTCCCCGTATTCGCGGGAACCCCGGAAAAGGGCATCGGTCTGGCTTACATGTTCGGTGGCACCGGCGGATACCTGTTGGGCTTTGTTGTGGCGGCCGCGATGGTCGGCTGGGCTGCCGGCAATCTGCGCAGATTATTTCTGTGGCCCGCTATGCTGTTGGGGTTGGGCGTGGTTTATGGGTTTGGGTTGGCTTGGCTCGCGCAGTTTGTGCCGTCGGATAAGGTGCTGGCCTACGGCTTTACTCCCTTTGTCGCGGGCGATCTGGTCAAAATCACGCTGGCAGCTATCATTGTTCTGGGGCTCCCCGGCGGCCTGATGGCCAAAATTCGCGGGACCAAATCGGATGCTTGATCAGGGCCAAACCCTCCGCAGCGATTGGTCGGTGGACGAGGTGGAGGCGCTGTTGCGCCTTCCCTTGCTGGACTTGGTGGGGCGCGCGAATGCGGTTCACCGTATTCATCACGACCCCGAAGACATTCAAAAAGCCAGCCTGCTATCGATCAAGACCGGTGGCTGTCCCGAGGATTGTGCCTATTGCCCGCAATCGGCGCATCACCGAGAGGTAGAGTTGACCAAGGAAAGACTGATGAACCCGGAGCAGGTTTTGTCGCTTGCCAAACGAGCCAAGGAGGCCGGGGCAGAACGGTTTTGCATGGGTGCGGCCTGGAGACAGGTCCGCGACGGAGAAGAGTTCGACAATGTGCTGGAGATGGTCTCGGGTGTGCGTGCGCTGGGTATGGAGGCCTGCGTGACCTTGGGTATGCTGAAGCAGCATCAGGCCAATCGGCTCGCCAACGCTGGATTGACCGCCTACAATCACAACCTTGACACATCGCCGGAGTTCTATGGCGCGATCATCGGGACGCGAACCTATCAGGACCGACTGGAAACTCTGTCCTATTGCCGGGACGCAGGCATCGACCTGTGTTGCGGTGGCATCATCGGAATGGGCGAAAGCCTGCGTGATCGCGCCTCGATGCTGCAGGTTCTGGCGACCTTCAACCCGCATCCGGAAAGCGTTCCGATTAATGCGCTGATCCCGATCGAGGGCACACCGCTGGCGCATCGCAAAAAGGTCGGAATCTTTGATCTGGTGCGCATGGTGGCAACCGCCCGGGTCATCATGCCCAAGGCGCGCGTGCGCCTGTCTGCAGGGCGGTCTGAATTCTCAACGGCCGAACAAGCGCTGTGTTTCCTGGCTGGCGCGAACTCGGTCTTTTATGGGGATGTTTTGCTGACCGCCCCCAACGCGGGAACTGGCAACGACCGCGAAATGTTTGCGGCGTTGGGCGCCCTTGGCGACGACTGACGCAAAGGGGCCAATGAGCGTCGCATTGCGTCTTGGCCCCTGCTTGCTTATAGGCCACACCAACGTGACGAGATTCTGCAGGGAGTAGACCCATGTCCAACGCGCAGCTGGAAGCCGCCATCGAAGCCGCCTGGGAGGCGCGCGACACCGTCACGCCGTCCACCGGCGGCGAAACCCGTGAAGCCATTGAGGCCACGCTGAACGCGCTGGACAGCGGCAACCTGCGCGTGGCCGAGAAGATGGAAAACGGCGACTGGCACGTGAACCAGTGGGCCAAGAAGGCCGTGCTGCTGGGGTTCCGGCTGAAAGACATGGAGCAACAGGATGGCGGCCCGCAGGGCGGCCATTGGTGGGACAAGGTCGACAGTAAGTTCAAGGGCTGGGGCGACAATGAGTGGACCGCCGCCGGGTTCCGGGCAGTGCCAAACTGCATCGTGCGTAAATCGGCCTATATCGCGCCGGGTGTGGTGCTGATGCCGTCGTTTGTAAACCTCGGCGCTTATGTCGACAGCGGTACCATGGTGGACACTTGGGCCACCGTCGGGTCTTGCGCCCAGATCGGCAAGAACGTGCACCTGTCGGGAGGTGTCGGCATCGGCGGCGTGCTGGAACCGATGCAGGCGGGTCCGACCATTATCGAGGACAACTGCTTTGTCGGGGCACGTTCGGAAGTGGTCGAGGGCTGCATCGTGCGCGAAGGCTCGGTCCTGGGCATGGGGGTGTTCATCGGCAAGTCGACCAAGATCGTCGACCGCGACTCCGGCGAAGTGATGTATGGTGAAGTGCCGCCTTATTCGGTGGTGGTTGCAGGCTCGATGCCATCTAAGAATGGGATCAACCTGTATTGCGCCGTGATCGTGAAACGGGTGGACGAAAAGACCCGCTCGAAAACCGGTATAAATGAGTTGTTGCGCGACTGAACTGGCAGTCATCAAGGGGGTCAATGGGCCACCAAGAAAGGTGCGCAACAGGATTTCAGACTGCCGACTTGCCTGCCTTGAGCGGATTCGGTTGACCGGTCAATGCCGCAAGGGTAAGGCGGCTGCATGGAAAAGAAAAAGAAGGCATCGCGCCAGCAGGTTTATACGCTGCTGGTCCAGATCGGTCGCAAGGAAGGCGATGGGCTGCCCAAAGATGCAACTGGAGCGGCCCTGATGTGCTATGCCAGCGGCGTGGACGAGGCAGAGGCGGTGCGCGAGACGGTCGCGATCCTCAAGCAAGCCGATACTGCCCCGCTGGACGTTACCGGTTACGGAACCTTGGAAGAGCGTGAGGCGGAAGGTCACGAGATCGACGCTGAAGAGCGTGCCTTGATGCAGAGGGCGCTGGAAGAAAACGCAGTGATCGTAGCGCAGATGACGCCGTTTTACGACGAGGTCGGACAGATCTGACGGTCAATTCCTGACACCGAACCACTTGCGATAGATCTTGTCATAGGTGCCGTCTTCGCGCAGCGCCAAAAGTGCCTGATTAACGTCTTCGACCAGTGGAGAGCCAGACGGGAAAGCGATCCCGTAATTCTCCCTCAGGAACACATTACCGGCCATCGTAGCCTTCTTGCGTCCATCATGGGTGGCATAATATGACAGAATGGGCGCATCGAACACAACCGCATCCAGTTCCCCTTCCTCGAAATCAGCCAGCAACGGCGTCAACCCGTCGTAACCCGCATACTCAAGTTCGCGTCGTTCGAGAAAACTCGCGGCGGTGGAGTTGCTGATCGTTCCGACCCGTTTGCCATACAGATCGTTGATCGAATTTACTGCGCCGCTGATGGCATCGACGGTCATGACCGAAGTGATCTTGGCGGTGAAAACCGAAACAATAAAGAGGGAAGAGACGACCAGTATCACGCCAAAAACCCGGCCGAATGCAGTTCTTGGCACACGTTCCTCGAACCCGCCATTCACCACTAGGTTCAACGCCCACCAGAACGAGGGAAACCAGGCCTCGTGCAGTTTGCGATCGAAATAGGGTTGAGCGCGTCGCTCAAAATACCACATCACCATTCCACCGCCCAAGAGAACGCCGAACGCCAACCCAATGGCAATGAACAGTTCTCGGACCAGCAATGCATTGAGCAGCGAAGGGCTGCGCGCAGCATCGGACGGCACCATTATCTGCAAGCCCGCCTCGAATATCGGCTGGCTGAAATCCATTCGCGTTTCGCGCGAAGCGGTAATCGAGATATTGGCGATGGCCAGTTCCGCATCGCCCTTTTCGACGGTTTCCAGCATATCGGAGAATCCGTCGACCCTTTTGATGGTGTAGGCAAAATTAAGCGAGCGTGCGAGCGCGTTTAACAGGTCGATGGAAAAACCTGTATCCGCACCATCCTCGATAAATGAAAACGGCGGACGGGTCACTGTCGTGACCGTCAGTGTTTGCGCCTGGCTTTGCTGGGACAGAACCACGATAGTCAGGCATAGTATGGCAAGAAGTGTGCGCATCGCTGTGTATCACCTGTTTGCGGCCCTCTATCGCAATTTGGGTCAGTCGGGCAAGGTTAACGCCAGTTCACTCGGCGTTGTTTTCGGTTTTTTGTGGTAGAATTTGTCGTTTCATCACGCTTTTAGGAATTCCGTGCCCAAGGGTTGGCAATCTGGACGATTCATAGAATGAGTGCTTTTAACCCGAACCCTGAAACGAGAGTGACCCGATGACGCCAACAGACGCAGCACAACTGACAGCCGAACTGATCCGCTGCCCTTCGGTGACACCCTACGAAGGTGGCGCTCTGATTCTGTTGGAACGCGTGCTCGCCGAGGCCGGGTTCGTTTGCGTTCGGGTTGACCGCGGCGGCGTTAGCAACCTGTTTGCACGTTGGGGCGACAAGGCGCACGCCCGCAGTTTTGGGTTCAACGGGCACACGGACGTGGTTCCTGTCGGTGACGAGGCAGCGTGGAGTGTCTCTCCATTCGGGGCAGAGATACGGGAGGGAACCTTGTATGGCCGAGGTGCGACAGACATGAAGTCGGGCGTCGCAGCGTTTGTTGCTGCCGCAGTGGATTTCGTGCGGCAGACGCCGCCGGACGGTGCCATTGTCCTGACCATCACCGGAGATGAAGAAGGGGACGCCATAGACGGCACAACCGCACTGCTGGACTACATGGATAAGGCAGGCGAGCGCATGTCGGCTTGTCTGGTGGGTGAACCGACCTGCCCGGACCGCATGGGCGAGATGATCAAAATCGGTCGGCGCGGGTCGATGACAGCATGGTTCACGGTGACCGGAGTGCAGGGGCATTCGGCCTATCCGCACCGGGCAAAGAACCCCCTGCCGGCGATGGCGCGCCTTATGGATCGTCTGGCGAGTCACAAGCTGGATTCCGGAACCGACCATTTCGACCCCTCGACTTTGGCGGTTGTCACGATTGACACTGGAAACTCGGCCACAAATGTCATTCCGGCACAGTGCACAGGCGCGATCAATATCCGGTTTAACGACCTCCACTCAGGTGCGAGCCTGACTGAATGGCTGCAAGGCGAGACCGATCATGTTGCCGGGGAATTCGGTGTTCAGATCGATGTGAAGGTCAAGATATCGGGCGAGAGTTTCCTGACACCTCCCGGTGAGCTGTCCGATCTAGTTGCAAAAGCCGTAGAGGCCGAAACCGGCATATCGCCCGTTCTGTCAACTTCGGGCGGAACCTCGGATGCCCGTTTTGTTATGACCCGCTGCCCGGTGGTCGAGTTCGGTCTGGTCGGAAAAACCATGCACCAGGTGGATGAGTGCGTCGAGGTTGCGCAGATTCACCAACTCAAGGCAATCTATGCCCGTATCTTGCGGGACTATTTTTCCTGACCGATGCAGAAAACACTGGTCATCATGGTCAAGGAGCCTCGTCCCGGTCGCGTCAAAACGCGGCTAGGGCGGGACATGGGCATGGTGAGGGCGGCATGGTGGTTTCGGCATCAAACGCGCGCGCTGATCCGGCGGCTGCGCGATCCACGCTGGCGGATCGTATTGGCCGTTGCGCCGGATCGGGAGGGTCTGGCCAGCCGGGTCTGGCCCGCTGATTTGCCGCGATCGCCGCAAGGCTGCGGGGATTTGGGTGCCCGAATGACCCGGCAATTGCGGTCCGTGCAAAACGGCGCCGTCTGCCTGATCGGGGCAGATATTCCAGGCGTTGGGCGTGACCATGTGAGACGTGCATTCGCGGCCCTTGGCGGGGCCGACATGGTCTTTGGCCCGTCAGTTGATGGCGGGTACTGGCTGGTCGGGGCACGGCATGCACGTGTTCTACCGCGGAGCCTGTTTCGGGATGTGAGATGGTCGACCGAGCACGCATTGGCGGATACTCTGGCATCCGTTTCCGGCTGTCGGGTCGCGTTGGTGGATCGGCTTAGGGACGTGGACACGTCATCCGATCTGGAAGCGACCATGGTGACCGGGCGGGCTTCGTCGCTTTTGCGATGACGAAGGTTTGCGGTCGTGCTACGGCGGAAACATGACTCGCATTCCTTCCAAGCAGGAGATTCTTGAATGGATCTCGGCGCACCCAACCCTGACCTCGAAACGCGATATCGCCAAGGCCTTTGGGATCAAGGGCTCGGATCGTATTGACCTCAAGCGTGTTCTCAAGGAACTGGAGGTCGAAGGACATCTGGAAAAACGCCGGCGCAGCTATCGCGACCCGGATCGTTTGCCGCCAGTCAGCGTTCTGCAAGTCAAAGCGCCGAACGCCGATGGCGACCTGTTCGCCCGGCCGTTGGAATGGCATGGAGAAGGGGTTGAACCAATCGTGGTGGTCATCCCACGTGCAAGTGACCCGGCGTTGGGCGAAGGCGACCGGATTCTGGCGCGCCTGACTCTTGTACACGAGGAAGATCACAACTATGAGGCGCGCCTCATCCGCCGTATCGGTGCCAATCCGCGCCGAATTGTCGGCATCTTTCGGAAAGGCGCTGAAGGCGGCCGCATTGTTCCTATCGACAAGGCGGGTCAGACCGAGTGGCTGGTGCCGGAAGGGGCCGTGCATGGGGCCAAGGACGGTGAACTGGTCGAGGCTGAACAAGCAGGCCCCAAGAACCGCACGGGACTGCCGCGTGCGCGCATTGTTGAACGATTGGGCGATCCGTCTGCGCCCAAGGCGGTGTCGTTGATCGCCATTCACCAGCATGGCATTCCTGACGATTTTCCGGATGCGGTGATCGAAGAAGCAGACAGCTGCAAACCTGCGGGCCTGGAAGGGCGCGAAGATCTGCGCGACATGCCGCTAGTCACGATCGACCCATCGGATGCGAGGGATCGGGATGACGCCTGCTATGCCCATGCAGATGACAATCCGAAGAATCCCGGCGGACACGTCATCTGGGTCGCTATTGCGGACGTTGCCGCCTATGTCCGACCCGGTACGGCGTTGGACCGAGAAGCCCGAAAGCGCGGCAATTCGAGTTATTTCCCGGATCGCGTAGTGCCCATGCTGCCGGATCGGTTGTCAGGCGATTTGTGTTCGCTGCACGAAGGCGTGCCGCGCGCCTGTATTGCCGTCCGGATGCAGATCGACGCCGATGGCAACAAGCTTGGCCATCGTTTCGTGCGAGGTCTGATGCGCTCGGCGGCCGCGCTGAACTATGCCGAGGTGCAGGACGCGATAGACGGCAATCCGAATGATCGCACAGACCCATTGCTAAGTGACGTTCTGAAGCCGCTCTATTCCGCTTATCATGCGTTGAAAGCGGCTCGCGAGGCGCGGCAGCCGCTGGATCTGGACCTGCCCGAGCGCAAGATCGTGTTGGGGGACAACGGCCATGTCGAAAGCGTTGCCTTCCGGGAACGGCTGGATGCGCACCGACTGATCGAAGAGTTCATGATTCTGGCGAATGTCTCTGCCGCCGAAACCCTGATCGCCAAGCGGCGTCCGCTGCTGTTCCGGGTACATGAGGAACCGGCGCCAGAGAAGCTTGAATCCTTGCGTGAAACCGCTCAGGCTGCAGGGCTGAACCTGGCCAAGGGACAGGTGCTGCAAACCCGGCACTTGAATGCGCTGCTGAATGCGGCGGCGGGAACGGATGAGGCGGAGCTGATCAATCTCAGCACCCTCCGTTCGATGGCGCAGGCTTACTACAGCCCGGAGAATTTTGGCCATTTCGGGTTGGCCCTGCGAAATTACGCGCATTTCACATCCCCGATCCGACGATACTCGGACCTTATTGTGCATCGGGCGCTGATTTCGGCGCATGGGTGGGGCAAAGATGGTCTGACCGAGGATGAAATTGATCGCCTTGAGGAAACCGCAAACCACATATCGGATACCGAGCGCCGGTCTATGATGGCCGAACGTGACACGACAGACCGATATCTTGCAGCCTATCTGAGTGAGCGGGTCGGCAACGAATTCACAGGCCGTATCAGCGGCATAGCGCGCTTTGGGGCGTTTGTTAAGCTTGATGAAACCGGTGCTGACGGGTTGATTCCTGTGCGCTCGCTCGGGCGTGAATTTTTCCATTTCGACCGCGAGGCCGGGACCCTGATGGGCGCCGACACCGGACTGCTGATCGCAATTGGCCAGCGTGTTACGATACGACTGACCGAGGCGATTCCGGTGACCGGCGGGTTGGAGCTGGAATTGCTGTCCATCGACGATCAAGTGGTTCCAAGAGGACGTGGGCCGGCCCGCCGTGGGGTGAAAAGGAAAATCGCCAGTACCAAGCGCAAGAAAGACAAGAACAAGCGAAAGATTGAACGCAAGCGCCGCCAGAGATGAAAAGTAGCTGAAAGAAAAGTCACTGGCAGCGGGAGAACGGCCAAAAAGTTGCAGGGCGGATGAAATTGTCCTTTGTTCTCAGGCGTCGATGCGCGCACGACGTGCGGGCGGCGGAGTTTTGCGAAACAGAACATTGACTGCTTTGTGAAAAGTCGGATTCGCGATACCCTGTTATCGAGCAGATAATCGGGAAATCCGGAATGAAAATGTGCATCAACGGCGTTGCCCTAGCCGCAATTTGGGCAACAGGCGTGTCAGCGGACACATCGCAACAATCGAACCGGCCAAAGGTGCGGGCCGATCAGGCCGTCATTCACTTGGCATCGGCTGACCTCACGACGTCGCTGCGCCCGATTTTGCGCCCGGTCGAAGAGGTAGAGCAAGTGAGTGCAAGTGTGTCGAACGCACGGTTCCAGGCATGGATCGGGGCATTCAAGTTGCGTGCGCGGGATCAGGGCATCAATCATTCGACTCTGGATCGGGCTTTTCAAAGCGTGACATATGACGCGGATGTAGTGAAGCGTGATCGTAACCAATCCGAGTTTACAAAGACGATCTGGGACTATCTGGACAGCGCGGTTTCGGATGTGCGAGTGCAGAATGGTAGAGCAGCACTTGCGAAACACAATGCAACGCTGGAACGGATCGAGGCTAAATACGGTGTCGAAAAAGAAGTCGTATTGGCGATTTGGGGACTGGAAAGTGCCTATGGTTCCTTCAAGGGAAACAACAGCACGATCCGGTCATTGGCGACGCTGGCGTTCGATGCGCGCCGTGCGCATTTCTTTGAGGCGCAGTTGCTCGCCGCGCTCAGGATTGTTCAGGCAGGGGATGTAGCGCCTTCGGATATGACGGGCAGTTGGGCTGGCGCGATGGGGCATACACAATTCATGCCAACGTCCTATCTGGAACATGCCGTCGATTTCACCGGTGATGGAAAACGAGACATCTGGGCGGACGACCCGTCGGACGCGTTGGCGTCGACGGCGTCATATCTGGCAGGGTTTGGCTGGACCAAGGGACAACCCTGGGGTGTCGAAGTCGTGCTTCCCGAAGGGTTCGACTATTCCAGTGCCAAACGCGACTACACACAGGCGCCGTCGGATTGGGCTGCATTGGGGGTTGTCGGGACCGATGGCAAGTCTGTCGCTGATTTCGGACCTGCGTCAATACTGCTGCCAGCGGGCGGTCAGGGCGCAGCTTTCATGATCTTCGACAATTTCGAAGTGCTCGAACGCTATAATTCCGCCGATGCCTATGTCATTGGCGTAGGGCATCTGGCGGATCGGATCGGAGGCGGTGCCGCGATTCAAGCCAACTGGCCACGTGGAGATCGCGCCCTATCCTTCTCCGAGCGAAAAGAATTGCAACGGCGACTGACGCGGGCCGGGTTCGATACGGAAAAGATTGATGGGCGTATCGGGCCGCTGACCATCAACGCGGTCCGATCCTATCAGTTGGCAGAAGGCCTGTTGCCGGATGGCTATCCTTCGCTGCAGCTTTTGAACCGGCTAAGATGAAAAGGGGCCTTTCGGCCCCTTTGTCTTAGGTCGGTGACATGCCTCTGAGCCGTTCCGAGCGGCGCCGCAGCATCTCGACCGTGGTCAACAGACCAATCGAGATCACCACAAGAATTGTCGCGACCGCCAGAATGGTCGGTGAGATTTGTTCGCGCAAGCCGGTGAACATCTGCCAAGGCAGCGTCTTTTGACCGGCGGAGCCTACGAACAGAACCACGACCACTTCGTCGAACGACGTGATGAATGCGAACAATCCGCCGGAAATAACTCCGGGGAGGATCAGAGGCATCTGGATTCGGAAGAAGGTCGTCACCGGCCCCGCACCCATATTCGCGGCTGCCCGAGTTAGCGATCGGTCAAAACCAACCAGCGTGGCCGTCACCGTGATGATGACAAACGGAATGCCAAGGGCCGCATGGGCCAAAACCACGCCGAAATACGTACCTTGCAGGCCGATCCGGCTGTAGAAAAAGTACATGCCAGCAGCCGAGATGATCAACGGCACAATCATCGGGGATATCAGGACCGCCATGATCGCACGCCGGAACGGCACGTGGGGTTGGCTGAGACCAATGGCTGCCAGTGTGCCGAAGCCAACCGAAAGCAGTGTCGCCATAGGAGCAATTTTCAGCGAATTCCAGAGCGCCTGTTGCCAGTCATCGTTTGTGAAGAAGTCCTGATAGTGTTTCAGCGAATAGCCGGCAGGATCAAAGCGCAGCATCTCCGGAGTAAAGGTGAAAAAGTCCTGGGCATTGAAGCTGAGAGGCATCACCACAAGGATCGGAGTGATGAGGAACACGAAAATCGCGCCACAGATCACCCGGAAAGTGTAGTGCCAAAGCACCTGTCCTGGTGTCAGATAGGGGGCCAGATGCGCCCGGTAGCGCGACGTTGCCAGCCAAAAGATGAACCAGCCGGCGAACCAGCCGAACAGGGCGCCGACCACGGCTGCTGATAGACCACCAAGCGCGAAGCCCGCGACAAGAAAGCCTGCAAATATGATCCAGCGCAGCGTTTTTTCCTTGCCGGCCATACCTGCAAGGAAAAATCCCAAGGCAGCAAGAAGCGCCGCGCCGACAACGATGCCGATCAGACCTGATCCCTGCGCTGTGCCGACGAAGAGACCAAAGAAGGCCCCGGCAGCGCCGGCTACGGCGGCAACGAATCCTGGGGTTTGAGGTTGGACGGGTGTTAGTGCCATGTTTTCTTACCCCAGCTTCACGTTGTCGATGCCCACGATCTTGTCGTAGGTCCAGTAGAGCAGCAGAACCACCGCCAGCAGGATCGTTCCGAGCGCCGCGGCCAGACCCCAGTTGAGCGAGGACGAGATGTGGAAAGCGATCCGGTTGGAGATGAAGACACCCTTGGTGCCGCCAACGAGTTCGGGCGTGATGTAGTAGCCGATGGCGAGGATGAACACGAGGATCGAACCTGCGCCGATTCCTGGCACCGATTGCGGGAAATAGACCCTCCAGAATGCCGTCCAGTTGGTGGCGCCCAAAGACTTGGCCGCACGCAGATATGACGGGTTGATTGTCTGCATCACTGAATACATCGGCAGGATCATGAATGGCAGCAGGATGTGGGTCATCGCCACGATGGTGCCGAACTGGTTGTTGATCATCACCAATCGCGAGTCATCAGCGACCAGTCCCAGCCAGACCAACGTTTCGTTGATGACGCCCTGTTGCTGCAACATCACTTTCCAGGCAGAGGTACGCACCAATAGCGACGTCCAGAATGGCAACAATACGAGTATCATCAGGATGTTCGCTGTCCGGGTCGGAAGGTTGGCCAGAATCCATGCCACCGGGTAACCCAGAACGATGCAAGCGCCGGTAATCACAAGCGACATGATAAAGGTACGGATGAACAGTGTGATATAGATGCGCTCGTTTTCCGGGCGGGCTTCGACACCATCGTTACCTTTGCGCAGGTCGACAGAGTTCAGGAAATACCCATTGGTTATCTTTGGCGAGTAGGTCTGGATGGTGCGCCAGACTTCGACATCGGCCCACCGGTCGTCGATTTTGAGGAACTGCTCCTTGAAAGGACCATCACTTTCGGTATCCCACTTGCTGACGCGTCGACCAGCTTTTCGAAACAGAGAAGAAATCCCGGGGTTTTCATAGTTCAGACGCGATCCCACGCGGGTATGCAACTTGGCTTCGGCGGCAACCTTCATGTCTACCGCCATTGCGGCGAAAACCGCCTCGTCCGGCGCTTCACCTGTATTCGGGTCCCAATCCCGTAGAGCAACGACAGTATTGGGCAGAGTGTCCGCAACGATATTGTTCTCTACCGAACGGAACAACATGTCCACAATCGGCAGGATGAAGGTCAGCAACACGAAGAGCAGGAGTGGCGCAATCAGCATGAGCGCGCGCATTTTTTGCATTCGCAATGCCCGTGCCAGACTTCGCTTTAGCGGTGTCCCATCAGCGGCCAGAACGCGGCCGGTATGCGTAGTATCGCTCATCTACTTTCCCCGTTTCTTGCTGCCCGTTCACAGCATGAGCGGTCTTGTTTGACCGTCGTTTTTCGTAAATCTGCAAGGAGGCGACGCGCCCCCTTGCAGATTTCGTATTGGCTTACTTCGCCAACCAGGCTTGGAATTTTGCGTTCAGGTCGTCACGGTTGTCTGCCCACCACTCGTAGTCGTAGATATGAGTGTTGGAAGCATTCGCAGGATCGGTCGGCATGTGCGGAGCCATGTCGATTCCCAGTTCTGCGTGCTGGCCAACCAGCGGTGCCGAAGACTTGCGGGCCGGGCCGTAGGAGATGTACTTGGCTTGATCCGCCAGACGCTGAGTATCGGTAGCGAAAAACAGGTAGTCCAGCGCGCGTGCCTTGCGCTCGGGGCTCAGGCCTGCGGGAATGATCCAACCATCAAGGTCGAACGACTGCATGTCCCAAAGCATACCGATCGGCTGCCCCTGTTCGGCAATAGCCGAGAACAAACGACCATTGAAGGTCGATCCCATGACAACTTCGCCGTCGGCCAGAAGCTGTGGGGTTTCCGCACCAGCGGTCCACCAGACCACTTGGTCCTTGATTGTGTCGAGTTTGGCCAGTGCCTGCTCAACGCCTTCGGGCGTGCTGAGCGTGTCATAGATGTCTTCTTTGGCAACACCGTCGCAGTAGAGAGCCCATTCCATGTTGTCGATCGGGCGTTTCTGCAGCGAACGCTTGCCCGGATACTTTTCAAGGTCAAAGACGTCGCAGACGGTGGTCGGCGGAGTATCCCCAACCAAGTCGGTGCGATAGCCGAAAGTTGTCGAATAGACGATTTGCGGAACAAAGCAGTCGGAAACGATCAGTTCGCCAAAGTCCTCAGTTGCCGGCGTCCCATCGGGAGCCGCGGCGAGAATCGCATCGTGATCCAGTTCTTCCGCCAAGCCTTCGTCGCAAAGGCGCATGGCGTCCGATGCCACGACGTCAACGACGTCCCAGGTGACATTGCCGGCTTCGTTCATTGCCCGGAGCTTTGCGACTGCTTCGGCCGAGCTTTCGTCGTTGATGATCTTGACGCCGGTCTTTTCCGAGTACGGAGTGTGATAGGCGTTCTGCTGCGAGGCAGAATACGCGCCGCCCCAGGACACGATGGTCATTTCATCGGCCATGTCCTGCGCAATCGCGGCAGGAGCAATGAGTGCCGTCGTAGCAACCAGAGTAGAGAGTTGCGAAAGTTTCATGTTTATCTTTCTCCTTGTTGAACTTGGTTCTTGTGGTGGATTGCGCGCCGAAGTGGACAATCCAGCGCGCAAGAGCGCCTTGTTAAGCGTCAAGTGCGCGGCAGTCCTCGGGAAGCCAGCCGATCTCAATCTGCTGGCCCGGCTGCAAGCGGACTTGGTCCGGCGCGTTACGGGTTTTGATGACGAATTCATCGTTCCCGGCAACGCGCAAACGTGTGCGGAAGATATCGCCCATGTAAATGAACTCCAAAACTTCGGCGTTCAGTGTGTGGGCGCCTTTCTGCAAACGTTCCTTGTTGTATTCAACTCGCTCTGGACGAATGGAAACCCGTGTGCGTTCCCCCGGTTTGCTTACGTTGACCGGTTTGCAATCGATCAGACCGCCGCCGTCCAACTGGACAACTGCGATACCGTCCTTGATTTCCTTGACTTCGCCTTCGAGCGTATTGTTCTCGCCGATGAACTGGGCCACGAAGCTATTGGACGGTTCCTCGTACAGAGTATCTGGCGGAGCGAGTTGTTGGATGACGCCGTCGTTGAACACCGCGACCCGGTCGGACATTGTCAACGCTTCGGTCTGGTCGTGGGTCACATAGACCACCGTGATACCCAGGCGGTGCGCCAGGTGGGTGATTTCGAACTGCATCTTTTCCCGCAGTTGCTTGTCCAGTGCACCCAGAGGTTCGTCCATCAGAACCAGTTCCGGTTCGAAAACCAGAGCGCGGGCCAAGGCGATCCGCTGTTGCTGACCACCTGAAAGCTGCGCCGGCCGGCGTCCACCGAATGCGCCCATTTCGACCATGTCGAGTGCGCGCTTGACCTTCTCTTCGCGCTCGGACTTGCCCATACTCCTGACTTCCAGCGGGAAAGAGAGGTTTTCTGCAATCGTCATGTGCGGGAACAGGGCATAGTTTTGAAACACCATGCCGATGCCGCGTTTGTGGGGTGGGATGTTGTTGATTGATACACCACCAAGCCGGATGTCGCCGTGAGTGGCAGTTTCGAAACCGGCCAGCATCATAAGGCAAGTGGTTTTTCCGGAACCCGACGGACCGAGCATCGTCAGAAACTCGCCTTTGGGCATTGTTAGATTGAGATCTTTGACGACCAGAGTCTCGCCGTCATAGCTTTTTTGCACGCGCTCAAATTCGACGAACGCGCTGTTGTTCGAAGCGTCGGCCAAGTTGTCTCCCCATTTGCTGTTAGGCAGATTTCCTCTGCGCTTTTTGTGATCTAATCACACCAAGCATAACGAGCGCTAGGCATGAAATTAATAAAATTCGGTGACCGAAAGTAAGATTTTCGTCATTACCGCGTATAGGGTCACTGATTTCTGTCGTTGGAATTTGAATGCAGCTTTGGTATGCGGCAGCGACTCAGAGCGACACTATTGTGCGACAATGCGACATTCTTTGGATGTGTATCCGGTTTTGGTTGCTCACAGGAAGAAGCTGCCGTTGCACAAGTTGCAAGAATTGGGCCGGTCATTCGAAATGACCGGCCATGCCTCAAGTTGTCCTGGCTTTTTGGCCGAGTGTTACGCAGCTTCCTTCAAAAGATCCCTGTCAAGGATTTCGGCATAAGCTTCGTCCAGTGACTTGCGGATGCGGACAAACATCTCGTCGATCTCTGTATGGGTGATAACCAGCGGCGGAGAAATGATCATGCGGTCGCCGACATGACGCATGATCAGGTTGTTTGCAAAACACTTGTCGCGGCAAATGTATCCGATCGTACCTGGTTCGGACGCAAATTTTGCCCGTGCCTCTTTGTTGGGGGTCAGGGCAATCGACGCCATCATACCGACGATCTTGGCTTCTCCAACCAGTGGATGATCGATCAGGGCTTCCCACTTTTCCTTGAGGTATGGGGCGGTCACGTTTTTCACACGCCCGACAATGTCTTCTTCCTCCATGATGCGGAGGTTTTCCAGAGCGACTGCTGCGGCAACAGGATGGCCCGAATAGGTATAGCCGTGGTTGAATTCCACACCTGCAATCACTTTGGCAACCTCGTCGCAAACGATCGAGCCGCCTATTGGTGCGTAGCCCGAGCTGAGGCCTTTGGCGATGGTCATGATATGCGGTTTGATGCCAACAGTTTCCGAGCCGAACCAGTTGCCAGTACGACCGAAGCCACAGATCACTTCATCCGCGATCAAGAGGATTTCGTATTTGTCGCAAATCCGCTGGATTTCAGGCCAATAGCTGTCGGGCGCCACGATCACACCGCCCGCGCCCTGAACCGGTTCGGCAATAAAGGCGGCAACGCGGTCTTCGCCAAGCTCGAGAATGGCTTCTTCCAATTCACGTGCGCGTGCAAGGCCGAATTCTTCGGGGTCCATGTCAGTGCCTTCGGCCCACCAGTTGGGTTGATTTATATGGTGGATGTTCGGAATCGGGATGCCGCCCTGAGCGTGCATTGCCGGCATCCCGCCGAGCGAGGCAGAGCCGACGGTGGAACCGTGATAACCGTTCTTGCGGCTAATGATGATATTCTTGCCAGATTTACCTTTGCTGTCCCAATAGGTACGCACCAATCGAATGTTCGTGTCGTTGGCTTCGGAGCCGCTCCCAGCAAAGAACACATGATTCAAGTCACCAGGCGCCAGGTTAGCGATCTTTTCCGCCAATGCGATCGCAGGAACATGGGTCGTCTGAAAGAACGTATTGTAATAAGGCAGTTCCCGCATTTGCCGCGCGGCAACCGCCGCAAGCTCGTCGCGGCCATAGCCGATGTTTACACACCACAGGCCTGCCATGGCGTCCAGAATCTCTTCCCCCTCACTGTCGGTCAGAAACACGCCTTTGGCGCGGGTGATAACGCGCGCGCCCTTTTTTGCCAGTCCGTCGTTTTCAGTGAACGGGTGCATGTGGTGGGCCGCATCAAGGGCCTGAAGCTCGGCTGTGGGCATGTGATTGGTGATCGTGGACATCGTGAAATCTCCTGCGGAATCTGTCGACCTTCACAATATGATCAAATTTGGCGAAGTCAATCGAATCACTTCGCAATGATTATTTTGAGAGAGCGCCCGCCATAAGTTCCATGCCTTGCTCGACATCATGGGCCATAGCCCGACCGACGCCTGCGGCGTCTTTATTGCGTAGGCATTCCACTATGTCTTTGTGTCGATCCGGAAGGCTGTGCGTGCCGAAGCGACCGCACACGACGCGCAAAGAGGGGCCGAATCGTAGCCACAAACGTTCTGCCAGATCGCACAGGACAGGAGCGTCGGCATGGCTGTAGATTGTTGTGTGAAACGCATAGTTGTTCAGTAGATACCCGCCAACATCACCAGCAGAGATGCACTCGTCAACGCGGCGATCGATGTCTTCCAGGGCATCTATTTGCTTGGGGGTCATAAGACCTCCGGCACGCCTTGAAAGCTCTGATTCAATTACTTTTCTTGCGAAGATCAATTGCTCGATATCGCCCTTGCTCAAAATGGGAACGCTGACCCTGCGATTTCCCTGAAAAACCAGAGCCCCATCGGATATCAGACGTCTGATCGCCTCTCGTACCGGAGTCATTCCGGCACCTAGCGAATCAGTCAGCCCTTGAATCGTCACAGGCTGGCCGGGAACCATCTCGCCGAACAGGATTTGTGATCTGAGCACGTGATAAACTTGCTCATGTGCGGGGCGTTTTTCGTCGCTTGAATTTCGGTCAGAAGCTCTATTTTTGATCATATTCAAAAGGTTTATCCTGATCTTGTTGGTCTCGGAATGCAGCGCACGACGCCGCTTGAAACCATAAACTGTATTGCCGTGGAACGCAAAACTTGATCAAATCCAAAAAAACGGGATGATAACGGTACATTCGCAGGGAGAGAAACATGACATTCAAATCGCTGACACTCACGACCGTATTCGCGTTGGGGACCTCGGCTGCATTCGCCGAAGAGGTGCGCGTCTACAACTGGTCGGACTATATCGACGAGGATCTGCTGACCAAGTTCCAGGAAGAAACCGGCCTGACGCTGATCTACGACGTATTCGACAGCAATGAGGTTCTGGAAACCAAGATGCTCGCCGGTGGCTCGGGTTATGACGTTGTGGTTCCGTCGGGAACGTTCTTGCAACGTCAGATCCAGGCCGGGGCGTTCCAGAAGCTGGATACCAGCAAGCTGCCCAATGCAGACAATCTTTGGGATGTAATCCAGGAACGGACTGCGGGATATGACCCCGACAACGCCTATTCGATAAACTACATGTGGGGTACCACCGGGATCGGTGTGAATGTTGGCAAGGTGAAGGAGATCCTGGGAGAAGATGCGCCCATCGATAGCCTTGAACTTGTGCTGAACCCGGACAACATGTCGAAGCTGGCGGGATGTGGTGTGCATTTCCTGGATGCGCCGGCAGAGATGATTCCAATGGTGCTGAAATACATCGGTGAAGACCCGGATAGCCACGATCCGGATGTAATCGCCAAGACCGAGCCGGTATTCATGGCGATCCGGCCTCATATCCAGAAATTCCACAGTTCCGAATACATCAATGCGCTGGCAAACGGTGATATCTGCGTCGCTGTCGGGTGGTCTGGCGACATCCTGCAAGCGCGGGACCGTGCGGCTGAAGCCGATAATGGGGTGGAAATCGCTTATCACGCGGCCAAGGAAGGCGCGCAGATGTGGTTTGACCAAATGGCAATTCCAGTTGACGCTCCGAATCCAGACGGCGCGCACAAATTCCTGAATTTCATTCTCGATGCCAACAACATGGCAGCAGCATCAAACTATGTCTATTATGCCAACGGCAACAAGGCGAGCCAGGAGTTCCTGGAAGAGGATGTGATTGGCGACCCGGCGATCTACCCGGACGAAGCGACCATGGAAAACCTCTTTATCACAACGCCCTATCCGGCAAAGACCCAGCGCGCGGCGACACGCCTGTGGACCAAGATCAAGTCGGGAACCTGATCTTAATGGGCGGAGTAGGTTTTGCCTTCTCCGCCAATTCTATCGGTGAAGTCAACTCAACGGGGGTCCGTTTTGAATTCTTCCGTCTTTGCGCCGTGGGAAGATCCACAGGCGAAACCATTGATCCAATTTCAGAACGTCACAAAACGGTTTGGTCAGTTCACTGCGATCGACAATCTTTCGCTTGATATCTACGAGCGGGAGTTCTTTGCCCTTCTGGGTCCATCCGGCTGCGGTAAGACCACCATGATGCGGATGCTTGCGGGTTTCGAAAAACCCACCGAAGGGCACATCATGCTGGGTGGGAAGGATATCGACCCTATTCCGCCAAACAAAAGGGCAGTGAACATGATGTTCCAGTCCTACGCTTTGTTTCCGCATCTCAGCGTTTGGGACAACATTGCCTTTGGCCTTCGCCGCGACAACATGCCGAAACTGGATCTGGAAAACCGTGTCGAGGAAATGCTTCGCCTGACCCGTCTGGAACAGTTCGCCCGCCGCAAACCGCACCAGATTTCTGGTGGTCAGAGACAGCGAGTGGCTCTGGCCCGGTCCTTGGCCAAAGCGCCCAAACTTCTGTTGCTGGATGAACCCCTCGGAGCGCTTGACAAAAAGCTGAGGCAGGACACCCAGTTCGAACTGATGGACATCCAAGAAAAAACGGGCACCACCTTTGTGATCGTTACCCACGATCAGGAAGAAGCGATGACCGTCGCCAGCCGTGTCGCAGTGATGGATCAGGGTAAACTGATGCAGGTGGCCACGCCGGACAAGATCTATGAAAACCCTGCGTCGGTTTATGTGGCTGATTTCATTGGAGACGTGAACATCATCGAAGGCCGGGCAACGCCCGACGGCGAAGATACTTACAAGGTCGACTGGGCCGACGGGCAAGCACCGATCATAACCAGATCAGCTCAGACGTTTGCTACCGGACAGACCTGCCATCTGGCGATACGGCCGGAAAAAGTGACGATTTCAGCCGAGCGTCCCGCAGATGCGGCCAATGCCGTTCAGGGCAAAGTGCACGACATTGCCTATCTGGGCAACTTGTCGACCTATCATGTTGAGCTTCCGAACGGCACGATCATCAAGGCGCAGACGGCCAATACACGCCGCATCTCGCGCCGCTCCTTCACTTGGGAAGACCCTGTCTGGCTGTCGTGGACAGCTACGGCTGCGGTGCCGCTGGCAGACTGATGCGTCGCTTCGTCCTGATCGCCGTCCCGTATTTCTGGCTTTTGGCGCTGTTTCTGGTGCCTTTCGCCATTGTTCTCAAGATATCGCTGTCGGACACGGCGCTATCAATACCGCCTTACGTTCCGCAATTCGACTGGGCTGAAGGCATCGGGGCCTTCCTTAGCGAGCTGGATTTCGAAAACTTCATCTTCTTGACCGAGGATGCCTTGTACTGGAAGGCTTATCTGTCGAGCCTCAAAATCGCGATCATCTCGACATTCCTGACATTGCTCGTGGGGTATCCCATCGCCTATGGCATGGCCCGGGCGCCCGAAGAATGGCGTCCGACGCTGATGATGCTGGTGATTTTGCCGTTCTGGACGTCGTTCCTGATCCGGGTTTATGCGTGGATGGGTATTCTGAGCAACGAGGGTTTCCTCAATCAACTGTTGTTGTGGACGGGAATTATCTCGGAGCCACTGACGATCCTGAACACACAAAAAGCTGTCTATGTCGGTATCGTCTACACCTATCTGCCCTTCATGATCCTGCCTATCTATTCTGCGCTCGACCGGCTTGACGGCTCGTTGATCGAAGCCGCCGAGGATCTGGGGTGCTCTCGTACACAGGCTTTCTGGCTCGTCACCGTGCCGCTGTCGCGCCCCGGCATCATCGCCGGGTGTTTCCTGGTGATGATCCCGGTGATCGGCGAGTTCGTGATCCCGTCGCTTTTGGGAGGGTCCGGAACGCTGATGATCGGCAAGGTTCTTTGGGAGGAATTCTTCTCGAACCGCGACTGGCCGGTTGCGTCGGCCGTGGCCGTGGTGCTGCTCCTGATCCTCGTGATCCCGATCGTGCTATTCCAGCGCAACCAGCAGAAACAGGCGGAGGCGGAAAAATGAACAGGCTTAGCTGGTTCAACGTTGTCTCGCTGACGCTGGGATTCGCGTTTCTTTATATCCCGATGGTCATCCTGATCATCTTCAGTTTCAACGAAAGCAAACTGGTTACCGTGTGGGCCGGGTTCTCGACCAAATGGTATGGGGAGTTGATCCGCAATGAAGCATTTCTGGATGCGGCGTGGGTGACGCTGCGGGTCGCGGTGTTTTCGTCGACGCTCGCAACAATTCTCGGGACAATGGCAGCGTATGTTCTGGTGCGCGGTGGCCGTTTTCTGGGCCGAACAGTGTTTTCTGGCATGATCTATGCCCCGCTTGTAATGCCTGAAGTAATCACTGGCTTGTCGCTACTGCTTTTGTTTATCGGCATTGGTCTGGATCGAGGTGTTTTCACAGTCGTGCTTGCACATACGACGTTCTCGATGTGCTACGTTTCTGTCGTGGTCTCGTCGCGTCTGGTGACGTTTGACCAATCCTTGGAAGAAGCTGCACTTGATCTGGGTTGCTCCCCGGCGCAAGCCTTTCGTTTGGTAACACTACCGATCATTGCGCCTGCGGTGATATCGGGCTGGTTGCTGGCGTTTACGCTGTCGCTGGATGATCTGGTCATAGCGTCGTTTACCACCGGTCCTTCAGCCACCACCTTGCCGATCAAGATCTTCTCGGCGGTTCGTCTGGGGGTCAGCCCGGAAATCAATGCCTTGTCCACCATCATGATCGGCATCGTGACCGTAGGGGTTATCGCCGCGTCGCTGGTGTCCAAACGCGCGATGGTCCGGCAAAAACAGGATGAACAGGCAGCGGCTCGCGCGCAATGAAGCGGATCTTTCCAGACTACACCTATGGGCCTGGTCCGCGGAACGGGTGCTGGTGGGATCAGACAATTCAGGCGCCGTCTTGGCCAGTTCTCGAAGGTGATCTTGAGGTGGATGTGACCATCGTCGGCGGGGGTTTCACAGGCATCTCGGCGGCGTTGCATCTTGCTAAAGCCGGTGTTTCGACTGCCGTGCTTGAGGCCGAAACACCGGGATGGGGTGCATCCGGGCGCAACGGCGGGTTCTGTTGTCTCGGCGGGTCCAAGTTGAGCCAAGATGCCATGCGGCGTCGATATGGCCACACCGCCACCGAAGCATTCGAAGCGGCAGAGGTCGAGGCCGTGGAACTGGTGTCTCGATTGTTGCAGGATCACGGAATCGAAGCTGACAAACACTCGAGGGGCGAAACGCAATTGGCCCACACGCCGCGGGCAATGGATGCCGTGCGACGGCGGGCGGAAGCAGGGGGCGTTGTTCATGAACACAAAGATCTGGCGGCATTGGGATTTGGTGGCCAATTCTTTGGCGGCTACACCTATCCCGTCGGTTTTGCTTTGAACCCCCGAAAATATCTGTTCGGTCTTGCCTTTGCGGCACAACAAGCGGGGGCGAGGCTTTTCCAGAAAAGCCCAGCGCTTTCGATCCAAAGCAGGGCGGCGGGCCATACGGTGGCGACCGCGAACGGACGGGTTACATGTAAAGCCATTTTGATTTGCACGAACGGGTATTCAAGCGAGGACATGCCGGATTGGCTGGCCGGTCGGTACATGCCCGCCCAATCCACGGTTATGGTGACGCGCCCGCTGACAGAAGTCGAGCTTGAGGCGCAAGGCTGGACATCGGATCAGATGGCCTATGACACCCGCAATCTGCTGCACTATTTCCGGCTCATGCCGGATCGGCGGTTCCTGTTCGGAATGCGCGGTGGATTGCTTTCGTCCCCAACCGCTGAGCGTGCGATCCGAGTAAAAGTCAGGCGGGATTTCGAACGTATGTTTCCCGCTTGGGCAATGGTCGAGGCGACAAATATGTGGTCGGGGATGGTGTGTCTCGCGCGCAGCTTGACGCCTTACGTCGGCCCTGTTTCTGGTCTAAACGGTGTGTTCACGGGTTTTGCCTATCATGGCAACGGCGTGGCAATGGGCACTTATGCCGGGCGCGCCTTGGCGCGTTTGGCAATGGGACAGCCTTCGGGTCTCCCCGGCCCGATGTCACGACGCCCGGAGAAGTTCCCGTTCGGTCGCTGCCGTCGTATACTGATGCCGCCGGCCTATGCCGCGATGGGGCTGGCCGATCTGTGATCTAGAGATCGCTCAAAGCGTCCAGTTCCAGCTGCAATCCGGTCTCGTAGTCCTTGGCGCCGTTTCGACTGCGCCACAGGCAATAGGCAGCCATGCGCCAGCCGAACCAGTGGCGCAATTCATGATATCGCGCGACAATATCGACATCGTGATACGCGTCCAGAAAACACTTGATTTCGTCTTGGCTCAGCGGTTGTCCCCGGTAAAGCCACTGCATGGCAGGTGACAAAAAGAGCGCCAAATCTTCGCAGGGGTCGCCAAAGGCGGGACATTGCCAGTCTATGAGCGTCGCACGCTTTCCTGCGATCAGTATGTTGCCCGCGACCGGGTCGCCGTGAATCAAGCGTTGGTCGGACAAGGGGGGAACATCCCCGTTGGGGCGGCGGAGCATCACTACGTCTCGGTCATCCGGTTCGCAAAGGTTCAGGATATCCTCGGCATGGCGTGCCAGGTCATCGCTTCCGTTACATCCTTCGGGAACGGGGATCGTGACATTGCTGCTGTGTAATCTGTTCAGAAGATGTGCCACGGTCTCGGGGTTTTCGCGCCAGGGTGATCCGGGTGCATGATCATAAAGCACCCAGCTTTCTGCGCCGCAGACACCAGTAGCCCTCAGTTGTGGAACAAAACCGCTACTCTTGAAGACACGCAGGCATTCCGCTTCAAGCCGAGCGTCATTGCGAAACAGGGGATTTGCAAAACCGCTTTGATACAGTTTGAGAACCTGATCCGAATGCTGGCCCGCGAGTTTCCAAACCCGGTTGGTCCTCCCGCCATATAGCGTTTCGAACCTGTCGCCGGAGCAATACACGCCCAATTGCAGCAGGTCCTTGATCAAAGCGTCCGGAGGAGGCGAGTCCACGGTCAAGGTGAGTTCCTTGTATTACGGTTCGGCATTGGCGATTTTTCGCCACCGTTTGACCTGTCCTGTCCATTAGATCAACTCTTCGCTCGCACCGATGCGACATCTGAGGGCAAAATCGTCTGCCCGCCGGAAAGCACAAGAGTAATTTCGCCACCTGCCACCTGCGCTTCAAAGACTTTTTCACTCACCGCCGCCAGAGAGTTTTCGACCAGTACATCCTTGGCATAACTTTCGACCGCAAAAGAATAGAGGCCGAAAGGAACAGCGTTTCCGCTGCTGTCCTGGCCGTTCCAGACGACGGATTGTGTAGTGGTGGAGAATTCGATTCGGTCAACGGTTGCGCCGTTTGAATCGACGATTTTCAGAATAGCTTTGTCGGCATCGGGTACACGAGGCCAGGATATGGTCACCGGCTCGCCTTGGTAATTTGCAGGTGCAACTGCAGTAACCTCCAGTCCGACCCAACCTGCCAACTCTGAAAAACCGGGCTGTCCCAGTTTTGCGACGAGTACCGACAGGGTTTCATTAGTTTTCACCTGCTGTTCGACCATTGAAAACTGTGCCAGCTGTGCCGCATATTCAGACGAGCCGATAGGTTCCAGGGGGTCCTGGTTTTGCGCCTGTGCAGTCAGCATCTTGAGAAATGTCTCGAAATCGGATGTAAGTGCGGACGTGCTTGATGCTGATGTGGTACCAGAAGTTCTGGTGTTCGTAGGCAAGATTGGTTCGATAGTTCCAGACATTATTCAAATCCTCAGATCAAGACCCGATCCCGCAACTCGAATGGGTCGGGTATCGAAGATTTCACGGTCGTCACTTGAGCTCTCCGGATTTGGTGTCTTTTCCTTTCTGGACGAGCCTTGATCGCGATTGTGAAAATCAAAAGAGATAGAGTTATACCCCAGTTCGCGAAACTCGGCGGAAAGCTCTGAAATATGGCGGCGCATCAGGTCCAGCGTTTCGGCGCGATCACCCGTGATCGATAAAACCAAGACGTCGTCCTTTGTGCTCAACCCCATGGAAACGCGCCCCAACTCTTGGGGATTGAGGGTTATTTCGATCTTGTCAGTCCCGGGCTTAGCGGAAATTGCGGCGGACAACTGTCCGCCGATGAACCGCACTGTCTCGACCCTTGTCGTCGGCATGTAACTGTTTTCTTTTGACAGTCCGACTTGCGTCACGTCAAACCCGCTAATGGTGTCATCACTGTGCGAACTTGGCCAAAGTTCGGAGTGCGCACGATCAGTATCCAGCAACCGTTCGAGGTTTGAAACGCCAAAGGACATCGCAGACATTTGTACTGGTTGAGCCATCACTTTGAAGCCAGTCGCCAGAGAGCTGTCCGCTTTCTCAGCAGGCGTGGGTGAGGCAGAAGCCGTGACATCTGTTCTGATCTTTTCTTCCGAATCGTGGCTGGTCGCCAGATCCGCCGCAGCGACCTTGGTGTTCTCGAGTTTTCCCGCCACTTTGACAGTGGCCTCCGATACGGCTGCCCCGCTGTTCTCGGAGTCCAGAATTGCGCCAGCGCGGATGGCCGCTAGCGATTGTCGCGCGCGAAAATCTGCATCGCTTGTAACCGCAGATAGAAATTGACTGCCCGGGCCAGCGAACTCTGGTGCTTTCGTGTTCTTTCCTAATTCAGGTTCTGCCCGAGATCGGTCATCCTTCTGTACGACAGAATTTAAGGGGTCGGGCGGCTGTTCCGCGTCGTTGGTCAAGGTGACCTGGTCTTTTCCTGAATTTGGCGCACCCGCACCCGCGTCTGCATTGGGTTTCCCAGAAATTTCGAATGCACGAGCATCTTCGAGACGTTCGTCACCCGGGGTTTGTGCTCCTGTTGATAAAAACTGCAAATCATCCTGACCCAGCTTCTCATCCGGTGTTTCCGAATTCTCTGCGTCGGGCAAATGCGCGGTATCGGACGACTCTGCCGTGCTATTGTCGTCAGCCGCTTTCATGAAACTGTCGAAGGGCCTTGCGTCTTTTGGGGGCTGTGCGGCGTCCCGCGACAGAGCGGTTTCGGGCCGGCGCTCTACGGCCGGGCCAGAGCCGGTCGGGTTTATGGGGCTGATTGTGTTCATTGCCACCTGCGCAATTGTTGATCGCCCCAGATTGATCCCCAACCGGTTATTTTTTTTTAACCGCCATACGATTTCATCACCCCGTTTGAACGTAATTTTCGAGGTGTCTTATGCAGATTTCGCGACACGCACCGTCTGTGCCTTTTGACAGCGCAATTCCTCACCAGGCCCAAGCCGCCTGGAAAGCGGCGCAAGATGTTGAAGCGACCTTTCTGGCAGAAATGCTGAAATCCGCAGGCCTAACGAAATCAGGCGGTGCTTTTGGCGGTGGGGTAGGAGAAGAACAGTTTTCATCCATGCTTGTTCGCGAGCAAGCGGAACATATGACCAAGGCAGGCGGTATCGGCCTGACCGAAATGATTTTCAACATTTTGATGGAGGCTGAGAATGGCACACGACGGCCGGAATGACCTGATCAGCGCGCTATTTGAGGTGTTGGAGAAAGAGCAGGCCATATTGATCAAGGGTCGACTTGATCAGTTGGAGGCCCTGACGGAAAAAAAAGAAAGCCTGATCAACGAATTAAAAAATGGTCAGGACGGCGAAACGGGCGCGCTGCGCGGACTACAAAGCCAGATCGAAAGGAATCAGTTCCTGCTGCAGGGTGCGATGGAAGGTATTCATAATGTTGCCTCTCGCATCGCGGAAATGAATCGCGTCAAGCAAGGGTTTGAGGTGTATCAGCGCGATGGTCGCAGAGATCGTTTTGCAATACGCAATGACCGAACCCTGGAAAAACGGGCATAGATCGGCGTTGATTCAAATTGACCAAATGAAGGCCGCACCCTTTAGCAATCCATTAGGACATCATCGCCCAATTTGAGGGTGCACCTAACGAACGGGTGGCGCGATGTCCTCAAGGTCAATCGCAAAAGTCAGAAAGACACCAAGCCCGCTACTCCGCGCGGGATGAAACAGGGTGACAAATCACCCATGGAAAGAGGAAATAAAATGTCCAGTATTCTGACGAACAATGGCGCAATGGTCGCGCTGCAGACCTTGAAGGCGGTCAACAAGAACCTCGGCATGACCCAAAGCGAGATTTCGACTGGCAAGTCTGTCGCCTCCGCCAAGGACAACGCGGCGGTGTGGGCGATTTCAAAGGTCATGGAATCCGATGTAAAGGGGTTCAAGGGGATTTCCGACAGTCTGTCGCTGGGGGAATCGACCGTGGCGGTGGCGCAAAACGGTGCCGAATCCGTGACCGATCTGCTGACTCAGATCAAAGGCAAGATCGTTGCCGCACAGGAAGAAAACGTCGACCGAGGAAAGATCCAGACCGACATTTCTGCGCTGCGGGATCAGATCAACTCGGTGGTCGGCGCTGCACAGTTCAACGGCCTCAATCTGCTGACCAACAAGGATACGGCCGCTGGGTCTGGCACAGTTCAGGTTCTCAGCTCGCTGGACCGGAACCCGGATGGCACGGTGGATGTAAGCCACATTGACGTCGGTAAGTTCGATTTGGGCATCGAAGCGACTGATTGGTCGGTTGGCACCGCTGCGGCGGCTGGATCGGGCGCAACAATCAGTGGCGGTCTTGATGCTGCCTCTGCAGTCGCATTGACTGGCGCCGCAACCGCACCCACGACCACTTTGGTCGTCGACAGCGTAACGGCCGGAACCGGCATCCAGATCAACATTTCAGGTGCTGCGGGTACGGTTGGGGCGGCTTTCGATGATGCGAGCCGGGACGTATCCTATGTGGCCCGTGATGGTGACACGCAGGCTGACGTTGCAAACGGGTTGGCCAAGGCGTTCAACGAACGAGTCGCTGCGGCTATTGAGGACGGCACGCTGTCCGCAGGGTCCAGCCTCGCTGCGTCGGTTTCTGTCGCGTCCGATGGCGTCGCTACGATCACCTTCACAGGTGAGACTGGCACCGGCAACAATGTGTCGCTTCAGGCAATTGAAACTTCGGATGTTGCGATTGGGGGCGGCCTTGAGGGGCTGGCTGGTATCGATGTGTCCACCGAAGCCGGCGCAAAAAGTGCGCTGACTGAAATCGAAAGCCTGATCCAGACATCGATCGATGCGGCAGCCTCGTTCGGCTCGGCTCGCGGTCGGATCGAAACACAGTCGGATTTTGTCTCCAAGCTCAGCGACTCGCTGAAGTCCGGAATCGGGGCGATGGTCGACGCGGATATGGAAGAAGCTTCGGCCAGATTGCAGGCTCTGCAAACCCAGCAACAGCTTGCGGTTCAGTCGCTGTCGATCGCCAACCAAGCGCCGCAGACGATTCTGTCGCTGTTCCGCTGATTGTGGATCCTCGCCGGAGCGCGGAAACGCGCTCCGGCAACAAAACCCAGCCTGAGAGAAATCGGAAGGATCCCAAGTGACACCGCAAACACTCGCTCAGAAAGCTTATGCGCAGGCGCATGTGCCGATCAGTACCCCGCGAGATACGGAGTATGACGCGATTTCGCGCATTACACACAGACTGAAATCAGCAGCTTCCAAACAGAATGTCGAGTTCGGCCGATTTGCAGAAGCTCTGCACGAAAACCGGAGGCTCTGGACCCTACTTGCTACAGAGGTTGCGGATAAGGAAAACGCGTTGCCTGAGGACTTGCGGGCCAGAATCTTCTATCTTGCCGAGTTTACCCATTACCACAGCGGCCTGGTCTTGTCCGGCAAAGCCACAGTGGATCCGTTGGTAGAAATCAACCTTGCGGTAATGCGGGGGTTGCGCCGAGTGGAGCTTGCGGCATGACAGGGCTGGTTCTCAAACTTGCGCCGAAAGAACGGGTTCTGATCAACGGCGTCGTGATCGAAAACGGCGAGCGCCGAAGCCGATTTTCGATCATGACACCACAGGCGAATGTGCTGAGGCTGCGCGATGCCATTCACCCCGATCAAGCCACAACCCCGGTTAGGCGTGTGTGTTATGCAATACAGCTTGTCCTGTCGGGGGATATGAGCGGGGAAGCGGCACGCCTTTCACTGCTTCGTCGTGTCGAAGAGTTGAGCCAGGTGTTCACCGATCCTGACAGTCGGTCGATTCTGGCAGAGGCAACTGATGCCCTTATTTCCGGGCAGTTTTACAGATGCCTCAAATCGCTGCGCTCACTCTTGCCTCGCGAGGAACGGTTAATGGCGTACCGGCAATGAGCTTTCGGCCCGTAATACCCTCGGATGGCTTGGTTGGGTGGCGGTTTTTGCAGCGCACTTACCTCACCCAATTTCAGGCTTTCTCCAAATCACCGAGGCTGGAGCGGGAATCGCAGTATTTCCTCGAAAAGATCCCAAGTATCAAATCGGCCAAAGACCTGGTATCCGACCGGCAATTGCTACGGGTTGCTTTGGGGGCTTTTGGGTTAGAGGAAGATATCAACAACACCTACTTTATTCGCAAGGTTCTCGAAGACGGAACCCGCGCGGATGACGCGTTGGCGAACCGGCTCTCGGACCAAAGATATCGTAACTTTTCGGCCGCTTTCGGATTTGGTCCCGGAGAGACGGCGACAACCAGAACGTCCGCGCAAATGGCAGAAATCGTTCGCAAAAACCTGTCGTCCCGTTTTGAAATTTCTGTTAGTGAATCCAACGAGTCCATGCGGGTGGCACTGTACGCACAGCATGAGTTGCCGGCGCTGGCTGGGGGTCCGGGTAGGGAAGATGCAAAATGGTTCCGACTGATGAGCCTGCCGCCCTTGCGCGAAATGATGGAAACGGCGCTGGCGTTGCCGTCCACATTTGCGCAACTTGACATCGACAAGCAACTAGAGGTCTTCAAAGATAAACTGCGTGCCCGAACCGGGTCTTCTGACTTGTCGCAATTCACCCAGCCGCAAAAGCTGGCAAGCCTGACCACTGTTTTCCTGGCGCAATCGCAGATATCAACGTTTGCCACAGGAACCAACTCGGCCAGCATCGCGCTGACTTTGCTTCGACGCGGCCGGTGATGATTGTTGCGCTGCTCCCGAAAAGCTAGTCGATTCAGCCGGAAAGATTGAAAATCAGAACTAAAGCTAGTCGTGCCCCATTCCGGCGGAGTCGGTTTGAGTACGAACCGCATACGAAACAACCGGCTCTGACACGTTGTGAAGCTGCACTTTTCCCAACGGCGTCACGTCGGAACAGGACGGTTCGATGTCTTGTGAAACGACAATTCGGTGGCCGGCAGTTTTGCCGTAATCTCCTAACCGAGCCGCGATATTGGCGGCCTGACCTATGACGGTGAAGTCCAGTCTCTCTTGCGAGCCGACATTGCCAAATGTCACGCGACCATAGGAAAGGCCGATTGCGCAATCGCACCGGGCGCCCACGCCAGTGGCACGCAACGCGGCCAAGCGTTCGACAATCTCGACTGCCGAGCGTTGCGAGTGAATTCGCGCCATTGCCGGGTCATCACCAGCCGGGAAAACGGCCAGCACCGCGTCGCCGATGAACTTCAGAACTTCACCACCATGCTCGTGCACGATACCAGAGACGGTTTCGAAAAAATCATTCAACAGCTTGATGTATTCTGCTCGCCCCAGTTTTTCTTCCAGCATGGTCGAGCCGCGCAAATCGCAGAACATGATCGCGGCATCAATCTCATCCCCGTCTCCGCGCCGGATGTCTCCACCCAATACCCTCGCGCCGGTGCGTTTTCCAACATAGGTTTCCAGAAGAGTCTGTGCGTTTTCGCGCTGTGTGAACACTTCGTAGAACCGCCCGATGATGGCCGAGCATTCAAACACCAGCCCGAGATTTTCCGTGGTAAACCCCTGCGGATGATCACATGTCAGCGTTAAGACATTCGTCCGCCCGTCGGAAAACGGCATCGGCATGGCGACATAGTCGGTCGCCCCCTTGGCGCGCAGATCCTCCATGATCGGAAAGCTGTTTTCGGGGAAATCGTCGGTCAGCCGTTGCCGTACTCCTCCCAGCCCGTTCGACACATGCCGCAGCGGGCTGTTGGTATAGGCGGGATGGTCATAGATTTCGTAAGTTGGCGCAAAGGTGGAAATCTCTTTCTCCCCTTTTTCCCAGATGTAGTGCTTTCCCGCGATCAGCGGATGCAGTGACCAGACGAGGATACCCAGACGTTGGATCGCAATTCCCTGTTCCAGCATCTTTTCGGCCAGCTCTTGGGTGAATTCTTCGGGTGTCGCAATCGCCGACGCTCCGCGCATCAGCCAGTTGATCAGGGGTCCGCCGACATTCCCGTCTTCGGGTTCGACAAGCTTGTTTCCTCCAAGGTCGATCCGTGTGTAGGCACCGGGCATGAAGCCGACATAACCCTGAATACCTTCGCTCTCGGGTAGCGCATCTTCGTATGCCCATATCGAGTTGGGCACATGTGTTTCCCCCAAAACCAGGTCGCGATACGTTGCCGTGCCCTTGAAGGGGCAAAAGGTCTGCAATTCAGTCGGTGCGCCAAGCGCCACCTTCACGTCTTCTTTCGGGAAGTAGATCGTTGGTGACAGGCGCGTTTCATACATGACCTTGGCGCGAACGCTCTCGGCCAGCAGAACGTCGTCGCGATAGGCGGCAATACGGCCTTTCAACGGTTCGATCGAGATGCTGTACCCTTTGGTGCGCGGGGTGCTGTGGACGTTCATGCGCGGCCTCCTTTCCCCTGAGCTGAAACATAAGGATGGGCGCGGCAACTGCGCTTGCCAAGGGCACGCTCCATGTTTTTACCGATTGAGAGCTGGCAATCGCTCAGATCATCTGAATGACGTCTTTTTCGATCGCCAGCATATATCCTTTGCGGGCGATGTTCTTGACCAGCAACTCGCTGACCATCTGGTTCCCCAGCGCGTCGCGCAGACGCTTGATCCGCGTGGCTCCGGCCGCTTCGTCGCACTCAGACGCGTGCTTGCCTGAAATCATCCCCTCGATCTCGGCGCCCGATAGAACTTCGTCGTCAAGTCGGGATTCGGCCAGAACAGACAAAGTTTCCATCGCTGCCGGGGTCAGTTTGAAATCCATGTTGTTGAGATAGACGGTGTTCTCTTCGCGACTTATCAAAAGGGAGGTCACCTGAATCCCAGTGCGTTCGATCTGTGCCATGCGGCGGTTCAGCAGGACAAGCATCGCCAGAAAAACCAGCGCGGCGATCATCATCGCGCTGGCAAACACAAGAAGAACAAAGATCACCATCCGGTAACTCGACAGCGTGTCCGCAAACGCGGTTCCGGACTGTGCCAGAATTTCCAACAACTTGATCTCGGCCTGCGACGTCAGGTCGCTTTCAACAAACAGCCGCTCAACCCGCGCATTGAATGCGTTTGCATCCGGTAGGGTCCAGAACAAAAGCGCTGCTGCGATGATCAGGATCACAACGATTGCGGCAATGCCCAGTCCGACCAGCCGCGTTCCCGAGCGCCGGGCTTCAGAAACGGAGATAGAACTGTCCGGCATTCGCCTTCCTCTTGTTCAGGCCTTCCGGGCCAAAGACCGATATCACATTCAAAAGCTTCCAGCCCGCCGCGTTCAGCCGCGCAGACACTTCCTGTTTCGCGCCACCCTGCGAGCAGTTTGATACCTGCATAACCCCATAGTGAAGCCGCAAAGGTGAATCCTGCTTGGCTTTATAATCGGCATAGCAGTCTGCCGCATGCGCTGCGGGTGTCAGGGATATCAGGGCCGCAGTGGCCAACAAAGTGAGGATCTGTTTCATAAGCGGCATCCTGCGCGGGCTTCGCGCGATATTCAATAACCACAGGGCCTTGCCAGCAATGATATCGGATAACAAAGGAACGATATTGCCTGTCTGAAGCGGGTGCAGACAGGTTCGGTGCATCACAGGGCGGTCCTTACCCATGGATCGCGGATTACATTGAAGGGACATGCACCATGCACCGTAAATTCATCGCTCTGATCGTAGCCACCGCCATCGGAATCACTGGTATTTCTGCATCAAGGGCGAAAGCCGCAGATGCGCATGACATTCTGGGTGGCCTGGCTGCAATCGCGATAATCGGCGCCGCCGTCAATCAATACAACAAGAACAAGAAAGAGGATCGGTCGCAATCGGTGACCCGTTACTACGACAATCGCTATGACCGGCATCACTATGATGACAATAATTTAGACCGCCGAAGCCGCGACCGGCGTCATGCCCGTCCTATTCCGGGACATGTGGCGCGATACGATCTTCCGCAAAGATGCTTGAGGACATTCAATGGATACGGGAGCAACCGACCCGTCTTGGGTCAACGGTGCCTGAACAAACACTACAAACATGCTCGCAAGCTGCCCGAGTCCTGCAAGGTTGGGTTCTGGAATGGGCAACACGTACGTCACGCCTATGAGCCAAGCTGTCTGCGACAGCAAGGATATCGCGTCGTCCAGTATCGCTGAGTTTCGAGCACAGCGGCGCCGCAGAAGCACCGCGTTGGGGAGGGTGGCACTTGGCCGCCCTTCCTTTTTTCTTGCGCCATGAGGCAAAACGCGGTTTTCCATGAAGATGACTATGCCCAGTTTTGATATTGAAATGGCGCTTCGGGCGCGTGGCTATCTCAGGATTGCAGGGGTCGATGAAGTGGGTCGCGGCCCTTTGGCCGGGCCTGTTGTTGCCGCAGCAGTAATTCTTGATCCGGGCAACATCCCCGAGGGGCTGAACGATTCCAAGAAGTTGAGTGCGAAACGCCGCATGGGGCTGGATCAAATTTTACGAGAGTCCGCCGAGGTATCGGTTGCTGAGGCAACCGTTGAAGAGATTGACCGAGTTAACATTCTGCGTGCCTCTCACCTGGCGATGGAGCGCGCGGTCGCGGCCCTTGATCCTGCACCCGACTATCTGTTGATCGACGGCAACATGATCCCGCGCGGCCTTGGCCTGCCGAGTCAGGCGGTGGTCAAGGGCGATACGCGATCCGTATCAATTGCGGCGGCTTCAATTGCGGCAAAAATATGGCGCGACCGGGTGATGGTGGATTTGGCGCAACAGCATCCTGGCTATGGCTGGGAGAGCAACGCCGGATATCCGTCAAAACAGCACAAAGAGGCGCTCCGAAATCTTGGTGTGACCCCACACCATAGGCGTTCGTTCAAACCTGTCCACAATATATTGTATCAAGAGTAATTCGTAACCCTATGATTCAAAAAAGAATTTGACGGCGAATCAGGATTGACTCATCCTTGTCTCAACCAAATGAGCGCAAAAGCGCCGTGGAATCTGAGGCAGAGAAATGACCACAACCAAGTCCAAGGGCGCAACCGCGCTCCCGTTGAACACGATCCTTTCCGGCGACTGCATCGAGGCGATGAACAGTCTGCCCGAGGCGTCAGTGGACCTGATTTTCGCGGACCCACCTTATAACCTGCAACTCAAGGGGCAGCTACACCGCCCTGACAATTCCCAGGTGGACGCGGTTGATGACCACTGGGACCAGTTTTCGAGCTTTGCGGTCTATGATCAGTTCACCCGCGACTGGCTCAAGGCTGCGCGGCGCTTGCTGAAACCCAACGGTGCAATCTGGGTCATCGGATCATATCACAATATTTTCCGCGTAGGGTCCGCACTTCAGGACGCTGGATACTGGATCTTGAATGATGTCGTGTGGCGCAAATCCAACCCGATGCCGAATTTCCGCGGCAAGCGCCTTACAAATGCTCATGAAACGATGATCTGGGCGTCGAAATCCGAGGGCGCGAAATATACGTTCAACTATGAGGCGCTGAAGGCGTTGAACGAAGGTGTACAGATGCGCAGCGACTGGGTGCTGCCGATTTGTACAGGACATGAGCGCCTCAAAGACGAAAACGGGGACAAGGCACATCCGACGCAAAAGCCGGAATCGTTGTTGCATCGTGTGCTGATCGGATCGACCAACCCTGGTGACGTCGTGCTGGACCCGTTCTTTGGTACTGGTACCACTGGCGCCGTAGCCAAGATGCTGGGCCGGGAGTTCATTGGGATCGAGCGGGAAGAGGCTTATCGCAAGGTCGCAGAAAAGCGCATCGCCAATGTGCGCAAGTTCGATCGTGAAGCGTTGGAGGTCAGCGCCAGCAAGCGCGCCGAGCCGCGCATTCCCTTTGGCCAGTTGGTTGAACGTGGCCTTTTGCGTCCGGGAGAAGAGTTGTACTCGATGAACCGGCGTCACAAAGCCAAGGTACGTGCCGATGGCACTTTGATCGGAGACAACGTCAAAGGCTCGATTCATCAGGTTGGGGCGCATCTGGAAAACGCGCCGTCCTGCAATGGCTGGACCTATTGGTGTTTCAAGCGCGAGGGCAAAACTGTCCCAATTGACGTGCTGCGACAGCAGGTACGTGCCGAATTGTACAACTGAAACTCACTCAAATTCTCACTCATACCGCCGGTGCCTGTGGCCTGACACATGGCACTATGACTTGCCCCGCCGAAAACGGCGGGGCCTTTTCCTTTGTCGTCCGGGGTGATTGGATGGACCGGGAATTTCCCGTCTGCTGCTTGACTGCAAGAGGCCCCGGCATGACCGACACAAGCATCTTCCGTTCACGATTGGATCGGTTTTCCATCTCGCGACCGGATGAGTTCGATCTGGAAAACAAATACACCGAAGCCGCACTGGAGCGACACAAGCGCGAGGGGCTGGAACTGGCGGTTCGCGCGCGCTGGATCGCGATGGGTCTGACTGCGCCGCTTTTGGTGTTTCTCAATCCGAACTGGGATGTTCTCTATTATCATTTCATACTCGCGCTGATTTGCGCCAATGGCTGGCTGATCCGGCGGGCCGGGCGGGTCGGGCAATCGCGGTTGGAGCTGTTTCTGATCTTTGCCGATTTGCTGATCATGACGCTGGGCATGGTGATTCCGAACCCGTTCAGCGAAGACGTTCGACCGCTTGCGATGCAGTACCGGTTCGACAACTTTCAGTATTTCTTCATCATCCTGGCTGCCGGAACGCTGGCCTATTCCTGGCGCACGGTGATTGCCATCGGAACATGGACCGCAGCCATGTGGACGGTCGGCTGGATCGTGGCATGGTGGGTTGCAACTCCGGTTCCGGGTCTCAGCGAGCAGTTCGCCAAGGCTTTTGCCGGGTTCCCGGATGTGGCCCAGTTGCTTGATCCCAACAGCTTCATGATCCCGCAGCGTATCCAGCAGGTCGTTGTCTTCGTGATGGTCGCCGTGACCCTGGGCGTGTCCATGCGGCGACTCAACCGGTTGTTGATGACCAATGCGGGGCTGGAGCGGGAGCGGGCCAACCTGTCGCGCTATTTCTCGCCCAATGTGGTTGAGGAACTGAGCCAGAACGACGAGCCGCTGAAACAGGTGCGCGAGGCCGATGTGGCGGTTTTGTTTATCGACATAGTGGGTTTTACGAAATTCGCCGCCTCTCGTGATCCTTATGCGGTGATCGAGGTTTTGCGTGGCTTCCATGCACGGATGGAAAGCGAGGTCTTTCGTCACGGTGGCACGCTCGACAAATATCTGGGCGACGGTCTGATGGCGACCTTTGGCACACCGCTGGCGGGCGATCGGGATGCATCGAACGCGCTGGCCTGCGCGCGTTCGATGGTTGACGTCATCGACCGGTGGAACCTGGACCGGCGCCGCGCGGGCGAGCCTGAGATACGGGTCGGCATAGGGATACATTTCGGCGCGGTCGTGCTGGGGGATATCGGTGCCAACCGGCTGGAATTCGCGGTCATTGGCAATGCGGTGAATGTTGCCGCCAAGCTTGAGGCGCTGACCCGCGATTTCGACACCCGAATCGTGATGAGCGACGATTTGCGGCGACACGCGATGCAGGATGCCGGTGCGACACCCGAATTGCTGACAGGATTTGAGTTGCGTAAGGATCAGAATATCCGTGGTGTCGATCAGCCACTGGATGTCTGGACGATCTGAGAAATGCTCCCGCCAGTTGGAAGCGCATCAATGATGCGCGGCCTCTCGTAAGGTCGGGCATCGCACGGGGCAAACTCCGCGCGATGCGGCCGTGCCTTTTACCGGGGGACCGGGTTCTGGGCCTTGCTATACGGCTTCCAATTGGTGATCTCGGGATAGTACTGCCGCCGCCATGCGCGAACGCGTGGGTTCATCACACGGCGCCAGAGTGGCGGGATCATGGCAGCCACGGTCATCACCGGATAGCCATAGGGCAGTTGTGGCGCGGCATCGGGCGTATGGTTCTGCAACAACGGAAACCGGCGGTCGGGCTTGTAGTGGTGATCGGAGTGGCGTTGAAGGTTGATCAGCAGCCAGTTCGACGCCTTGTGCGCCGCATTCCAGGAGTGGCAGGGGCGGACATGTTCGTATTTCCCGTCCCCGAGATGTTTCCGGGTCAGGCCGTAATGTTCGACATAGTTCACAAGTTCCAGTTGCCAGATTGCCGTCGCTGCCTGAACGAGGAACAGGCCCAGCCCCGCCCATCCGCCGATCAGCAGCGCCAGCAAAAGCATCGCAGCCTGCAACGCCCAGTAGCGCCAGAACGGATTTGACGGATCGGTCCATGGAAGATCCTTGCGGGCGAGCATGTCCCGTTCGGCGCGAAAGGCCGAGCAAAGGCTTTGGCGCAGGACGCGGGGATAGAACCGGTGGAAGCCCTCGTTATAGCGTGCCGTCACCGGGTCCCGTGGTGTTCCGACATAGCGGTGATGCACCAGCAGGTGTTCGGAGCGGAAATGCGAATAGAGCGTCATCGCCAGCAGGATGTCGCCCAGCCACCGTTCACCCCGGCTTTTCTGATGCATCAATTCGTGGCTGTAGTTGATGCCGATGGTGCCTGACAGCACCCCCATTCCGAAAAACAGGGCGATCTTTTCGCCTGTATCCAAATGGTTAGCGCTGGTGGCATACCAGATCAGGCCGAACAGGGTTACGAACTGGACCGGCACCCAGACCTTGGTCAAAAGGATATGCCAGCCGAGCGCATCGTCGGGCGTGTCGGGGTCGGAGTTTGCCAGGTCAAGACCCGTCAGGTGATCCAGAACGGCAAATGCCCACCATGTCGCAAGGGGGACAAGGATCAACCACCATCCTCCCAAGACCGCCGTGAACCAGATCAGGGGAACCAGCAGGTACGATATCCAGTAGGGGAGTGCGGATTGCCCGGAGGGCGGAGCTTTGGTCGCGTTCATTTTCGAGATCCGTTATTCAACTAGGCGGAGAGTAGGCGCACAGATCGGGGATGCCCATCTGCCTATTCGCCGCGCCACAGATCATAGACCTTTCGCATGACGGTTGGCAGGGCCGAGGGCCGGAATTCGTGCTTGCCGACAATCGTTGTGCCTTCGGCGCAAAAGCCATCGGGTAGCGTGGCGGTTCGAATACGCAGGATGAGGTGAAAATGGGTGAAGGAATGTCGCACCTCTCCCGGCAGCATGCGCCAGTCCGCCATGAAGGGCGGTGTTTTATCCGGTATTTCGGACCATTCCGGACCGGGCCAGCCCAGCATTCCCCCTAAGAGTCCCTTGTCGGGCCGCCGTTCCATCACCCACGCCCCGTCCGGGCGACGGGCGATATAGGCATATCCGTATCTGGTCGGTTTGGGTTTCTTCGGGGTTTTCCGTGGGAGATCCGCCATGGTGCCTGCCTCCCTTGCCCGGCAGCGGTCGCGAAGCGGGCAGATTCCGCAGGCCGGAGACCTTGGGGTACAGATGGTGGCGCCAAGATCCATGACCGCCTGCGCATAGTCGCCCGGGCGCTGAATTGGCGTCAGGGTTGCTGCCAGATCCTTGAGTGTGGGTTTCACGCCCGGCAGCGGGTCGTGAATGTCGTGAAATCGCGCGATCACCCGTTCGACATTGCCGTCCAGCACCGTTTCAGGATGGTCAAAGGCGATGGCGGCAATCGCAGCGGCGGTATAAGGGCCGATCCCCGGCAGTTTGATCAGGGCGTCATAGGTATCGGGAAAACGGCCCTGATGAACTTGGGTCACCACACGGGCGCATTTCAGCAGGTTGCGGGCGCGGGCGTAATACCCAAGCCCGGCCCATTCGGCCATCACCTGATCGTCCTCGGCGGCGGCCAGGGCCTGAACGCGGGGCCAGCGTGCCGTGAAGCGTTGGAAATAGTCGCGCACCGCCGCGACAGTGGTTTGCTGCAGCATCACCTCGGACAGCCACACACGATAAGGGTCGGGGTATTCGCCTGCCTTGCGCGCGGCGGGGCTGACACGCCACGGAAGGTCGCGGGCGTTGCGATCGTACCAGCGCAGCAAGGCGGCGCTTACATCAGTGTCCATTGCGTCACGCAAGATTTATTCCTCGACTCGTCGGGTTTCGCTGGCACCCGCCCCATCGCCTATTACAATAGCGGACGAGGAGTCGGAAACCAGATGCCGCCACGCCCATCGACCACACGCGGTTTCAAACGCACCGCGACGCTGCTGAATGACCAGATCCGGCGCGCCGGGGAAAGCCGCGGGTTTGCGGTGTCGCGGCTGCTGACCCATTGGCCCGAAATCGCAGGGCAGGATATCGCGGCAATCGCGCGCCCGGTCAACATCGGCTATGGCAAGGGCGGTTTTGGCGCGACGCTGACCGTTCTGACGACCGGTCCGCAGGCACCGATGCTGGAAATGCAGAAGGAACAGCTGCGCGCCAGGGTGAATGCCGTCTACGGCTACAACGCGATCAGCCGAATACGCATCACTCAGACCGCGCCGACCGGGTTTGCCGAAGGTCAGGCCAGTTTCCAACCGAAGCCGAAGACCGAAAAACCCGTTATCGCACCCGAAATCGCTGCCGAGGCCGACAAGGCCGCAAGCGATGTTCACGACAATGATTTGCGCGCCGCACTTGAACGGCTGGGCCGCAACGTATTATCCAAACAAAAAAGCTGAGAAAGGGCAGGACATGACCCGAATTGCAACCGTGATCTGTGCGGCTATCGCCGTGGCCGCAGGGGCCTATTGGCTGACAAGCACTCCAACCGGGGTTCCTTCGATTCCGCTGGTGGCCGAAGCCAACGCGCAGGAAGCCGATATCGATACCTCGACCATCGTGGAGATGGTTCAGGGCGACGAGAACGCGCCGGTCGAAATCATCGAATACGCCTCGTACACCTGCCCCCATTGCGCCGCGTTTCACGCGGGGCCCTACAAGGAACTGAAAAAGGACTTCATTGACACTGGTAAGGTCAAGTTCGTCTATCGCGAGGTCTATTTCGACCGGTTCGGCTTGTGGGCTTCGATGATCGCGCGCTGTACCGGGCCGGACAAGTTCTTTGGTATCACCGATCTGATCTTTGACGGCCAATCGGAATGGGCGCGTGCGGGTGGTCCAAGCGAAGTTGTGGACGAGCTGCGCAAGATCGGGCGGCTTGCGGGTATCGAAAACGAACAGCTTGAAGCCTGTCTGCAGGATTCGACCAAGGCGCAAACCCTTGTGGCCTGGTATCAGGAAAACGCCGAGCGTGACGACATCAGCGCAACCCCGAGTTTCGTGGTGAACGGCAAGAAGGTCGAAAACCAGTCCTATGCCGATTTCAAGAAACTGATCGAAGACGAGCTGGGCAACTGATGTCGGCCCCTCTGGCCGGTTTGAAGGTCATCGAACTGGCACGCATTCTGGCTGGCCCCTGGGCGGGCCAGACATTTGCCGATCTGGGCGCGGAGGTAATCAAGGTCGAATCCCCGGCGGGAGACGATACGCGCGCCTGGGGTCCGCCATTCGTAACCCGGGACGAGGATGTTTCGGCGGCCTATTACCACTCGGCAAACCGGGGCAAGGCATCGGTCACGGTGGATTTTTCGACGCCCGAGGGTCAACAGCGCGTGCGCGACCTGGTCGCGGACGCGGATATCCTGATCGAGAACTTCAAGGTTGGCGGGCTGAAGAAATACGGGCTGGACTATGACAGTCTGAAGGAAATCAATCCGCGCCTCATCTACTGCTCTATCACAGGGTTTGGTCAGACCGGGCCTTATGCACATCGCGCAGGGTATGACTTTATCATTCAGGGCATGTCGGGGCTGATGTCGATCACGGGTGAACCCGAAGGCCAACCGCAAAAGGCCGGCGTCGCGATTACGGATGTGTTTACCGGTATCTATGCCGTCGCCGGGGTGCTGGCGGCGCTGCATCAGCGGCAGCGCACAGGCAAGGGACAACAGGTGGACATGGCGCTGCTGGATGTGGCGGTGGCCGTGACCGCCAATCAGGCGCTGAACTATCTGACCACGGGAAAGGCGCCCGAGCGGATGGGCAATGCCCATGTCAATCTGGCGCCATATCAGGTTTTTGACTGCGCCGACGGGCATATCATCATCGCAACCGGTAACGACCGGCAGTATCAGCGGCTTTGCCGGGTTCTGGGGCTTGATGACATGGCCGAAGCGCCCGAGTTTCTGCGCAACAAGGACCGTCTGGCAAATCGCCGGGTGATGATTGCGCGGCTGAACGGGGCAACCGCGCAGCGCGGCAAGGCCGATCTGTTGGCCGCCTGCGAAGCCGAGGGCATACCGGCCGGCCCGATCAACACGCTGGACGAGGTCATGGCAGACCCGCAGGTGATTGCACGCGGCATGCAGATCGAATTGGACGGTGTGCCGGGGGTGCGGTCGCCGTTTGTCTTTTCAGGCGCTGAGCTGGCCCTGACGCGGGCTGCGCCCAAACTGGGCGAGGACAACTGATCAGGGCGACGGCGCCCTGACCAGCATCATGTCGCGCACCATGTCGGCCTGTTCGACTTGCAGGCGAACGGGCAGGGTTATGACCTTGCTGCGAAATGCGGGCGGCAGACGTACGGCGTCTTTTTCGGTGGTGACCATCTGTGCACCCAGCAGTTTCGCTTCGTGTTCCAGCCTGCTCATGAGCGCGGGCGTCAGCGGTTGATGGTCATCCAGCGCTTCGGCCCGTTTCAAGTCGGCCCCCAGCCCACGCAGGGTTCGGAAGAACTTGTCCGGGTGTCCGATTCCGGCAAAGGCAAGAACGGTCGTACCGCTCCAGTCCATGCCGGTTTGCAGCGGCTTCAATTCTCCTGTGGCGTGCGGGATGATGAGCCTTGATCCCCATAGCCGGGCAAATTGCTCCTGCGCTTCGGGTGGCCCGAGCGACAGGACGATATCGGCCCGGCGCAGGCCGGTATCGACGGGTTCGCGCAGGGGACCGGCAGGCAGGCACAGCCCATTGCCGAAACCCCGCGCCGCATCCACGACAATGAAGGAAAGATCCTTGCGCACGGTTGGGTTTTGAAACCCGTCATCCAGAACGATAACGCTGGCACCATCCGCCGCCGCTGCCCGCGCCCCGGCGGCACGATCTTTCGCGACCCAAACTTCGGCAAAGGCGGCCAGCAACAAAGGCTCGTCCCCGACCTGGTCCGCAGTGTGGCGCGAGGGGTCGACCCGAACCGGGCCTTCCAGTGATCCGCCGTGACCACGGGTGACGACATGCGGCTTGTGCCACGCATCGCGCAGCTGTTCGACCACCCAGATGACCGTCGGGGTTTTTCCAGTACCCCCGGCGTTGAGGTTGCCGACGCAGATCACCGGAATGCCGGGGTGATCCCCGTCGCCCGCCGCCAGCCTGCGCGCCGTGGCGCGGGCATATATCCCGCCCAGCGGTTTCAACAGCCGCGCCCGCCAGTCCAGACGGTCGGCGGGTGTGTTCCAGAACTCAGGCGCCCGCATCGCCCACCCTCCGTTTGTCGAGCGTTTCCTGCACCATATCCGTCAACTGGTCCATCAACTGCGCCCCTTCGCTGACGACCTGCCAGCCGGCCAGGGCCATATCGGCCACCTGATCAGGGGCCAGAAGATGCACGACGACCCGGCCAAGTTCGTCGGCGGATCGCACGATGCGCGAGGCCTTGGCATTCGCCAGACGGGCGTAGACGTCCGTGTGGTGCCGGACAAAGGGGCCATGAATGATGCCTGAACCCAACGCCACCGCATCCAACGGGTTTTGCCCTGATGCCCCGTATTCCAGCGAACTGCCCAGAAAGGTCAGCGGTGACACGCGATACCACAGGCCCAGATCCTGAGGGTCGGCGCAAAGAATGACCTGGGTGTTGTCTTCGATCGCATCGCCCGCGTCCCAGTCGGCGCAGCGCAAATCCATGGCTTTCAACCGCGCTTGCAACGGCCCAGCCTCTGCTGCGTCGGCGACGTGCAGGACAAGCACCAGACGGGGCAGCAGACGCAGCGCATGGCGATGAGCGGTCAGAACCGTGATGAATTCCTTGTCCTGAACCCAGGCGGCCAGCCAGATTGGGCGGCTGGACAGCGCGTGATTGGTTTCGATCAGCTCGTCCTCGGGCCATGGAAGCGGGTTCGGGCTGACCTTCAGCGGGGCAGAGATGGATACTTTGGAAAACGGGACGCCAAGCCGACGGATCTGCCGTGCCTTGTCGTCACTGGTGGTGAGGATGGATTGGAAGCAGTTCAGGGTGTGGCGTGGAATTTCCGGTAGCCACCGATGGCGGCGGGGGATCACGACATCCGCGTCCCCTTCCATCAGGATCATGGGAATGTTGCGATCCGCTGCGTCCGCCACAAGGTTGGGTAGCAAACCGCCCCCGACCCACAAACCCATATTGGGGCGCCAATGATCCAGGAATCTGCGCACCGAGTTTGTGTTGTCGGCGGGCAATTGAAACACCGGTGCGATCATGCCGGTCCAGTTTGCCAGGGCAGAACTGTCTGGAACAGTCAGCATCACGGACAGATCGGGTTTTTGATTCAACAGATGGCGACAGAAGTCGTTGACCGGGGCAACGTGGTCTTGGGTTGCCACATGAACCCACAAGACGTCGCCTTTGGGGCGCGGTGGCGCGCCGCCGCTATCGGGTTTCGTGCCGCGCCAGGACAATACCCGATAGGCCTTAAGGCTGAGCGAGCGTGATCGGCTCATGTCGTCCAACCCTCGTCCGGCTCGAGTTTGGCAAGCAGCAGCGAATGCAGCCGTTGCCCGGCCGCGACGACACCGTCAAGCCTGGGGTTAGGGTTGTTGAAACGCAAAGCCTGGCCTTTTTTGTCGGTGCAGGCCCCCTGCGCCTCGCGCAGGATCAGGTCGCCAGCGGCGATGTCCCACTCCCAACTTGGTCTCAGCGTGAGCATTCCGTCGAAACGCCCCTGTCCGACCAACGCCATGCGATAGGCGAGGGACGGCCGGTAGGCCCTCACAAACGTGGGCGCCTCGCCACCGCGCCAATGACGCCCGTTCAGGTTGGGCTTGGCCGCAAGAATTTCTGCCGTTTCCAGATCGCCCGTTCCGGTGGTGCTGATGGTTGCGCCATTCAGCGTAGCACCTTCACCCTCAGCGGCGGCGTAGAGCAGGTCTCGCATCGGCAGATAGATCACTGCCGCAGTCACGACACCATTGCGGGCAATGGCCAGGGAATGCGCCCATGTTTTCGACCCTTCGGCAAAGCTGCGGGTGCCGTCGATCGGGTCGATGATGAACACATGCTCGCGGTGCAGGCGGTCGTCGTTATCCTCGGTCTCTTCGCTCAGCCAGCCATAACCGGGCCGGGCCGAGGGCAGCCGTTGTTCCAGCATGGCGTTGACGGCCAGATCCGCCTCTGTCACCGGTCCGCCGCCTTGCGGCTTGTCCCAGCGCTGGGCGGTATCGCCCGAATACCGGGTGGCAATCCGCCCGGCCTCGAGCGCGGCCTCGACGAGCAGGGACAGGTCAGTTTCCGGCAAGGGTCATCCCTTCGACAAGAAGTGACGGGACCACGCGGGACAGATAGGGGCGTGCGTCATTGGCCGGGATGATCCGCCGCAGCATGTCACGCAGATTTCCCGCAATGGTGCATTCATTGACCGGATACGAGATTTCGCCGTTCTCGACCCAAAAGCCGGATGCGCCCCGGGAATAGTCGCCGGTATTGGGGTTGATGGTCGACCCGATCATCGAGGTCACCAACAGCCCGGTCCCCATGTCGCGCAACAGATCATCGCGGCTTTGGCTGCCTTGTGTCAGACTCAGGTTCCAGTTGCTGGGCGACGGTGGTCCTGATACGCCGCGTACGGCGTTGCCGGTTGCGGGCAAGTCCAGCTTGCGCGCACTGGACAGATCCAGCGTCCATCCAGTCAGAATGCCGTCTTTCACGATCGCACGCTTTGCGGTTGGCAACCCTTCGGCATCAAAGGGGCGCGAGCCCGATATGCGGGGACGGTGTGGGTCTTCGACCAGTGACAACGCGTCGGGCAACACATGTTCGCCCAGACTGTCCTTGAGCCACGAGGCCCCCCGCGCAATGGCCGCGCCGTTGCTGGCCGCCACAAGATGACCGATCAGCGAAGAGGATATGCGCTCGTCGATCAGAACCGGAAATGTTCCCGTTCGGGGCTTTCGCGCACCGTGCAACTGCACTGCGCGCTCTCCCGCGGTTTGTCCGATGTCCCGCGCGGAGCGAAGGTCGGATTGAAAGGTGCGGCTGTCACCGTCATAGTCGCGCTCCATCCCTGTGCCCTCGCCGGAAATCGCGACGCAAGAGATCGAGCGGCTGGATCGTGCATAGCCCCCGGAGAAACCGTTTGTCGCACACAGATGAACGCGATGCACGCCATAGCCCGCCGCCGCATCTGACACTTGTGTCACGCCTTTTACAGCTTTCGCCGCGGCCTCGGCTTCCAGTGCGTCCTGCATCAGCGCCTCGGCGCTGGGTTCGGGCGTGGGGTCAAACAGCTGCAGCGGTTCGACATCCCACGCCTTGATGATCTGATCCGAGCCAGCCAGCCCGGCATAAGGGTCTTCTGGCGCTTCGCGGGCCATGGCAATCGCGCGTTCGGCCATTGTGGCGAGGGTTTCTGGCCGACTGTCGGAGCTGGACACGATGGCCTGTCGCTTACCCAGAAAAACCCTCAGCCCAAGATCGACACCTTCGGACCGCTCGGCCTTTTCCAGCGTCGCGTTACGGGTTTCGACGGAAACCGAGGACCCGTCGATCACAATGGCATCTGCGGCATCCGCGCCCGCCTTGCGGGCCGCATCCAAAAGCGCGTGGCTGATTTCTTCGGGTGTCCGTTTCATATGGCCTCCGTCGTCTATTCTGGACCTAGCCTTGCCCTGTTCGTGCCGCAAGGCCCGATGACCAAAGAATGCTGCATATCGGTGATGAATCGGGTTGCGACCCGATCCGGAAGGGCTTGTGCCAAAGCAAACAAAAAAGGGCCGCCACATCGGCAGCCCTTTGTTTGCGGCGTGAAATTCAGATTACTTGATCCGCTGGCCATTGGCCATCACATGCCCCTGGTCGTTGATCTCGATTTTCGAGTTCAGCGTGTCCGGCGCGTCCCCCGGCACGGCAAACAGACCCATCATCATCCGGGCGCCCATCGCGTCTTCGTCGGATACAAAGCCCATTGAGATCAGCTTGTCGATCAGCGCATTGGCCCCGACCAATTGCAGGTTCGCTTCGCCCGACGGGGCGGGGACACCGTCAAAGGCGTCAAGGTTGGAATTGTCGAACGTGAAATCCCCTGTGCCGGTCAGCTTTGCCCCGACAAGCGAGACAATCAACTCGTTGATCCTGAGCGAGTGCAGCTCGCCCGGAGCCGCATCGGTTGCGTCCAGTGTTTCGGCCACGGCGGGGTCAAGGAAGTTCACCTTGATCTTGGCCGTTCCACTTGTGTCGAGGGCGATGGTTGCCGGATCGCGCGGCAGCGCGCCCGCCGGGTCGAACATGCCCCACAGGATATCCGACATGGTGAAATCGGTCAGGTTCATGGCAAAGGCAAAGGGTTGTTCTTCGTCAGATGCCTGAACCGGAATGTCGAACTTGATCCCGGCACTTGCCATCGCCAGTTCGATCGGGAAGGGCAGGTCCGCGGTTGAGACAGCAATTTTGACGCCTTTCTGAGCGATATCGTACACGATATGTGCGGCATCCATGGCAATTGCGAAATCACCCCCTTCGGATTGGCTGGACATCTCGAACTGCTGGCCATCACCGACGCCTGCGATTTCGCCCGCCCCCGATGTAAAGGTGAATTTGCCGTCAAAGTCGAAGCCGGACTCGACAAGGCTGTTGTAATTGGCGGGATCGAATTCCTTGGGAATCGTTCCTGTGCCCTCAAAGCTCAGGCCGTTCATTGTACCCTTGAACTTGCCCTGGTCTTCGGATTCGGGATCATCAAAGGCGACATCATAGGTCAGGCTGTCGGCTGTCATGCTTTGCGTGAGGTCGCGCATCTCGCCGATTTTCATCTGCGACTTGCCCGCAACATTGACCATGTTCATGGCTGCTGAAAGCGCCTCGGGCGGAAGCGTTTCACCATCGAAGTCAACCGAGGTCAGCGCAACGCCGACACGGTTGGCGGCATAGTCATAAGTTGTGTCTTCGGGCGTGCCGGAAATCACCATGTTCAGATCATCATGCGAATAGGTCAGTTCTGCCCGAAACGTCTCGCCCTCGGATTTTCCGTCGATGACCATCGGAAAAGAGGCGGGGAATCCCGCGGTAACCGTGCCATCGCCATTCTCGGTAAGTGTCATGGACGGAATCGTCATCGAGAACTGGCCGTCTTCCTCGGGCAGTTCCATGGTCATCGCCATGTTGGCGATCGTCATGACGGAACCCGAATTGCTTGTCTCGCCGGTCACTTCATAGCCCATGCCGCCCAGGTAAGCTTGCCAGTCAGCCCAAACGTCGGCTGCGGTCAGGTCGGCCCACGCGCCCTGGGTTGCGACAACATAGGCAAGCACGGCACCGCAGCTGCGGCGATAGAAAGCAGTCATAAGAGAACCCTTCTCGATCAATTTCGCGCGCATCGTCGGGCTTGAGGGCGCGGGCGTCAAGGGGGCAAGGGCTGGACCCTTTCCCCCTTTGCGGGCTACGACTTGCGACAGATGGAATTTAAAGAGGGCATCCTCATGGATATGCAGGGCAAAACCGTTCTGATCACTGGCGCAAGCCGTGGAATTGGCGCCGAAGCGGGGCGCGTATTTGCCGCGGCGGGCGCGAACGTGGTACTGGCTGCGCGGGGCGGGGCGCAGATTTCGGCGTTGGCGGCGGAAATTGGCGAAAAAGCCGTCGCCGTGCCGTGTGACGTCAGCGATTACGCGCAGGTCGAGGCGGCGGTGGCCACCTGCGTGGCTCGGTTCGGCGGGCTGGATGTTCTGATCGGAAATGCCGGCGCGATCGAGCCGATCTCTCATCTGTCGCGGGCAGACCCGGCGACGTGGGGACATGTCATCGACGTCAATCTCAAAGGCGTTTTCTACGGCATGCGCGCCGCGCTGCCGGTAATGCGCGCGGGCGGTGGCGGATCGATCCTTACCATCTCGTCGGGGGCGGCGCACAACCCCATCGAGGCGTGGAGCCACTATTGCGCCTCCAAGGCGGGGGCTACGATGCTGACCGAGTGCCTGCATCTTGAAGAGGGGCACCACGGCATCCGCGCGATGGGCCTTTCGCCGGGAACGGTCGCCACCCAAATGCAGCGCGAAATCAAGGCCAGCGGCATCAACCCGGTCAGTCAATTGGATTGGGAGGCACACATTCCCGCCGACTGGCCCGCGCGGGCGTTGTTGTGGATGTGTTCCGAGGATGCCGACGAATATGTCGGCACCGAGATTTCGCTGCGGGACGAGGGCATCCGCAAGAGGGTTGGTTTGGCATGATCGAACTGACCAAAGAAGGCGGGCTTTGGATCGCGACCATCAACCGCCCCGACAAAGCCAATTCGTTGACCGGGGCGATGCTTGAGGATCTGGCGGTTATTGCCGAGGCCGCCGTGGATGCCAAGGCGCTGATCCTGACCGGGATCGGAAAGGTGTTCAGCGCCGGGGCCGATCTGGACGAGGCGCGGGCCGGGCTTGCAACATCGAACGTGTGGGAGCGACTTTCGGGCGCTATCGCCGCGCTGCCTTGTCTGACCGTGGCCGCGCTAAACGGCACGCTTGCCGGGGGTGCGAATGGTATGGTGCTGGCTTGCGATCTGCGCGTTGCCGTGCCGTCGGCCAAATTCTTTTATCCGGTGATGAAGCTTGGGTTTCTGCCGCAACCTTCCGACCCCAGGCGAATGGCAGCCCTGATCGGCCCGGCGCGGACAAAGCTCATATTCATGGCGGGTCAAAAGATCACCGCAAAAGAGGCTTATACCTTTGGATTGGTGGACCGGGTTGTCGAAGCCGATGCGCTGATGGCAACTGCCCGCGATCTGGTTGCCGACAGCCTTGCCGCGAAACCTGAAATCGCCACGGGTATCGCGGAGATGTGCGGATGAGGATTTCAGCCGTCCGGCTGCGTGTGGCCGACCCAGCGGGACTGGCGCGTTTTTATTCCGATGTTCTGGGCATGGGAACAACCCCCGCGGGCGAAGGCTGGCGCGTCGGGTATGCCGGGCAGGATGCCGATCTTTTGTTGCTTCCCGGTGGCGGTGGATATGTCGCTGACCGGGGACAGAGATACTGGAAAATCGGCATCACCTTGCCCGATGTTGATCTGGCCGTCGCCCATCTGCGGGACCGGGGCGTAGCCGTCAGCGATCCGGTTCAGTTCGTGGATATCGGATATATGTGCCATCTGGCCGATCCGGAGGGGTTCGCAATCGAACTTCTCCAACATGATTTCGAGGGCAACCGACCAGAACGAGCGACGACGCCCGGACATCCGTTTTCCAATGCCGGCATCGGGCAAATTACCTTGCGCACGGGCGATATTCAGGCCGAAGAAAAGGTGTGCAAATCACTCGGCTTGCGCCTGTTGTCACGGCAGGATGTGGCGGCTTTCGGATTTGACCTGCATTTTTACGCCTTTACGGATGAGACACCGCCAGATCCCGACCTCTGGGCTGTCGAGAACCGGGAATGGCTGTGGAAACGACCCTATACGACCTTGGAGTTTCAACATATTCCTCAAGCGCGGTTCGCCCCCGTGCCGGACTATCTGGGATTGGAAATCGAAGGGCTTTGCGAGGTGACCACAGATGCCTTTGGGGATCCGTTGTTGCCCGGTTGACCTTACTCCAGGCGGACGCCCGCATTCTGCATATCCTCGTGAGCGGCGGCAAGTGAGCCGTCCAGGTCGATTGCGCGGCAGGCGTCCAGTTTCACGGTGACGTCGAACCCCAGTTTCGCTGCATCCACGGCCGAGTAATTGACGCAGAAATCAGTGGCCAACCCGACCATCGTCAGGGCGGTGATCCCGCGCGTGCGCAGGTAGCCTTCAAGCCCGGTAGGCGTTGTGTGGTCGTTTTCGAAAAAAGCGGAATAGCTATCGATGGCCGCGCGAAATCCCTTGCGCAGGATCAGATCGGCATCTGTTCTTAGTTCGGGGTGAAACGCGGCGCCGCCGGTGCCCTGAACGCAATGATCGGGCCACAGAACCTGCAGACCATATGGCATCTCTGTCACCTCGAACAGAGTTTTGCCGGAATGTGAGCTGGCGAAGGAGGAATGGCCTGCCGGGTGCCAGTCCTGCGTCAGGATTACCGCATCGAACCGGCTCATCATGGCGTTGATGGGCGCGATGACCTCGTCCCCTTGCGGCACCGCAAGCGCACCGCCGGGGCAGAAATCGTTTTGAACGTCGATCACGAGCAGGGCATGGGTCATGTGCGGGTCTCCGGGTTGTTTATTCAGGGGTAAGCGGCGCCTTGTCCGGCGTCAACGTTCCGAAACGCCTTGCCGGGTGTCGTTCGGCATCTATGCGCCCCATGTGTCGCTGAGGCGATAGCCTGAGGGCCAGGGGTCTTCGGGGTCCAGCATGTGCTGATGGATGCCGGTGATCCAGGCGCGGCCTGAAATCTCGGGAATGATTGCGGGGCGATCGGCAAGTTGCGTGGTGCCGACGATCCTGCCGGTGAAGCGCGAACCAATGATCGACACCGCTTCAAAGGTCTGGCTCTGTGCGATCTGCCCCTTCGCGGCCATCAGCGCCAGTCTTGCCGATACTGCCGTTCCGGTCGGTGACCGATCGACCTTGCCCGGCTGGATGGCAACGGCAGATTTTCCAGTCAGCCCGCTGTCCGTAGTGGAAAGGGGGCCGCAGAAGGCGCAAAAAGAGATGTGATTCCAATCGGGGTTGTCTGGATGCGAGAACCCGAGTTGTTCGTTCGCGGCATTGGTGATGGCCACGCCCAAACGGGCGATGTGCTTGGCTTCGGATTCGATGATCTCGAGCCCCAACGCGGCGGCATCCACCACCACAAAACTGTCGCCGCCATAGGCGGTGTCGACGGTGATCGTTCCCAGTCCCGGAACTTCGAGCGGTACGCCTAACTTGTCGGCAAAGCTGGGGACGTTCTGCACATGGATGCGTTCGGCCTTTCCGTTCCGGCAATCGGCGCGCACCCGGACCAAGCCTCCCGGCGCTTCCAGCACCAGTTCGGTCACGGGTTCCTGCATCGGAATGATGCCGCTGTCCAAAAGCACAGTCGACACGCAGATCGAGTTTGATCCCGACATCGGCGGCGTGTCTTCGGGCTCCATGATGATGAAAGCGGCATCCGCGTCGGCGTGTTTGGGGGGCACCAACAGGTTCACATGTCGAAATACACCACCGCGCGGTTCGTTGAGTACGAAGTTTCGCAGCGTCTGATCTTGCGCGATGAACGATCGTTGCTGCCACAGCGTGTCACCCGGCGGAGGAGTCACGCCACCGACGATGACATCGCCGACTTCGCCTTCGGCATGGGCGGAGATGACGTGAATTGTCTTGCTGCTGCGCATGTGAACTTCCTTTGGGAAACCCGAAGCGGCCCGGGTCTGGCCGGGTCGAAAGTGCCCTGTGCCCGCCGGAGGACGCAATCTTTTTCGGGACCGGGAAACAAAAAAGCCCCGTCCGGATCGGCGGGGCTTTCCTGTGTTTTGCTGATTGCAATCAGTTTGCGCAGCGTTTCTCGGCATCTTCGACGGCGGCTGTGAACCCAAGCAGAGAGAACGTGTCCTTGGTCTGCGTGCCGCGAGCCGAGCGCGCGGTCAGAACCGCCTCGGAGCCGCGTTTCATGGCGGTCACGACCTTAAGGTCTTCGGCCGGGGTGGCGGGCCAGGCCCATTCGCCATCCGTGATCAGCTCGAACTCGGTGCCATCAACAACAAGGTTCACTGTCGATCCCGGTGCAAACGGATAGCCGCCAGTAAAGGTCACCTGCCCCTTTACGTCTTTTTCTGGCCGGAAGAACACGAACAGCAAGATATCGCTGCGTCGTACCGATACGACACGGCCGCCACGGGTGTTCACGGTCTCCTTGGGCGCCGAAACGCTCCAGCATTCTGTTGGGTCGCTTTCCACGAAAACACTCCAGTCGGTCTTGGCGGCGACCCGGTTGGTGCTTTGCGCTTGCTGAGCGATTGCGGTGGTGGCCATTCCGGCCATGCACAGGCCCGCAATTATGCGGACGAGCTTTGATCCCATTTGTCCAGCCTCCTAGCCCGACTTCTACCTCAAGTTATCCGGGCGCGCATGCAGGTCTTTGCGGCCTGTCTCATATTGCGCTGCCCATCATTTGCCGACATACACACACTAACGCAGATTTCGCCATGGGCGAAAGGGCGATTGGCAGAATTTTGCGCAGGAAAATGAGGGACGTCGTGACGCATCCGGTACCGATGACAGAAGTGTGGCGTGGTTCGCTGCTTGAAAGCCTGCATCTGGGGCATGCGGTGATATGCGACGACAGCGGTCAGATCGTGCAAAGCTGGGGTGATCCCGATGCCACGATCTATCCCCGCTCGTCCGCCAAGATGATTCAGGCGTTGCCGTTGGTAACGTCCGGTGCGGCGGCGAAATATGGGTTGGGGCCCGAACATCTGGCATTGGCCTGCGCGTCACATACCGGCGCGGCGATCCATACCGACCGCGTGAACGCATGGCTGGATCATCTGGGGCTGGGCGAGACGGATCTGCGCTGCGGCCCGCAGGAACCGTCGGACATGGCGGCGCGGGACGGTCTGATTCTGGCTGACGATACGCCTTGCCAGATCCACAACAACTGTTCGGGCAAGCATTCGGGATTTCTGACGCTGGCGCAGCACATGGGGGCCGGGCCGGAATACGTGGAAATCGATCATCCGGTACAGCAAGCCTGTTTGGCCGCATTCGAGGAAGTTACGGGCGAGACCAGCCCGGGATACGGGATTGATGGTTGTTCTGCTCCGAACTTTCAGACTTCTCTAAAAGGCTTTGCGCGATCGATGGCGTGGTTTGCGTCGGCCGCTGACCGGTCTGACCGGCAAAGCGATGCTGCTCAACAACTTGTCGGCGCGATGATCAAGCATCCCGAGTTGGTGGCGGGCGAAGGCAAAGCCTGTACCGAACTCATGCGCGCAATGGACGGGCGCGTGGCGATCAAGACCGGGGCCGAAGCGGTTTATGTCGCGATCATTCCGGAAAAAAGGATGGGGGTGGCGGTGAAAATCGCCGATGGCACGACACGGGCCAGTGAATGCGCGATTGCGGCCATTCTGGTTGATCTGGGCGTTCTGGATGCGAACCATCCGGCAACTCGAAAGTACCTGAATGCGACGCAGTACAGCCGCCGGGGTATCGAGTGCGGAGTGATAAAACCGGCCGCCGGGTTCATCTGACGGCCGATCTGGCGGAACTTTACATCTCCATGATCTCGGCCACTTCGACCGAGCCGTTTCCGGTCACCACCATTGGGCAGCCCTTGGCCATTTCCGTTGCCGCGCCGATATCCGCCGCTTTGACGACGGAATAACCCGAAAGCGGATTGGCGCCGCCATCATCCGCGATACCGCCTGAGCTTACGGTCTTGGACATGCCGACGGGTGCGCCGGGAATGACGACCGACTCTCCCATGCCTTCGAACCAGGCCTTCCATGCAGCCATGACTTTTTCGCCTTCTTCCGGCGTGTCCGGGGTCTTGCCCCCGTGATAGGCAAAAATGAATTCCGGCATTGTTTTACCTCCCTTGGTGAAAATCAGTTCAGATTGGCTTCGAGCTTGCGCAGGCAGGATGTCCAGCCCTCTTCGTGGCGTGCGCTGAGCTCGTCGTCGCCGAGTTCGCGATGGTCCAGCACCAGCCGCGATCCGGTCCGAGTTGCTTCAACCGTCAGCATCACGTGGCTTTCATCGCCGCGCTGATCGTTTTCGTCATGCCATCCCCAGGTAAAACCAACCGAGGTCGGAGGATTCACATGGGTGACTTGACCCGAAACCTTGAATTCTTGCCCCTCGCCGTTGACCATCACCGAAAACCAGGGACCGGTGCGGGTGAAATCCAGATTGTGCTTGGGAACGTGCAACCCTTCGGGCCCCCACCATTGCACAAGCTTGGCGCCGTCGCTGATCCAGGCGAACAGGGTTTCCGGGCTGACGGGAAAATCCCGCTTCAATCTCAGGTCGGCCATGTGTTTTCCCTTTCGATTAGTTCGCCCAGACGGTCGAGGCTGGATTCCCAGAATTGCCGTTTCGAAATGGTCCACTCGGCGATGGCACGCAGGCCCTCGGCGCGGACAGAGTACAACCGCTGGGTTCCGTTGACGCGTTGGTTTATCAAACCGGCCTCGCGCAGAACCTTGAGGTGGCGCGAAATGGCAGCACCAGACATGCCTTTGCCTTCGATCAGGTCTCCGGCGGGTTGTTCGCCCAGTTCCATCAATTGCTCGATGATTGCGAATCGGGTCGGGTCGGACAGGGCCGAAAATATGGGAAACAGGTTCGTCATATCCATTATTTAACACAAAAGTTAAATAATGGAAAGGGAATTCAGCCGATGCAGACTCGTGACATTCATTTCACCACAAACTGGTCAGAGGAATAGCCTTGCAGATACAATAAGGCCGTCAGGTCGCAGTGATTGATCCGCACGTCGCATTGCGCGGCGACTGATGGTTTGGCGTGCAGGGCTACACCCGTGCCAGCAAGGCCAAGCATGCCCAGATCATTGGCGCCGTCGCCGACGGCAATTGCATCGGATGTGGCAATGCCCAATTGGGAGGTGATCTCGTGCAGCGCTTGTATCTTGGCTTCGCGCCCCAGAATCGGGCGCTGAACGCCCCCGGTGAGCTTGCCTTGGGCCACAAGCAGGGTATTGGCCCGGTTCTCGTCAAACCCAAGGGTTGCCGCCACGTGCGCTGTAAAGGCGGTGAAGCCGCCAGACACCAGCGCAGCATAAGCCCCGTTCGCGCGCATGGTCGCAACCAGTTCCCGCCCACCCGGCATGAACGTGATCCGCTCGTTCAGAACCTTGGCAATCACGCCTTCATCCAGACCCTCCAGCAAACCGACCCGTTCGATCAGTGCGCCTTCGAAATCCAACTCACCATTCATCGCCCGCGCAGTGATGTCCTTGACGTGATCGCCCACGCCTGCTTCGTCCGCCAGTTCGTCGATGCATTCCTGTTGAATCATCGTGCTGTCCATGTCTGCAAGCAGCATTTTCTTGCGGCGACCTTGTGCTGGCTGGATCACGAGGTCGACGCCAAGGCCCTGCATCTCGGCCCAGATATCCCAGTGATTGACCGGTATGTTGGCCAACTGAAATTCGGCTGCGACGCCGGGATTCAGCCAGACTGCCTCGCCCCCGCCCCATGCATTGCGCAACGACTCGACCAAGACGGCCTCAAGGATCGGGTTCTGAGGATTGGTCAGCAACGTGGCGATATGCATTCGGGATCTCCTGTCTTGGGTAAGCCGCATAGCGCAGGCGCAGAAATTTCACCAGAGAGCAGTTGTAAGCTGGACACCGAAGCCTGTGAGCCAAATGAAATGTGGAGCAATGCCGGAGTTTTGAGTGCAAGAGATTGCAATAAAGTAATTTTTTTGCGGCCGAAAGGCCGGTTGGGTCGGGAGGCCTGACTGCTGTTCGAATTTCAATCAAGAAACGCAAGTTTCCGATCGTAGCCGATACGCGTCGGAAATGAGTTCCAAAGCGGCGATTTCGGCCGCTTTCGCACTTGCCTGCCGCGCTGCGGCGCAATAGCTCTAACCGCGGGACACCCCTCCCCAACGAGGGGCGTATATCTGGAAGGGTAACACCTATGACTATCGCTCAACCGGCAACGCGGCCGGCCAATCCGCGCTTTTCTTCTGGCCCCTGCGCCAAACCCCCCACATTCGATCTGACGAAGCTTGCCGACGCCGCACTGGGCCGGTCGCATCGCGCCGCAATCGGCAAGGACAAGCTGAAAGCTGCCATTGATGGTACTCGCGAGGTTCTCGGTATTCCGGCGGATTACCGCATCGGCATCGTGCCCGCTTCGGATACCGGTGCTGTCGAGATGGCGCTATGGTCGCTGCTGGGCGCTCGCAAGGTCGAAATGCTGGCTTGGGAAAGCTTTGGCTCCGGCTGGGTGACCGATGTGGTCAAGCAGCTCAAGGTCGATGCCGAGGTAAAAACCGCGGATTACGGAAAGATCGTCGATCTGACCTCGGTCGATTTCGCCAATGACGTGGTTTTTACGTGGAACGGCACGACGTCGGGCGTGCGGGTTCCGAATGGCGACTGGATTGCGGATGATCGTCAGGGCCTGACCATCTGCGACGCGACTTCTGCCGCCTTTGCGATGGACCTGCCCTGGGACAAACTGGATGTGACCACTTTCAGCTGGCAAAAGGTTCTGGGCGGCGAAGCGGCACATGGGTTGCTGGTACTTTCTCCGCGCGCTGTCGAACGGCTGGAAAGCTACACGCCTGCATGGCCCCTGCCCAAGATATTTCGACTGACCAAAGGCGGAAAGCTGATCGAAGGCATCTTTACGGGGGCCACGATCAACACGCCGTCAATGCTGGCGGTCGAGGATTATCTGTTCGCGCTGGACTGGGCGCGTTCCGTTGGTGGGCTGCAAGGTTTGATCTCGCGTGCGGACGCCAATGCGAATGCTATCCACGCCTTTTGCGACCGTCATGACTGGATCGCCAATCTGGCCGAAGACCCCGCCACGCGCTCGAATACATCGGTTTGTTTGAAGTTCACCGATGATCGCATCCGGGACGGCGCAGCATTCGCCAAGGCGGTGGCCAAACGGCTTGAGGCCGAGAATATCGCGCTGGATATAGGCGCTTATCGCGACGCGCCTGCGGGCCTGCGCGTGTGGTGCGGCGGTACTGTGGAAACCTCGGATATCGAGGCGATGCTGCCGTGGCTGGAATGGGCGTTCGAGGCCGAGATTGCATCGCAGACCCAAGCTGCTTGAGTTTCATGTGCCGGGCTGTAGCCCGGCCTACCCCATCACTAATGTAAGGCGGGTTTCGGCCCGCTACCCCCTGAAGAATTCAAAGGACCAACTGAAATGGCCCCCAAAGTACTCGTATCCGACAAGCTGAGCGAAACCGCTGTTCAGATCTTCCGCGACCGCGGAATCGACGTGGATTTCTTGCCCGACGTGGGCAAGGACAAGGAAAAACTGGCTGAAATCATCGGCCAATATGACGGCCTCGCCATCCGTTCGGCCACCAAGGTGACCGAAAAGATTTTGGAAAGAGCCGACAAGCTCAAGGTCATTGGTCGCGCCGGGATCGGCACCGACAATGTCGACAAGGATGCCGCGTCCAAGAAAGGTGTGATCGTGATGAACACGCCCTTTGGCAACATGATCACCACCGCCGAACATGCAATCGCGATGATGTTTGCGGTCGCACGTCAGATCCCCGAGGCCAGCGCCTCGACCCATGCGGGCAGGTGGGAAAAGTCCAAGTTCATGGGGATCGAACTGACCAACAAGACGTTGGGTGTCATCGGCGCTGGCAACATAGGCGGCATCGTCTGTGAGCGGGCGCATGGCCTGAAAATGAAAGTGATCGCCTATGATCCCTATCTCGGCGACGAGAAAGCGGACAAGATGGGTGTCGAAAAGGTCGAGCTTGACGAGTTGCTGAAGCGCGCCGATTTCATCACGCTTCACGTGCCGTTGACCGATCAGACGCGCAATATCCTGAGTCGCGAAAACCTGGAAAAAACCAGGAAGGGCGTGCGCATCATCAACTGCGCCCGCGGGGGACTGGTGGACGAAGAGGCGCTGGCTGACCTGCTGAAATCCGGCCATGTCGCCGGGGCAGCATTCGACGTTTTCAGTGTAGAGCCGGCAAAGGACAATGTGTTGTTCAATCTGCCCAACGTTGTTTGCACGCCTCACCTGGGCGCCGCCACGACCGAAGCACAGGAAAACGTGGCATTGCAGGTGGCTGAGCAGATTTCGAACTATCTGCTGACAGGTGCGGTGGAAAATGCCTTGAACATGCCGAGCGTGACGGCGGAAGAAGCCAGGGTCATGGGGCCGTGGATCAAGCTTGCGGGCCATCTGGGCAGTTTTGTCGGCCAGATGACCGATGAACCGATCAAGGCCATCAACATCCTATACGATGGTGTCGCCTCGGAGATGAACCTTGCCGCACTCAACTGTGCGCTGGTCGCGGGGATCATGAAGAAATCGAACCCCGAGGTGAACATGGTCTCGGCCCCGGTCGTGGCTAAAGAGCGCGGGATTCAGATTTCGACGACCAATCAGGACAAGTCCGGGTCATTCGATGGCTACATCAAGGTAACAGTGGTTACCAACAAACGAGAACGTTCGATTGCGGGCACCGTGTTTTCTGATGGCAAGCCCCGGTTCATCCAGATCAAGGGTATCAATATCGATGCCGAGGTCGGCGCGCACATGCTTTATACCACCAACGAGGATGTCCCCGGCATCATCGGTACTTTGGGTGGAACCATGGGCGAGCATGGCGTCAACATCGCCAACTTTACGCTCGGTCGCGCTGCGGCAGGGGGTGAGGCGATTGCCTTGCTTTACGTTGATGAACAGGTTCCGGCCGAGGCGCGGGCCAAGCTGGCCGAAACCGGGTTGTTTACCCAGATCAAGCCGCTGGAGTTCGACGTCGCCTGATACACCAACTGCGGAAACGCCGCCCCACCAGGCGGCGTTTTCACACTCGGCTTCCCACTCTCATACGTGGATCTCTCGCGCTACCCGAGCGGTGCGAATGACGATAAAGCCAAAGCTTGCCATCGCAGCCAACGCAAGAACTGATCCCAACTTGGCCATACCATCGCCTTGCCCGAGAATGGCCAGCGCGATTCCCGGCGCGAGGATCACCAGGGACGCCAATGACAGCGCTAAGTGTAGGCGCGGCAACGGTCCTTGGGCCGCTTCGGGAACCAGGTGGTAATAGAACGCGTAAATCGCGCAACTGACCCATCCCAGCAAGTTCAGATGTCCATGTGCAGGTGACAGGGTGTGATCCTGACTCGCCGCCATGTGAATGCCCCATGCCATCCCGCACAATGCGGCAACAACCGCTATAACCATGAACCAATACGCTATGCCCTTCATGACCCCTCCGTTGGCCTGCCCGTTTCATTCAGGCGGATCCTGCACCGGCTTTTTTGATATGAGAAATTTATTGATACTATTATACATATTAACACCATGAATTTCAGAAGCTTCGATCTGAACCTGCTGCGCGTTCTGGATGCGCTGCTTGAAACCGGATCAACGACCTTGGCCGGAAAGCGTATCGGTTTGTCGCAACCGGCAATTTCGGCTGCTTTGGGGCGACTGCGGCACGCGCTGGGCGACCCGATTTTCATACGCAAGGGCAGAAAGCTGGTACCGACGGACTATGCCAGAAGCCTGAAGGCTCCGTTGAGGGAACTTCTGGAAACCACGGAAACCCTGCTGACCGGCCCAAAGGGGTTCGACCCGAAACTCTCCGACGCCCGGTTCAAGATTTCAGGCAGCGATTTTTATGCCGAAATGCTGCTGCCTCAGTTGGCCGATCATCTGTCCCATCATGCGCCGCGCATGAGAGTGCAATTGGTGGATCTGGTGCCAGACAACTATGTTCATTCGCTGGATCAGTTTGGAGTCGACATTGCGATACTGCCGCGAACCGGATTTCCTGACTGGGTCGGGTCGCGTTTTCTGCACCGTTCGCATTTCGTCGTCATTGCGCGAAAGGGACACCCAAGACTTGCCGCCAGTGGCCTAAGCCCGGGTGATATAATTCCGCTCAAACTGTTTTGTGACTTGCAGCATGTTCTGTTTTCCCCCGAGGGCAACCTGAAGGCATTAGGCGACGCGGCGCTGGAAAAGGTTGGACGGACCCGAAAGGTCGCCATGACCATGCCGGTCTTTTCAGGCGTCTACAACGCGGTATCGCAAAGCGATCTGATTGCGTTGATGCCACATCAACTTGCAGAACGGGTCGCACCGCGTGTCGGACTTGACTTGTATCAGGCGCCTATCGACGTCGAGCCGGTGAACATCATGATGGTTTGGCACAAGCGCACGACCAACACACCCGCGCATGTGTGGTTGCGTGACCAGATTGCAATGCTGATGGCGCGCCTGGATCATTCCCCTTCCTTCTGAGAACCAACTCGTTCAATAAAAGGGAAAATTGCGGAGAACCAATTTGCCACAGCCCATTTATGCAATCGGCGACATTCACGGTCAGCGCACGATGCTTGAGGACGCACTGGCCCGGATCGAGTCGGATGGCGGCGCGAATGCGCGTGTGGTCTTTCTGGGTGACTATACCGACCGGGGCCCGGACAGCCGGGGAGTGCTGGATTTGCTGATCGAAGGCCAGCGGGCTGGCCGGGACTGGATCATGTTGCGGGGCAATCATGACCGGATGTTCTCGCTTTTCATGCAGGACTATCCGGCCAACGATGACCGCTTGCTGGTTGGCCATCACTGGCTGCACGAACGCCTGGGCGGGGTCGAAACGCTGGCCTCTTATGGCGTGCACCTGAGTGAAGACAGCCGAATTTTCCAGATCCATGAGCAGGCGCGCGAGGCGGTTCCCGAAGAACATCTGCGATTTTTGGACGGCTTGGTAAACTATCACCGTGACGGTGATCTGCTGTTCGTTCATGCCGGTATTCGTCCCGGGGTGCCGCTGGAACAGCAAACTGAGGATGACCTGATCTGGATACGGCACGAGTTTCTGGAAGACCTGCGTGAACATCCATGGCTAGTGGTGCACGGTCATACGCCGGCCAAGCATGCAGAACATCGGGGCAACCGTGTCAACCTTGACGCTGGTGCAGGATATGGGCGGCCATTGGCTTGCGCCGTTTTCGAGGGGCGTGAGTGCTGGTTGCTGACGAAACGGGGTCGCCAGGCGCTGAAAGAATTTCCTTTTCGCAGGTGAGTTTCTGTGTCAGCCGCTGGAAAACAGGTCTTTGAAGGTATTCCGTAGAAGGTTTTTCTGAACCTTGCCCATCGTGTTGCGGGGCAATTCATCCATCACGATCAGCTTGCGCGGGTGTTTGAAACGGGCAAGGCTGGACCGCACCGAAGCCATCACGGCCTCCAGGTCGGGATTGGCCCCGGCCTCGGGGACCAGAATGCCCAGTACGGTTTCCCCGAAATCCGGATGCGGAACACCGATCACAGCGCTTTCCAGAATTCCGGGTTGTTCGTCCAGAACCAGTTCGATTTCCTTGGGATAGATGTTGTAGCCGCCCGAGATGATCAGATCCTTGTTGCGCCCCACGATCTGGACATAGCCGGCCTCGTCGATCCGCCCCAGATCGCCGGTGATAAAGAACCCGTCCTCACGCAGCTCGGCGGCGGTCTTCTCGGGCATCTGCCAATAACCCTTGAACACATTCGGCCCGCGAACCTCAATCAGGCCGATTTCACCCTGCGGCAGGATTTCTCCGGTTTCCGGGTTGGTGATTTTCAAGTCTATGCCCGGCAAGGGAAAGCCCACAGTTCCGGCACGACGTTCGCCGTCGTAAGGGTTTGATGTGTTCATGTTCGTTTCGGTCATTCCATAGCGTTCAAGGATACGGTGACCGGTGCGGTCTTCGAATTGCACATGGGTATCGGCAAGCAGCGGGGCAGAGCCGGAAACAAAGAGGCGCATGTGCGATGCCAGTTCGCGGGTGAAACGCGGATCGCCCAGAAGACGGGTGTAAAAGGTCGGCACCCCCATCATCGACGTGGCACGCGGCATCAGGCGCAGGATTTCATCCAGGTCGAATCCGGGCAGAAAGATCATGCTGCCGCCGGTCGCCAACACGATGTTTGTGGCAACGAACAAGCCGTGGGTATGGAATATCGGCAGGGCGTGCAGCAACACGTCATCTGCGGTAAACCGCCATTCCTTCGCCAAAACTTCGGCGTTCGAAAGCAGGTTCTCTTGCGTCAGCATCGCTCCTTTGGATCGGCCTGTCGTGCCCGAGGTATAGAGGAAAGCGGCCAGATCTTCCGCGCTCCTCCTGATCGGAGCAAAGGCCGGAAGCATACCCAGCGCGCGGCGCATCAAGCTGCCAGACCCATCAGCGTTGAGCGTTGCTATTTGCGCGTCCAGCCCTTCGGTGACGGGCTGCAGATCGTCTTCACTGGCGGCGTCGCACACCACCAGTTTCGCGCCGCTGTTTTCAATGAAATAGGTCAGTTCATCGACAGTATATGCAGTATTGAGTGGCAGAAAGATCAACCCGGCCTGAGCGCAGGCGGCATAAAGAGCCAAGGCTTCGGGCGATTTGTGCACCTGCACAGCCACGCGATCACCTGCCTCCAACCCCAGCCCGCAAAGCGCATTTGCGATCCGCGCGGCGGTGTCCAGGAATGAGGAATGGGTGATCACCGTGTCATCGGGCAGATACAGGAAAGGTGTCTGTTTGCCGATGTGTTTTCCGAACAGACGATCATAAAGCGGGTTGGGCATGGGCGCATCCTTTCCTGAACCGAAGCGGCGCATGTGGTGTTCTGGAAAGTGTCTTGGTTTGGCCGAATGGTAAAGAGTGCGCAGCGGCGCAGGTCAGATTTGCGTTGTCATCCGGTATCCGGCCGCGAAATAGAACTTGGCAAAGGTGACTGGGCGCCCTTGCAGCCACGTGATCCTCTCGGCGGTGAAAACCGGCTCTCCTTCGGGAACATCCAGAAACCCGGCCAGAGTGGCGTCTGCACGGCTGGCCAGAAAGGTCAGCTCGACGTTGGTGAAGGGCACGGTCTGCACCAGCCAGTCATTTGGTCCGACGACGGAAAAATCGGCTGTTTCGACTTCTGGCACGCTGTCGACGACGATCCACCGATCCTCGTACTGGAATGGCGTGTTGTTCGAATAGTGCATGCATCGTACATGCATCACCTTTTGCCCTGCCTCCAGCCGCAGTCGCGCGCCCAGCCATTCAGGCGCGCCATTCAATTCGGCCGAAACCAGGGCATAGCGATAGGTGCCGCCCATTGCTTCGACTTCGTCCCGAACCAGCGGTATCGTGAAGCGGGCCTGCCGTTGCGGGGAACTGAGAACCCGGGTGCCAGCCTTGCGGCGCCGCTCCAGAAACCCTTCGTCCGCCAATTCCCGCAAGGCGCGGTTCACTGTCGTTCGGGTACAGGAGAACTCGATCGCCAGATCCTGTTCGTTGGGCAACAGAGAGTCTGGCCGCCACTCACCCGAACGGATGCGGTCCAGAACGATCCGCTTGATGTCGCGATAGCTGGTTGTTTCCGTGTTCTGGTTCATTGGCGGGGACCGTTGGTGTGTTTGAAACGTTTAGACATCGCGCAGCAGGTCGGCAATGGCCTTGCGATACCGCGAGGTGATCGCGTCTCGTTCCACGTGCCTTCCGTTCCGAACCCTGTGCCGGCCGGCAGACCACAGATCTGTCACCACTGTGTCGGATGCCGCGAAACACAGCCCGTCCAGCAGTTGCCATTCCTCCAGCGCACACAGGGTCGGGTGTTCGCGGTTGATTGCAACCACATCGGCAAGCCTGCCGACAGCGATCTCACCGGCGTCCCGGCCAAGGGCCTGTGCGCCGCCCAGTGCGGCCCCGGTATATAGAGTATGACCGACCGAACCTTCGCCGGGAACAAGCACGGTTCGCGCCATGTCGCGCAAGCGCTGCGAATACTCCAGCGTGCGGAGTTCTTCGACTAGCGAAATCCTTATGTTAGAGTCTGATCCGACGCCAAACGCGCCGTTGTTTTCGACATAGACGGCGCCATTGAAAATGCCATCGCCCAGATTGGCTTCGGTAATCGGGCACAGCCCGGCAACCGCGCCGGATTGCGCCAGACCGGCGGTTTCGGCATCAGTCATGTGGGTTGCGTGGATCAGGCACCAGCGGCGATCCACATCTACGTTTTCCAACAGCCATTCGACCGGCCGTTGGCCGAGCTTTGCCTGGATGTCGGCGACTTCCTTGAGCTGTTCCGAAATATGAATGTGGATCGGCCCGCAGGGCACTTGCGCCAGAATCTCGGACAAATCGGCAGGCGAAGTGGCCCGCATGGAATGCGGCGCGATGCCGACCTGGGTGTCAGGGGGCATCCCACCGATTGCCCTGCATTCGTCGACAAGTCTCAGAAACCGATCCACGTCATTGCCAAACCGCAACTGACCTCCGGCAAGGCTTTCCTGATTGACACCGCCATAGGTGTAGAGCACCGGCAGATGGGTCAGGCCGATCCCGGTCTGGGCCGCAGCGGCAAAGATGCGTTGACTCAGTTCGGAGAGGTGATCATAGGTCTGTCCCCCCGGCTGGTGATGGACATAGTGGAACTCACCGACCGAAGCATACCCGGCTTCCTGCATCTCCATGAAAACAAGCGCGGCGATGGCTTCGACCTGCTCGGGAGTCAACCGGTCCAGAAAGCGATACATCAGCGTGCGCCACGTCCAGAAGCTTTCTTTGCCCGCCGCGCGCACCTCGGTCATACCCGCCATGGCGCGTTGAAAGGCGTGGCTGTGCAGGTTGGCCAATGACGGAAGCAGGGTATCCACCTGCAGGTCATCCGGGGCCGGAGCGACATCGGATTCGATGACGGCAATCCGGCCATCTGCAATCGTCACCCTTAGATCACTTGCCCAATCAGAGCCTAACAAGGCGGTTTTTGCATGGATTTTCATCAGACGCTCTTTTGTGTAGACTTTAATTTTATATACGTATACGAAAAAACAACTCGAAAGGGGAGCCCCAAAGAATCGTCATGACCGAAAAATTCGTTCTTCGCGGTGCGCAGGTTGCCACATTGGATGACGCCGCGACCCCGTATGGGATGATACCGGACGGCGCGGTTGCTGTTGAAGGCGGCAAGATCGCGTGGGTCGGCGCTGCGTCCCTGCTGCCGGACGCGTTCACGGGTTGGCAGGTAGAGGATCTTGGCGGTCGGCTTGTCACGCCGGCCTTGATCGATTGCCACACGCACGTGGTGTTCGGCGGTAATCGCGCGGTCGAGTTCGAGATGCGGCTGAACGGTGCCTCGTACGAAGAAATAGCCCGTGCAGGTGGTGGTATCCTGTCGACTGTGAATGGCACCCGCGCCGCGTCCGAAGATCAGCTGCTCGCTGATGCCCTGCCGCGGGTCGATGCCCTGTTGGCAGAAGGCGTCAGCTGTATCGAGGTCAAGTCCGGTTACGGTCTGGATCAGGAAACAGAGTTGCGCATGCTTCGCGCCGCCCGCCGGATTGAGCAGGTGCGCCCGGTCCGCGTCAAAACCACATTTCTGGGTGCGCATGCGGTTCCGCCCGAATACAAGGGCCGCGACGATGCCTATATCGACGAGGTCTGCATACCGGCCCTGCGTGCGGCCCATGCCGAAGGGCTTGTCGATGCGGTCGACGGGTTCTGCGAAGGGATCGCCTTTGACCCCAGGCAAATCGCCCGTGTTTTCGATACGGCGACAGCGCTGGAATTGCCGGTCAAGTTGCATGCCGAACAGCTCTCGAACCTGGGCGGTGCCGAACTTGCGGCCTCGTATGGCGCGCTATCTGCGGATCATATCGAGTATCTCGACGAAGAAGGGGTGGCCGCGATGGCAAACGCCGGAACCGTCGCGGTGGTCCTGCCTGGGGCGTTCTATACCCTGCGCGAAACACAGGTACCGCCTATCGACCTGTTGCGTCGGTACAAGGTGCCGATGGCATTGGCGACCGATTGCAATCCGGGCTCGTCACCGCTGACCTCGCTTTTGCTGACAATGAACATGGCCTGCACCTTGTTCCGGATGACGCCCGAAGAAACGCTGGCCGGGGCCACTCGTGAAGCGGCCCGTGCATTGGGTCTGAACGACACGGGCACAATCGCGCTCGGTCAGCGGACCGATCTGGCGGTATGGGACGTCGAACACCCCGCCGAACTGGCCTATCGCATCGGCTTCAATCCATTGCACAAACGCATCTTTGGAGGCACTGAATGAGCGTCTTGAAGCTCACTCCGGGCATCGTCACCCTGTCCGAGCTGGCCGAAATCTATTGGAAAGAAACTCCGATCCTGTTGGACGAGGGCTGCAAACTTCAGGTTCAGGCGGCCGCAGCGCGGATTGCCGCGGCCGCGGCGGGGGACAAGGCGGTTTACGGCGTCAATACCGGCTTTGGAAAACTCGCCAGCCTAAAGATTGCGCCCGAGGATACCTCGACCCTGCAGCGCAACCTGATCCTCAGCCATTGCTGCGGTGTGGGCGAAGCTGTTCCGCGTCGGCTTGCTCGGCTGATGATGACGTTAAAGCTGTTGTCCTTTGGCCGCGGTGCATCGGGTGTGCGGTGGGAGCTGATCGAGCTTTTGCAGCAGATGCTGGCGCGTGGCGTCACGCCGGTGATACCGGCGCAGGGTTCGGTCGGAGCATCGGGTGATCTGGCGCCGTTGGCGCATATGACCGCTGTGGTCATCGGCGAGGGCGAAGCGGAGGTGAACGGACAGGTAGCGCCGGGTGCTGAGGCATTGAAATCGGTCGGATTAGAGCCGATTCAGCTTGGTCCGAAAGAGGGGCTGGCCTTTATCAACGGCACCCAATTCTCGACGGCCTTCGCCTTGGCTGGGCTTTTCGAAGCGTGGCGCGCGGCGCAGAACGCGCTGGTGATCGCTGCGGCATCGACCGATGCGATCATGGGATCCACCGCCCCGCTGCAGCCCCAGATTCACGAATTGCGCGGTCACCGGGGGCAGATCGAGGCGGCAGGTGCGATGCGGGTCGTGCTTGAGGGTTCGGAAATCCGCGAAAGCCATCGCGAGGGCGACACGCGGGTGCAGGACCCTTATTGCATTCGCTGCCAGCCGCAGGTGACAGGTGCCGCGATGGATGTTTTGCGACAGGCCGCTGCGACGTTGACCATTGAGGCGAACGCCGCCACTGACAATCCTCTGGTTTTGTCTGACCCCGAAGCCATCGTTTCGGGCGGAAACTTCCATGCAGAGCCGGTTGGCTTTGCCGCGGACATGATTGCCCTCGCCGTTTCAGAAATCGGTGCCATTGCACAGCGTCGTATCGCGCTGATGGTGGACCCGACGTTGAGTTTCGACCTGCCGCCGTTTCTTACACCTAAGCCCGGGTTGAACTCGGGCATGATGATTGCCGAAGTGACCACCGCTGCATTGATGAGCGAGAACAAGCATCTGGCCAATCCCTGTGTCACGGACAGCACGCCGACCTCGGCCAATCAGGAGGATCACGTTTCGATGGCCGCCCATGGCGCGCGGCGGTTGGGGCGCATGGTGAACAACCTCAACTACATTCTGGGGATCGAATTGCTGTGCGCGGCACAGGGCGTGGAATTCCGTTCACCGCTTGCAACCAGCGCCCCACTACAGCGCGTGATTGACCGGGTTCGGGCCGATATCCCGCCCCTGACGGACGATCGCTATCTCGCGCCCGAACTTGAAACTATCAAATCTCTAGTGGCCGCAGGCACGGTTCTGTCCGCCGTCGGTGTCGATATGCCGGAGTTGGTCTGATGCAGGTTTGCGATGTCCTGCGTGGTGACGGCCCCATTGTTCTTGGCCAGCCTCATGGCGGCACCCATGTGCCCGATGACATCGCCGCGCGCCTGAATGAAACCGGGTGCGGGCTGGCAGACACGGATTGGCACATAAACAGGCTCTATTCGGGTCTTTTGACCGATATGACGGTCGTTCAGTCGCATGTTCACCGCTATGTCGTCGACGCCAACCGCGACCCTGCGGGCGTGTCGCTTTACCCTGGTCAGAACACGACCACTCTGGTGCCGCTTACTGATTTCGACGGGCGGGCGATCTGGACCGAAGGGCAGGAGCCATCGGCGGACGAAGTCGAAGAGCGGCGGCAAAAATACCATGCGCCGTATCACGCGGCACTGAGACAGGAGCTGGATCGGGTGCGGGCAAGGCACGGCACGGCGATCCTGTTCGACTGTCATTCCATCCGCTCGTTGATCCCGTTCCTGTTCGATGGCGAATTGCCCGTATTCAATACCGGCACCAACAATGGCGCGACCTGTCATCCGCTGATCGAGAAGGCGGTGATTGGCATAGCATCCTCGGCCACAGGATACAGCTCGGTGCTCAATGGCCGTTTCAAGGGCGGCTGGGCAACGCGCCACTATGGTCGCCCCGAAACAGGCATCCACGCGATTCAGATGGAAATCGCGCAGCGCGCCTATCTGGACGAAACCCCGCCCTGGAGTTGGCGCGAGGACCGTGCCGCAACCCTTCGACCGCATCTGAAAGCGATGCTTGAACACCTCCGCGACCTCGCCCTGTCGGGCGATCTGACCGAAAAAGGAGCCCAGTCATGAGCGATCCGCGCAAGAATACCCGCGACGTCTATCCCCCCACCGGCCCCGAGTTGAATGCAAAAAGCTGGGTCACCGAGGCGCCGCTCAGGATGATGATGAACAACCTGCACCCGGACGTGGCCGAGAACCCGCATGAACTGGTGGTCTATGGCGGCATCGGACGCGCGGCGCGCACCTGGGATGACTTCGACACCATCGTGGCCAGCCTCAAGGATCTTGAAGAGGACGAGACCCTGATCGTCCAGTCCGGCAAACCGATTGCGATTATCCGCACCCACAAGGACGCGCCGCGCGTGCTGATCGCGAACTCCAACATCGTGCCGCACTGGGCCAACTGGGATCATTTCAACGAGCTCGATAAGAAGGGCCTGATGATGTACGGCCAGATGACCGCCGGGTCCTGGATCTACATTGGCACGCAGGGCATCGTTCAGGGCACTTACGAAACATTCGCCGAGGCTGGGCGCCAGCACTATGACGGCAACCTCAAGGGCAAGTGGATACTGACAGGTGGGCTGGGCGGCATGGGCGGAGCACAGCCACTGGCGGCGGTGTTCGCCGGAGCCTGCTGTCTGGCAGTCGAGTGCAACCCGGATAGCATCGATTTCCGCCTGCGTACCAGATACCTCGATGAAAAGGCCGAGACCCTGGACGAGGCGTTGGAAATGATCGACCGCTGGACTAGGGCAGGCGAAGCGAAATCGGTTGGGCTGCTGGGCAACGCCGCCGAGGTTTTCCCCGAGATCTACCGCCGCATGATAGACGGCGGAATGCGTCCTGATATCGTTACCGACCAGACCAGCGCCCATGATCCGGTAAACGGCTATTTGCCTTTGGGCTGGACCATGGCTCAGTGGCGCGAAAAGAGGGAATCAGACCCTAAGTCGGTCGAAAAGGCCGCGCGGGCGTCCATGAAACAGCACGTTGCGGCGATGGTCGATTTCTGGAACGCGGGCGTTCCGACGCTGGATTACGGCAACAACATCCGGCAGGTGGCACTTGATGAAGGGCTGGAAAACGCCTTTGCCTTTCCCGGTTTCGTTCCCGCCTATATCCGCCCGCTGTTTTGCAAGGGCATTGGCCCCTTTCGTTGGTGTGCGCTGTCTGGCGACCCCGAGGATATCTACAAGACCGACGCCAAGATGAAGGAGTTGTTCCCCGAGAACGAGCACTTGCACCGCTGGCTTGACATGGCGCGGGAGCGGATCGCGTTTCAGGGTCTGCCGGCGCGAATCTGCTGGATCGGTTTGGGTGACCGTCATCGGGCGGGTCTGGCCTTCAATGAGATGGTTGCGAGTGGTGAGTTGAAAGCGCCGGTGGTGATCGGGCGCGACCATCTGGATTCGGGCTCGGTTGCCTCTCCCAACCGTGAAACCGAAGCGATGCTCGATGGCTCGGACGCGGTATCGGACTGGCCGCTATTGAATGCCTTGATCAACACCGCGTCAGGGGCGACCTGGGTGTCGCTGCACCATGGTGGCGGCGTCGGCATGGGGTTCAGCCAGCATGCAGGCGTGGTGATCTGCGCGGACGGTACCGAGGATGCCGCGCGGCGGTTGGAGCGTGTCCTGTGGAACGACCCCGCCTCGGGGGTGTGGCGCCATGCAGATGCCGGATACCAGATCGCCAAGGACTGCGCCCGCGAGCACGGACTTCGCCTGCCGCGGATATTGGGCTGAGTTAGGGACTGATCTTACAGGCCGCCCGGGTTTGCCGGGCGGTTTTTCTTGTTCAATCGGTCGATGGAAACACGGCTGTCCGCTTCACCGTGCTGTAGACGAAGCTGGTATCGATCGAGGCAATGCCGCCAATCGGGTGTATGCGATTGCGGATGAAATCCTCGTAAGCGTCCAGCCCCGATACCACGACCCTGAGTTGATAATCGGTAGCGCCTGTCAGGATATGGCACTCGAGCACTTCGTCTATCATCTGGATACGCCGCTCGAACCGCTGCACGTCTTCTTCATTGTGCCGCTCCAGCCGGATGCGGACAAAGACCGTGACTGGCAGACCATAAGTAGTCGGGTCAACATCGGCCATATATCCCCGGATTGCCCCTGAGGACTCGAGAATTCGAACTCGTCTCAGACAGGGTGAGGGCGATAGGTTCACTTCTTCGGCGAGGTCCTGATTGGTCATGCGCCCGTTTTTCTGCAAGGCGCGGATGATTTGGCGGTCTTTGGCGTCCATTTGCGAGTCCATTGGCAGAAAATGCCAAAATAATAACTAAATCTGGCATAATTTGCAATTAATTATCTAGGAGAGTGGTTCATCATGCCTCAAGCACAGATATGAGGTTTGCCATGAGCACGTCCAAGGGATTCGCCACCCGCGCCATCCATCACGCCTATGATCCGCAACAGAACGAGGGTGCGCTGACGCCGCCCTTGCACCTGACATCGACCTTTGCCTTTGAAACCGCCGAAGCAGGCGGTGAAATGTTTGCTGGTGAGCGTGAGGGCCACATCTACAGCCGTATCTCGAACCCGACCTGTGATCTGTTGGAACAACGCATCGCCACGCTGGAAGGGGCCGAGGCCGGTCTGGCACTGAGCAGCGGGATGGGTGCAGTGACGGCCGTCTTGTGGACCCTTCTCAGTCCCGGCGACGAGGTGATCGTCGACAAAACACTTTATGGCTGCACCTTTGCCTATATGCGTCACGGGCTGACCAAATGGGGCGTGACCATCACCCATGTCGACATGACGGATCCCGAGAATCTGCGCAAGGCAATCAGCAGCAAGACCCGCGTGGTTTATTTCGAGACCCCGGCCAACCCGAACATGCGGCTGGTCGACATCGCGGCAGTATCCGAAATAGCACATCAGGCCGGGTCCACCGTAGTGGTCGACAACACCTATGCGACGCCCTATCTGACCCGACCCATAGAATTGGGTGCGGATATCGTTCTGCATTCCGCAACCAAGTATCTCGGGGGTCATGGGGATGTCGTCGCCGGGTTGGTCGCCGGCACCGCCGGGCAGATCAAGGAAATTCGTCTCGTGGGTATGAAGGACATGACCGGCGCGGTCATGGCACCCTTTAACGCGATGCTGATCCTGCGCGGGTTGAAAACGCTGGCGCTGCGCATGGATCGCCATTGCGCTTCGGCCGTCGTGGTTGCCGATTGGCTGGAGGCGCATCCGACAGTATCTGCGGTTCATTTTCCCGGTTTGGAAAGCTTTGCACAGCATGACGTGGCCGAACGCCAGATGGCCAAACCCGGCGCGATGATCGCGTTTGAAATCGAAGGCGGATTGCAGGCGGGAACCACATTGATGAACCGCCTGAAAATGATCCAGCGCGCGGTCTCGCTGGGCGATGCCGAGACGCTCATTCAACACCCGGCCTCGATGACGCATTCTACTTATACGCCAGAGGAACGCGCCGAGCATGGAATCAGCGACGGATTAATCCGTCTTTCGGTAGGGTTGGAAGAGGTCGAGGATATTCTGGCCGATCTGGATCAGGCATTGCCGCGTAACATGCGCTTTGCCGCCGAGTAAGGAGCGCGATCATGACCGCCGATCTGATGCATCTCAAAACCATCGAACAGCGGTTGCTGTGGCTGTCGCACTGGATGATCCATAACGCGAACCACATCCGGCCCAAGACGGATGGGATAAAAATCGGCGGGCATCAGGCCAGCTCCGCCTCGATGGTGTCGATCATGACGGCGCTCTATTTCTCGGCGCTGCGACCCGAGGATCGGGTAGCCGTCAAACCGCATGCCAGCCCGGTCTTTCACGCGATGCAATATCTGATGGGAAATCAGACGCGCGAGAACATGGAGAATTTCCGCGGTTTTGGCGGCGTGCAAAGCTACCCCAGTCGGACCAAGGATGTGGATGACGTCGATTTCTCGACCGGGTCGGTGGGTCTTGGCGTCGGGATCACGGCGCTTGCCTCGCTGGTTCAGGACTACATCAAGGCCAAGGACTGGGGGAACGACGCCATAACCGGGCGCATGGTGGCGCTGGTTGGCGATGCCGAACTGGACGAAGGCAACGTCTATGAGGTTCTGCAGGAGGGTTGGAAGAACGACCTGCGCAATTGCTGGTGGATCATCGATTATAATCGACAGTCGCTGGACGGCATCGTGCGCGAAGGTCTGTTTGAACGGGTCGAAAAGGTTTTCCAAGCCTTCGGCTGGGACGTGGTGCGCGTGAAATATGGCGTATTGCAACGGGCGGCATTTGAAGAAGCCGGCGGCGAACAGCTGAAAGACTGGATCGATGCCTGCCCGAATGCGGTTTATTCAGCCCTGACCTATATGGGCGGTTCTGTATGGCGCCAGCGGTTGATGGATGATCTGGGCGATCAGGGGGATGTGACGGCCCTGTTGAATCGGCGCAGCGATGCGGAACTGGCCGCGCTGATGGAAAACCTCGGCGGCAACTGCGTCGAGACGATGGCCGACACCTTTGCCGCCATTGATCACGACCGCCCGACCTGTTTTCTGGCCTACACGATCAAGGGTTGGGGTACGCCGATTGCGGGTCACAAGGACAATCACGGCGGGCTGATGACCAAGGCGCAAATGGTCGAATGGCAGTCCCATATGGGGGTGCCGGAGGGGCAGGAGTGGGACCCGTTCGCCACCGTCACTGATCCGGCAAGCCTGCGGCGCTTTCTTGCTAGTTCTCCGTTTTTTGCGAAAGGGCCGCGCAGGTACTCCGACGCGCCTCTGCCGGTACCCGGCATCTCGATTGAAACGGGGCGGGAGATGTCCACTCAGGCTGCATTCAGCAAGATCCTGGATGATCTGGCGAAAGGGAATAGCGAACTGGCGTCCCGCATTCTGACCACGTCGCCCGATGTAACGGGAACCACTGGGCTTGGGCCCTGGGTGAACCGGCGCAAGCTGTTTTCACGGCAGGAACAGCGCGATGCATTCATCGAACACCGAATTCCGTCTACCGCGAAATGGAACTTTGCCCCCCAGGGCCAGCATCTGGAGCTTGGAATTGCCGAGATGAACCTGATGCTTCTTCTTGGCGCTGCCGGTCTTTCGCATTCGTTGTTTGGCAAACGGATCATTCCCATTGGAACTGTCTATGATCCGTTTGTCTGCCGAGGACTCGATGCATTGAACTATGCCTGTTATCAGAATGCCCGTTTCCTCATTGTCGGAACTCCTTCGGGGGTCACGCTGGCCCCAGAAGGCGGGGCGCATCAGTCGATCGGCACACCGCTTATCGGTATGTCGCAGGACGGGCTAGCGGCCTTTGAACCTGCCTTTGCCGATGAACTGGCCGTCATCATGCAATGGGCCTTCGACTATCTTCAACGCGATGGCGAAGGCGATCCGGACGAGCGGACATGGTTGCGGGATGAAACTGGCGGGTCGGTTTATCTGCGGCTGACCACAAAGCCGCTGGAGCAGCCCGGAAAGCGTGTCGATGACGCGTTTTTGCAGGGAACGATTGACGGCGCATACTGGCTGCGAAAGCCCGGCCCCAATTGCTCGGTGGTCATCGCCTATCAGGGCGCGGTTGCCGACGAGGCGATTGCCGCTGCAGGTACGATTGGCGAGTTGCGTCGTGATGTCGGTGTGCTGGCCGTAACCTCAGCCGACCGTCTGAACGCCGGATGGACCGCCGCGCAACGCGAACGCGCGCGCGGAAATCCCCACGCCAGATCGCATGTCGAGACGCTCATGGGCGATCTGCCGCGACATTGCACGATCGTCACGGCCATCGACGGCCATCCGGCAACATTGGCCTGGCTCGGGTCAGTCGCTGGTCACCGTACGATTTCGCACGGTGTGGAGCATTTCGGGCAAACCGGCACCATTGGCGATCTGTCCCGGCACTTTGGGATTGACCGGCATTCCTTGGTGAATTCGATCGGGGAACTCACAGACGGGCGCCGACCCGCGCATAGTTTTCGGGTCGCAGGATAGAACGCGAAAATCCGATGCGTCTTTGGAACTGCTAGTGGTGACGGTTCACTCGATGCTGCATCCGTGCACATTGGCGGACGGAGCGGAACATATTCGAGATCATTGAAAACAGGCGGGAACGTCTGGGTGTGGGCATAACAAGCGCTCCAATAACAAATAACTTGCTTTTAGAGTGAGCTTGTCGCGGGATTATGTATGTAATCTCAGTCACATTATGGCGGTTTGTATCGAATAAGTTTACCGTTTCAGGTTCTGATCCTTTGGCAGCACGTTTGAATGAACGTCAGAGTGATCCGAAGACCATTGTTACAGCGCAACCTGGCTGCTGGCGATCAACCAGTCGAAGACCAGGCGTGCCTCTCGTCTCGTTTTTGCCTCTTCCTGAATTTCGACAAAATACCCGTGTGTAGGAGTGATCTGTTCGTCAAACAGACGAGTTACTCGCCCATCTTTCAAATCTTGCTCGATCAGAGGGAGCCAGCCGACAATGGCGCCTTGACCCTGTGCGGCCCCACGTATCAGCACATTTGCGTCTTCGAATACCGCGCCGCGCATCGGCTGGGGTATCTTGATACCCTGTGCGGCAAACCAGTCGATCCAACCCCAGTGGTTGCGCTGATGCAGGATCGGCACCGCAAGCAGGTCCTCGGCACTTGCAAAGGGACCGAACCGGGCAATGAAGCCGGGGCTTGCGACGGCGATCGGTTGCAATTCGATCAGCTTGTGTGCTCCAACCGCCATGTCCTGCAGGCGCTCCCAGCGGATCACAATGTCTGCGTTGTTGCCTGAAAGATCACCAGGGCGATATGTCGGTACAAATTCCAGCTCGACTCCGGAATAGGTTTCCCAGAAATCACTGATCCGCGGCATCAGCCATCTTGCAGTGAATATCGGCCCGGCGGCCACGCGAACAGTTTTGCGTCGTCCCACTCGGAAGCTTTCGACCGCCACTTCGAGCAGGCTGAAAGCTTCTCCTGTCGCAGACGCCAGGCGCTGACCGTCTTCGCTCAGGGTGACGTTGCGCCCCACACGGTGGAAAAGCTTTGTACCCAACTGCTCTTCCAGACCGCGTACATGGTGGCTGATCGCCGTAGCGCTGATCGACAGGGCTTCAGCTGCGGCACGGAAGCTTCCGAGGCGGGCAGCGGCGTCAAAGGCTCTGAGTGCGGGCAGGGACGGAAGCATTCTGTCTACCGATGAGTTCACCTCATCATTTGCTGAGTAAGCTGCCTTTGTAAATAGCGTGACAGCGTGATCATCATTCCTGAGTCTTGCTTGGGAATCATACCCAGATGGTCGAAAATTTACGCAGACGTGGCAGAAAGACTCGCCTTGGGCAGGTCGAAACACCTGAAGGCAACCCTTCTGTCTGGCCAGGTCTTGAAGCCGGAAGATTCAAACCATTGTCGCCGGTTGAAGCGACACTGGTTGAGGAAAGTGCGCTGAACCTGCTGGAAACATTGGGGTTGAGCCAGGCCACTCCGTCAATGATCGACAGAGTGCGGTCTGCCGGAGGTGCCCTGGCTGGCGACGGCAGGCTTTTGTTCCCGCGCGCGCTGGTGAAATGGGCCATCGACGGTGCGCAGCGGGAGTTCGACTTGTGTGGTCAACGCCCCGAAAACGACCTGCGAATCTCTGGCGCGCGCGTGCATATGTCGACCGGGGGCGCGGCGCCGGGGGTGTTCGATCTTGAGACGCAGGCATACCGTCCCTCGACCCTGCGCGATCTCTATGATGCAGCCCGCATCGTCGATCGGATGGAAAACATCCACCATTTCAGCCGACCGGTGGTCGCGCGGGATATCGAAGACCCCGCACTGATGGACCTGAACACGGCCTATGCCTGTCTTGCCGGCACGTCCAAGCACGTGTCCATCTCTATCTCGCAAGCCGAAAACGTTCCCGATATTGCCCGCTTATGCTATCGCGTTGCGGGTGAAGAGGCAGCGTTTCGCGCACGTCCGGTTCTGACCGTCATGGTGTGTCATGTCGTGCCTCCAATGCGGTTTGCTCAGGATGCTTGCGAGGTGCTGGAGGCCGCGATTCTGGCGGGGTTCCCGGTGCAACTGATCAGCGCGGGACAGGCGGGGGCGACAAGCCCGGCGACAATTGCCGGATCGCTGGTGCAGGCGCTGGCAGAAACCTTGGCCGGGCTGGTTTTTGCAAGGCTGGTTGACCCGCAGGCCAAGGCCATCTTTGCCCCCAAACCGCTGGTCGCGGACCTGCGCACAGGTTCGATGAGCGGCGGCGGCGGCGAACAGGCCGTCCTGATGGCCGGGGCGGCACAGATGGGCCGGTACTGGGATCTGCCGACCAGTTCGATAGCGGGGATCACCGACTCCAAGTGTCTGGACGCGCAATATGGCGCGTAAAAGTCTCTGGCGGTGACCCTGGCGGCACATGCCGGGGCGAATATCGTTACCCAGGCAGCGGGCATGATGTCGAGCCTTCTGGGCGTCAGCCATGCGGCCTATGTCAGCGACAACGACCTTTTGGGAAATATCCTGCGCACCATTCGCGGGATCGAGGCGAACCCTGAAAACATTGCCACCGATGTGATTGCCGGAGTGTGCCGCGGCGAAGGACACTATCTTGGCCAACAGCATACGTATAGCCGGATGAAATCCGATTACTTCTATCCGGCTGTCGGTGATCGTCGCTCCCCCACCGAATGGGAAAAGGACGGCGGCAAACGCGTGGGCGACGCGGCCCGGCAAAGAGCTCGCGAGATATTGCACAGTCATTTCCCGGTTCATATCCCCGACGCCTTGGACCGGTGCCTTCACCAAGAATTCGACATTCGCCTGACACGTGCACAGATGGGACGTACCGGATGAGCAACAGGTCACTCAACACCCGCGCCCGCGCGGCGCTTCCCGGCGGGGTCAGCCACGAACTGCGCTTTCGCGATCCTCATCCCATCTATAGTAACAGGGCAAAAGGCGCCGAGAAATGGGATGTCGAGGGGCGGCGTTACATCGACTTCAAGATGGGATCGGCCAGCCAATTGCTGGGCCATGGTCACCCCGATGTCGTGGCTGCGCTGCAAATGCAGGCGGCACAGGCGATTTTCAGCGCCGATTGCCATGAGGGCGAAGTTGAGTGGGCGGATTGGATAAATCGCCTGTTCCCGAGCGCCGAACGCACACGGTTCACCGCTTCGGGGTCCGAAGCGACCATGCTGGCCCTGCGGCTGGGGCGGGCATGGTCAGGCAAGGATCGTATTCTCAGGATCGACGGACATTATCATGGTTGGCATGATCATGCGCTGAAAGGCTCGAAACCGGGCAATCAGCGCGCAACGTCACTTGGCGTTCCCGGCGCGCTCGGCGATTTGATCGAAGTCTGTGCCGCCGATCCGTACGAGATGGAACGCGCGTTGCAGGACGACCGGATCGGTACAGTCATCATCGAGGCATCAGGTGCGAACTATGGTTCGGTTCCCCTGCCCACGGACCGCCTGAAAGCCATGCATGACGTCGCCCGCAAGGCCGGAGCCGTTCTGATCTTTGACGAGATCATAACCGGGTTCCGCTGGTCCCCTGGCGGGCGGCAGGCGCGCGACGGCATCGTGCCCGACCTGACCACGCTGGCCAAGATCGTGACCGGAGGTCTGCCGGGTGGTGCTGTCTGTGGGACCACCGAGATCATGGAAATGATGAACAATACCGCGACCCGTGACGGGCTGTCGCCTCCGGTCAGCCACAAGGGAACGTTTAACGCGTCGCCGCTGATTGCCGCCGGGGCGCTTGCGGCGATGCCGCATCTGGCTAGTGGCGTGGCACAGCGTCAGGCCGATGACATGGCAGCGCGTCTGCGCGACGGGATCAACCGGCTGATGGCAAAGCGGGGGATCACCGGTGTGGCTTATGGCGAAAGTTCGACCTGCCACATGCTGTTCGGGCAGACCGATCCGCTGACCCTGACGCCTGCGGAGATCCGCAGCGTACCGCCCGCGCTGGTCGCCGGGCTGCGCGGTGGCCTGTTGGAGCAAGGCGTCGATCTGATGAGCCACACTTCATGCGTGACCTCCGCCGCTCATACGCCCGACCTGATCGACGAAGCACTGGGTGCATTTGACGTGGTTTTCGCCGCGTTGACACGGGATGGAGTGATCTGATGCCCCTGCCCACACATGCCCGCACGGTCATTATCGGTGGCGGCGTCATCGGCTGTTCCATCGCCTATCATCTGGCCCGCGAGGGGCGGAAGGATATCGTGGTGCTCGAACGCTCCAAGCTGACCTCAGGCACGACATGGCACGCGGCGGGTTTGGTGCGCCGCCTGCGCCCTTCGGCGACGTTAACGCGGCTGATCAACTATTCGATCGACCTCTATCGCGAGTTGGAACGCGAGACCGGGCAGGCCACCGGCTGGACACAGACCGGGTCGTTGACGCTTGCTACCAATCCCGACCGTCTGACCAACATCAAACGGCAGGTGTCGCTTGGCCGCGCATTCGGGCTGAATGCCGAAGTTGTGGATGCCGCCCGCGCCAAGGAGCTTTGGCCTCTGATCCGGGTGGATGATGTAATCGGCGCCGTCTGGTCGCCCGCCGATGGCCGGGTGAACCCGTCGGACGTGGCGCTGGCGCTGTCGAAAGGGGCGCGCGCGCGCGGTGTCCGGATTCATGAGGACTCCCGTGTGACAGGGCTGCGAAAAAAAGCCGGGCGGATCAGCGGGGTCGAGATCGGTGATCATGCAATCGAAGCAGGTGAGGTGGTCATCGCCTGCGGACTCTGGTCGCGTGAGGTGGCGGCCATGGCAGGCGCTCACATGCCGCTCTATGCCTGCGAGCATTTTTACATACTGACCAAGCCGCTGGCAGAGGTTCAGGCGCTGGGCAAGGGCATGCATTTGCCGACACTGAATGATCAGGACGCTTACCTTTATGCCCGCGACGATGTTGAGGGGTTGCTGGTCGGCTCGTTTGAACCTCATGCCAAGGGGCTGCCCCTTGACCGCCTGCCCGCCGATTTCAGCTTTGATCTCTTGGACGAAGACTGGGATCACTTCATGCCGATGATGGAAAACGCCCTGCGCCGCATCCCGGCGCTAGAGCGGGCCGAGGTGCGGATGCTCCTGAACGGCCCCGAAAGCTTTACGCTCGACAGTCAGTTCATGCTTGGGGAAAGCCCCGAGGTGCCCGGCCTGTTCCTGATGGGCGGGATGAACTCCACAGGAATCGCATTGGCAGGCGGTGCAGGCAAGGCGATGGCAGAATGGATTATCGCTGGCGAGCCGACGATGGAGCTGAACGAGGCCGACATCCGCCGTTTTAGCCCGGAAATGAACGTGCTGGGCGCGCTGGAGGCGCGGATACCGGAAGTTCTTGGTCGCCACTACGACAATCCCTATCCCGGTCGCACGATGAAAACGGCGCGTGGGCAGCGGCGGTCGCCCATCCATGCAGGTCTGGCGGCCGCAGATGCCAGGTTCGAGGTACGGGGCGGCTGGGAACGAGCGCTTCATTTTGGCGGCGAGGCGGCGCATCTGCCATTGACGTTCGGCGTGCCGAAATGGCGCGATCAGGTGGGTCGCGAGGTTGACGCCTGCCGAAATGGCGCCGCCGTTCTGGATCAAAGCGCGTTCGGCAAGATAATGGTTCAGGGGCCGGACGCCTGCACGTTTCTCAACCGGCTCTGTGCCGCGCAGATGGATATCGCGGAAGGTCGCCTCGCCTACACCCAGATCCTCAATGCGCGCGGCGGCATCGAAAGCGATCTGACCGTGCAGCGGCATGGGCCCGAGACCTATCTGATGATCGTCGGCGCGGGCGAAGTGGTGCGCGATCTGAAGCGGATGCGCGAGCTGCGTGGTGCGTTCAGGGTAGAATTCACCGATGTGACAAGCGGTTATGCGATCCTGGGACTTGCGGGCGCAAGGGCGCGCGAGGTGCTTCAGGCCACCACAAACACTCTGGTACCGGATATCAAACGCTTTCATTTCGCAACGGTCGAAGTCGGTCTTGCACGCTGCTGGGCAGGGCGGCTCAGCTATACCGGCGAAGACGGCTACGAACTCTACATTCCCGCCGATATGGCAATGGCGGCGCACGAGGCGCTGACAAAGGTCGGTGCTACCCATGCCGGGCTTTACGCCATCGGCAGTTTACGAATCGAGTCGGGCTTTCGTGCCTTCGGGCACGAGCTAACCCCCGGCACCACGTCGCAAGAAGCGGGGCTTGAGGCGTTCTGTGCATTCGGTACCGGATTTGTTGGCGAGGATGCGCTGGCACGCGACGACCCTAACAGACGGATCGTTTCGGTTTTGTTTGATGATCCGGCTGCGATCCCGCTCCACGACGAACCGATCTACTTCGAGGGCCGGGTTGTTGGTCAGATCACCTCGACAGCATGGAGTTACCGTTTTGGGCGTTCGGTGGCGCTGGCCATGGTTTCCGCACCTCTGGAGCGGCTTGCATGCGAGGGCATCGTTGATGGGTTCGAGGTCGAAATTGCCTGCCAGCGTTTTGCGGCCCGGGCCTCCTTGAAGCCCGCCAAGGAGGCGTTCCAATGACCGATGCGCTTCGCACCACGCAGGTGGCAATAATCGGCGGCGGCATCATGGGTGTCGCGGCCCAGTTCCAGTTGGCCGAAAATGGCTGGACCGATACGATTCTGTTCGAAAAGGCGGAGCTGACCAGCGGCTCGACCTGGCATGCAGCGGGGCAGATCGCCCATGCAGTTGGCAGCCGCATCATGGGCTGGATCAACAAGACCTCGATCGAAATCTACAAACGTGCCGAAGCGGAAACCGGCCAGTCGATCGGTTGGCACGAGGTCGGCGGCTTTCGGATCGCCACTACCGACGACGAGGTGGACTGGATGAAATCCATCATGGGGGTCGGCAAGTTGTTGGACCTGCCGATGGAACTTGTCGGACCAGAAGAAGTCGCCAGGGGTAATCCCTTTTACAAGATCAATGACGTCAAGGCTGCGGTCCAGACCTTCGAGGATGGGCATATCGACCCCTCAGGCGTGACGATGGCGCTGGCCGCCGCGACGCGGGCACGAGGAGCCAAGATAGTGCGCCACAACCGGGTGACCGGCGCCAGCCGCAAGGGGGGCATGTGGCTGCTGAGGACCGAAAATGGTGATGTTCTGGCCGAGCATGTGGTTATCGCCGCAGGGTCCTACGCCAATCAGGTGGGCGAGTGGTTCGGGCTCAGAATCCCCTCGGTCTCGTGCTTGCATCACTACTTGGTCACCGACACTGTGCCCGAGTTTCAGGGGCGGCCGGAACTGCCGGTGATGCGCGACAATGCATTTGGCGGTTATGTTCGGCAAGAACAGCAATCGGGGCTGATCGGCATCTACGAGGGTCACACGTGCCCGACGATCTGGGAAATGCCACGGGGTGCGCCGTGGACTGCCGAAAATGAATTGTTCGAGGCGGACTACGACTCGATTGGCGATTTCCTGATGATCGCCCTCGGCAAAATGCCGGTACTGGCCAACCTCGGGATAAAGCGCGTGGTGCGTGGTGCGATCACGCACACGCCCGACGGGGGCATGCTGGTCGGTCCGTCCGGTGCTCCGAATGTCTGGTTGTCCTGCGGATCGTCCATCGGGCTGGCCTGGGGCGGCGGTGCGGGCAAAGTGCTTGCCGACTGGATGGTGCATGGCGCGGCCCAGATCAACACACGCTCGATGGACCCGCGTCGCTATGGCGAATTTGCCAGCGACACCTTCATCATTGAGCGCACCAAAGACGAGTTCATGCGCCGACACGATACGCCATGTCCGGGCAAACAGTTCCAAAGCATGCGCCCGGTCCGGCGTCATCCGCTCTATGACCGGCTGGCCGCCAAGGGTGCGGTGTTTGGTGAAGTCGCAGGATGGGAACGGCCGCGCTATTTCGGAAATGGCGGAGAGGTTGAACAGATCGGCTGGGGCCATCAACCCTGGCATCAAAATGCCAAGGCCGAGGCCAAGGCGACCCGCGCGGCGGCCGGCGTCATCGACCTCTGCGCGTTTGCCCAGTTCGAGATCACGGGCCGGGATGCGGGCGCGCTTCTGGAGCGGTTATCCGCGAACACGATCCCGGCGCGTGACGGGCGGATCAGCTTGAACCACCTGCTCACGCCCATGGGCCAGTTCGAGACCGAGATCACAATCTGGCGCATTGCCAAAGATCGCTATTTTACAGGCTCGCCCATCGCCCGCGCCAAGCCGGACTTCGACTGGATCAAGTCGCATATTCACCCCGGCGAAGACGTGACCATGATCAACCGCTCTGCCGATTGGGGCATGCTGGCGCTTTCCGGCCCGGCCTCGCGGCGTATTCTGTCGGACCTTACCGAGGTCGACCTGTCCAACGCTGCCTTCCCCTGGCTGTCGGGACAGGAAATTTCGGTTGCAGGTATACCCTGTTATGCGCTGCGGGTGTCCTTTGTTGGTGAGCTTGGATGGGAGCTTCACGCGCCTTTCGACCGTATTGGCGAGCTGTACGATGAGCTGTTTGCTGCCGGAGAAAAGTATGGGCTGACCGATCTGGGCTCTTATGCCTTCAATGGTATGCGGATGGAGAAAGCCTTTCGGGCTTCCGGTGAACTCACCACCGATGTCGGCCCGTTCGATGTAGGGTTGGATCGTTTCGTGCGCGCCGAGGGGCGAGATTTCGTTGGCCGTGATGCTCTTTTGGCCCGCAAGCCGGGGTGGGAACTTCTGTACGCCGAGCTTCACGCCGAGGACATCGATATTCATGGTGGTGAGCCGGTGTTGTTGGACGGCAAGCCGGTGGGCCTGACAACTTCGGGCGGATACGGATATTCCGTCGAAAAATCACTCGGTTGGCTTTTCGTCCGCAAGGGAACAGCCCGGTCAGGACTATCGGTGCAGATTCTGAACCGGTCCATTCCCGTCACCATTCACCACGAGGCAATCTTCGACCCACAAAACCTGCGCCCCCGATCCGAGGAGTAAGCCATGGCCACGATCAATGGCGGCGAGGCCGTCTACCGCGTTTTCAAAGCCAACGGTATCGACACCGTCTTTGGGCTTTTGGGTGGTTCGATGCTGGAGCTCTACGACGCGATGTTCCGAGGCGGCGAGATCGCCTATGTGGGTGCGCGGGATGAACGTGCAGCGGGTCACATGGCGGATGCCTGGGCGCGGATGACCGGCAAACCCGGCGTGGTGCTGGGCGCGCAGGCCGGGCCGGGTGTGGTCAACCTTGTCACCGCCGTGGCCGAGGCGCATTTGGCCTATTCTCCGATGGTTGTTATCGCCGGGGCAATCACGCGGTCAGATCAGGCCAAGGACACGTTTCAGGAGGTCGATCAGGTCGCCCTATTCGCACCGATCTGCAAGCGATCTGTCATGGTGACCGATGCTTCCCGGCTGGTCCCGATGCTCGAGGATGCAATCCGGCTGGCCAATTCCGGGCGGCGCGGGCCGGTTGTATTGCATGTTCCGCGCGATCTGTTCGCGGACGAAGTGCCGGCCTTCGATCCGAAACCAGTCAACATCGCCAGACCGGGACCTGCTGCTCCGGAGGATGTGGATGCGATTGCCCGGCTGCTCTCTTCGGCAAAACGCCCTGTTATCTTTGCAGGTGGTGGTTTCAAGTGGAGCAAGGGCCGCGACGTTCTGACCGCGCTGGTGGAAAAGCTGGAGGTGCCGGTTGTTGCTTCGACGGGTCACGCCGATGTCATGCGCCACGGCCATACATGGTTTGCCGGTCAGGCCGGACCGCGTGGCAACTGGGTGGCCAGCCGTCTGACCAAAGAGGCCGATGTGATGGTCGTGCTGGGTGCTCGGCTGGGATTCAACTCCACGTTCCATAGCAACGAATACATAGGGGCTGACACGCGTATCGCGCATGTTGACATTGAAGGTTCTGCAGTGGGGAGGTACTTCCCGGTGGAAGTCGCAGTGCAGGCGGATGCACGCCTGACCGCCGAAGCCTTGACCGCGACCGCATCAAAGCCCGACGCTGATGAGTGGCGCGCTGCCTTCAAGACGGACATGGCCAGCCTTGTTGCGGAACGGGCCAGCGAAGCGCAGATTGCCTCGCGGCCCATGCATCCTCGTCGGGCTTTGGCGGAAATCCGTGCCATGCTGCCTGAGAACGCTATCGTAACGCTCGATACGGGCAACACCTGCCTGCAGGCCGCCGACCGCCTGGCACACTATGCACCCATGTCCCTGATCACGCCGCTGGACTTCGGGCTGGTCGGTTTCGGCTTGGCTGCTGCCATCGGGGCCAAGGCCGCCGCACCGGATCGCCCGGTCGTGGCACTCATGGGCGATGGTGCCATCGGTTATACATTGATCGAAATCCAAACGGCCGTCTCTCACGGATTGCCGATCGTGATTGTCGTTCTCGACAACGAAGCATGGGGGGCCGAGAAAGCCTATCAGCAAGAATTTTTTGGCGGGCGCTTGCTTGGCGCTGAAATCCGGTCGCCACGTTTTGACAAATTTGCTGAACTTTGCGGCGGCAAGGGGATCTGGGTGAACGGCCCGGGCGAGATGGGGCCCGCGCTGGCCACGGCCATTGCCAGCAATGAGACTACGGTTATCCAGGGCAAGATTGATCCCGGCGCACTGATGACGCTGCGCAAGGACCTGTTCAATGCACCGAAAAAGGATTGAAAACATGACGACCTGGGACACCATCATCGTCGGTGCTGGAAATGCAGCCTTTTGTGCCGCGCACGCGGCGCGCGAAAAAGGCGCGAGCGTGCTCATGCTGGAATGCGCCCCCGAGGTCGAGAATGGCGGCAATTCACGCTACACCGCCGGCGCCATCCGGTTCGCCTATGATGGGGTGGACGATATTCGCGCGCTATGTCCGGACCTTTCCGAAGATCAGACCTCCATAACCGATTTCGGAACCTATACGACGGATCAGTTCTTTGACGACATGTTCCGGGTCACCCGTTTTCGCACCGATCCGGCACTATGCGAAAGGCTGGTCACCACCTCGCGCGAGACCATGTTCTGGATGCGAGACAAGGGCATCCGCTTCATGCCCATTTACGGTCGTCAGGCGTTCAAGGTGGACGGACGCTTCAAGTTCTGGGGCGGGCTGACGCTGGAGGCTTGGGGCGGCGGTCCGGGGCTGGTCGATGCGCACGCGACCATTGCACGCGCTGCGGGTGTTGAAATCCGCTATGAAACGCGAGCACTGTCGCTGGTCACCGACGGGCATGCGGTGACCGGCGTCAAGGTACGCCACAGGGGAGAGGTGTTCGAATTGAAGGCCCGCTCGGTCATATTGGCCTCGGGTGGGTTTCAGGCCAGCACCGAAATGCGCACACGCTATCTTGGGCCGGGCTGGGAAATGGCCCGCGTGCGCGGTTCGCGCTTCAACACTGGTGAAGGCATCAAGATGGCGATGGAAATCGGTGCGTCAACCTATGGCAACTGGTCGGGGTGCCATGCGGTCGGCTGGGACTACAACGCACCGGAGTTCGGGGATCTGGATGTTGGCGACGGGTTCCAGAAACATTCCTATCCCTGGGGGATCATGGTCAATGCCACGGGTCGGCGCTTTGTCGACGAAGGCGCGGATTTTCGAAACTATACTTACGCCAAATACGGCCGGGTGATCCTCGAACAGCCCGATCAGTTTGCCTGGCAGATTTTTGACGCAAAGGTCACGCATCTGCTGCGCGACGAGTATCGCATAAAGCGGGTAACCAAGGTGGTGGCCCCGACGCTGGCGGAATTGGCGCAAAAGATTGAGGGCGTTGACACGCGGGCGTTCCTTGACGAGATGGAAACCTACAACGCCTCGGTCGATGCCGACACGCCATTCGATCCCAACGTAAAGGATGGACGCGGAACCAGGGGTTTGGCTGTGCCGAAATCGAATTGGGCTAACACAATCGATCAGGGTCCGTTCGAAGCGTATCAGGTCGGTTGTGGCATTACCTTCACCTTTGGCGGCCTGCGCATTGACCCGGAAACGGCCCAGGTTCTGGACAATGATCTTGCCCCGATTCCCGGACTTTTCGCCGCGGGTGAACTGGTCGGCGGCGTGTTTTTCTTCAACTATCCGGGCGGAACAGGGTTGATCAACGGATCGGTTTTCGGACGTCTCGCGGGGAATGGTGCTGGCGGCCGTTGACACGGCGTTCGCGCCAGAAGTCGCGATCAACGGGGCCTTAACGCTGCATCACCGCGCCCAGCAATTTGGCGACCACCAGAACCAGTACCGCGACCCCGATGGCGAATCCGATACGTGCAATCGGCGACTGGCGTTGCGGAGGCGTGTTCTTGCTGGCAAGTCGAGCAGGCGTTCGTTTTCTTTCCGGCCCCCCCGGCAAGGGACGCGCCAGCAAAAGGTGGTCCATGAATTCGGAAAAATCGAAATCGCCGCAATACTCGCCCTTCAGCGAAGTCGATTTGACGTTGCGGACGAATCTTCTGAGGATGTAATTGCGCGCAGATTGATCCCGCGCCGGATAGAACCCGTCGGGCACGCCGCTGTCATACGTATTCAGCCCGAATCCGGAATCCAGAAACAACTGCCGCACTTTGGGCGAGGCACCGCGCAATGCATCGGCGGTTTTCACATCGCGGAACAGCGCGATCTTGTTGTGCGCCGAATTTTTGTCGATGCCAGTCTGACTCAACAATTCCACGAACTGTTCGTTCTCGAATACCTCATCCGGCATAATCGTAAATATGTCGAAATCGTACCTGAGAGCCATCACAACACTCAATTTTCACCTTTTACCCAACACCGGGAAATCATCAAAACCATTTGCGCCCGGACTATGACACAACTGGGATATTGTCATGTATCAGGGCGCTCTTGCCAATCTCATTGTCGCTTGTTCTAAGTATTTGCGGAATAGGAGCGCCCTATGATTGATATCGCGACACGCGTCTACAATCACAAGTGGAAAATTGATCCGATTGTGCGGTCTTTGATCGACACGGATTTCTACAAACTATTGATGTGTCAGTCAGTGTTTCGAAACAAGCCACAAACAAATGTGGAGTTTTCGCTGATCAACCGGTCGACTCACGTTCCATTGGCCAATCTGATCGACGAGGGCGAGTTGCGCGAGCAACTGGATCATATCCGCTCGCTCAGTCTCAGCCGGGGCGAAAGCACCTGGCTGCGTGGCAATACGTTTTATGGCAAGCGTCAGATGTTCCGCCCGGATTTCATGGAATGGTTCGAAAACCTGCGTTTGCCGCCCTATCACCTTGAACGCAAAGGCGACCAGTACGAACTGACCTTTGAGGGCAAGTGGCACGAGGTCATGCTTTGGGAAATCCCTGCGCTGGCTGTCCTGATGGAACTGCGCTCGCGGGCAGTGTTGAACGATATGCGCCGTTTCGAATTGCAGGTGCTCTATGCCCGCGCCATGACCCGCGTCTGGGAAAAGATTGAGCGTTTGAGAGAGATCAAAGGGCTTGGAATTGCCGATTTCGGCACCCGCCGCCGCCATTCCTTTTTGTGGCAGGACTGGTGTGTTCAGGCAATGATCGAAGGTTTGGGTAAATCCTTTACCGGCACATCCAACTGTCTTATCGCGATGCGCCGCGAAGTCGAGGCAATCGGCACGAACGCACACGAATTGCCGATGGTGTATTGCGCCTTGGCCCAAGATGACGCGGCCTTGGCGCAGGCCCCTTATGACGTGCTAAGCGACTGGCATGACGAGCATGAGGGTAATCTGCGGATCATCTTGCCGGACACTTACGGCACCAAGGGGTTTCTGGAACGCGCCCCCGACTGGCTGGCGGGATGGACCGGTATCCGAATCGACAGCGGTGATCCGGCCAAGGGCGCGGAAATTGCCATCGATTGGTGGAAATCACGCGGCGAGGATCCGACAAAAAAGCGGATCATTTTTTCGGATGGCCTGGACGTAGACAAGATTATCGAATTGCACGCCCGTTTTACCGGGCGGGCCAATGTCTCGTTCGGTTGGGGGACGTTGCTGACCAACGATTTTCGCGGCTTAGTTTCCGGCGACCGGCTTGCCCCGTTCTCTCTGGTTTGCAAGGCGGTTTCGGCCAATGGCCACCCGACGGTGAAACTGTCGGACAATCCAGAAAAGGCGATGGGTCCCAAGGCCGAGATCGAGCGCTACAAGCGGGTGTTCGACGTGGGCCGGCAGGAACCGATCAAGGTCGTGGTCTAGTGGTTAACGGGTTTGCGGCGCAAGCGTCGCTCGCGCCAGATCACCATCAAACCTCCGCCGACAATGAACAGCGCCCCGGGAAACAGGTCTGACCACGGTGTTTCATCAAACACCAGCCATCCCGCGACAAAGGCAAAGGGGATGCCGAAATAGCTGAACGGGGCCAGATTGCTTTGCTCTGTCATCCGGTACGAGACCACAAGACACAAGACGGCGGTGCCGCCGAATGCCCCCATGGCGACGATCCAGATGACGTCCTGGGGGTGGTTGATCGGGGAAAACCCGCCGGCGATGGTGGCAAGGATCAGCGCGCCCAACAAGGCCGATACCACCGAATACAGGTTGAGCAAGGGGCTGGGCACATCCCGGTCCATCAATCGAGCCGACACCCCAGTCAGCGCATACAGAAACGCCGCCCCCAATGGTGCGACCGCATCCAGCGAAAACGTGTCGCTTCCGGGCCTCATGATCAGGATCACGCCGGCAAACCCGATCAGCACGGCCATCCATCGCACGGCCCCGACACGCTCGCCCAGCATCGGTACGGCAAGCGCAGTCATGAAGACTGCATTGGAATAGGTGATGGTGGATGCCGTGGCAAAGGCCAGCTTGCCCAACGAGTAATAGAACAGGAACTGGGCAAAGGTGACGTAAATCCCCCGCATCAGACCCAGTTTCCACTGCCGGATTTTCCAGGGCCTCCCACTTTGTCGCCAGACCGAGGATGACCACAGAGCAATCAACGCGGGAAAAATACCAAAGAAATTGCGATAGGCCGAAAGTTCTGCAGCGGTATACCGGGGCGACAGATACTTGATGATCAATCCCATGACATCGAACAGGACAAGGGCGAGCAGCGACAGGGCGATGGCCAGCGCCACATTGTCCCGGTTGTCGTTCACTGCGAGTGCCTCGACGCCCGGAACATGATCCAGATAGCGGCAAAGATTCCGACGAAGCCGCCGACATAACTTGCATCATGCATCACGCCCGCGCGCAGGAAACCCACCGGCTCGGTGATCGTGGCGGGCAGCTGAATCTGTGACGCCGTCTTGGCGTCGACCGCCATCAACCCGAAAACCCAACCAATGCTGGCAGCAAGCGAAGCCATGAGCAGCACCGCGAATATCGCACGCAGCCCCGCCGACCAGAACATTCTGGCCGAAGACAACAGCAACAGGCCCAGCAAAAAAGGCGGCGAGCCGACCAGAACGCCCATCCACCAGCTTGCCCGCCAACCGACAATCGCAGCGCCGATGCGTGGCGGTGTTTCGGGTGGGATGCCAAACTGAAGGAACTTGAACTGATGGAAATAATCCGGCCCGACCGAATAGGTGACCTGATTGTGCAGCGCGCCAAATATCCCTGCGGCAACGATGGCAACGGCGATCAGCGCCAGGAAAACTCCGATCCTAGCCATGGTAGGCCGCAACCGTTTTCAGTTGCGAAAAGCCATACAACGCCTCGAACCCTTTTTCACGCCCATGACCGGATTTGCCGACGCCACCAAAAGGCAGTTCCACACCGCCACCCGCGCCATAATTGTTGACAAAAACCTGACCCGATCGCAGCCGCTTGGCCAGCCGCATCTGCCGCGCGCCATCACGTGTCCAGATGCTGGCAACCAACCCGTAATCGGTGCCGTTGGCGATCTCCACCGCTTCTTCCTCGGTGTCGAAAGGGATCAGCACCTGAACCGGGCCAAATATTTCGTTCCGGGCCAGTTCATGATCTGAAGGGACTTCAGCAAAAAGCGTTGGCCGCACATAAGCGCCGGTTTCAGGCGCGTGGGCAACAATCTGCCCCTGCGCCGCAATGGTCAGGTCAGCTCCACGAGCCAGAAAACCCTCGACAATCTCCTTTTGCCGGGTCGAGATCAGTGGCCCCACCCGCAGATCCTCGGCGGCTGGTCCGACGGTCAGCTGCTCATAGGCCTCGGCCATGCACGCCCGGACCTGATCATAAATGCCGCGCTGGGCGAGGATGCGGGATGACGCGGAACAGGTCTGGCCCGCATTCTGGATCCCTGCATTGACCAGAAACGGCAAGGCAGCCCCAAGATCGGCATCGTCGAACACAAGCTGGGGGGATTTGCCGCCCAGTTCCAGTGTCACCGGCACCACGTTGCGCCCGGCCGCCTGCTGCACCAGCGCTCCGGTGGCAACCGATCCGGTGAATGAAACATGATGCACGCCCGGATGTCCCGACAGCGCCGCCCCCGCCTCGGCCCCAAGTCCGGGCACCACGTTCAGTGCACCAGCGGGCAACCCGGCCTCGACCGCCAGGTGAGCAAAGGCCAGCGCCGTAAGGCATGCCTCTTCGGCCGGTTTCAACACACAGGCATTGCCCATCGCCAGCGCCGCTCCGACCGAACGCCCGATTATCTGCATCGGATAGTTCCACGGCACGATATGCCCCGTCACCCCATGCGGTTCGCGCAGAGTATAGACGGTGTAGCCATCGAGATAAGGAATGGTTTCCCCCATCACCTTATCCGCCGCACCGCCGTAGAATTCGCAATAACGCGCCAGCGCTACCGCATCGGCCCGTGCTTGCGTCAGCGGCTTGCCCACATCCATCGCTTCAAGCGCAGCCAGTTCGTCTACCCGCTCCAGCACCAGCTGCCCTATCCGCGTCAGGGTGCGACCCCGTTCCAGCGCAGTCATGCGTCCCCATGCGCCATCCAAAGCGCCTTGCGCTGCGCCGACCGCAGTGTCGATATCCGCGCCATTCCCGCGGGCAATCCGGCAGATCTCCAGGCCGTCAGACGGGTTGATCAGCGGCAGGGTCTGGCCGGAGGACGAGGATTGCCATTGACCGCCGATCAGGCAGAGGCCGGGGTCAAACCAGATAGCGTCATTCATCGTGCGGATCCTTTCCTGTTCATGGCAAGAGGTCCCCGTAGGGTCGCTTGCGTAGACTGCTTCCTGTACCTGTATCACGCTGCGCCCCATCGTATGTCCGGCAGACGCGGCGCTGCGGCGATCAGGGCTTCGGTATAGGGGTGCTGAGGGTCGGTGAACACCTGCTCGGTTTCACCCTCCTCGACAATGCGGCCGGCTTTCATGACCAGCACCCGATCGGTAATCGTGCGCACCACGCTCAGGTCGTGGCTGATGAACAGGTAACTCAGGTCATAGGCGTCGCACAGCTCTGCCAGCAGATCGAGGATGCGGGCGCGAACGGACACGTCAAGGGCCGATACCGCCTCGTCGAACAGGATCAGTTCGGGGCGGATGATCAGCGCACGTGCAATGGCAATACGCTGGCGCTGGCCGCCGGAAAACTCGTGAATATATTTTCCTGCGTCGTCCGGCGACAGACCCACGGCGGTTAGCACCTCGGCAATCCGGTCAGTGCGTTCTGATCCGGTCGGGGACCTGTCGAGCAGGTGAAAGGGTTCGGTGATCAGGCGCGCGACCTTGTGGCGGGGGTTGAAGCTGCCGAACGGGTCCTGAAACACGACCTGCATCTTGCGCCGCACTTCCAGGTTGGGATTTTTGCCGCTGAAAACCGGTTGACCGTCCAAAAGGATATGCCCCTGCTGGACGTCTTCAAGACCCAGAATGGCTCGCGTCAGGGTCGATTTTCCGCAACCGGATTCACCCACCAGTCCCAGACGTTCACCCCGATGCAAGGTAAAACTCACATGATCGACGGCGCGATGGTGCTCCGGTTTGCCGAACAGGCGTTTTCGCGGCAGGCGATAGTCCCGCACGACGGCTGCCACCGACAGCAAAGGCGCGGAGTCGCGGCCCGTGGGAAGGATGACCTGATGACCCGAGGCCTCGAACAGCATGCGGGTATAGGGATGCTGCATCCCGGTCAGCAACCGGCGGGTGGTGTCGGCTTCCACCACTTCGCCGTCTCGCATGACCACGATCCTGTCGGCCATATCGGCCACCACGGCGAGGTCATGGGTGATCATCAGCAGTCCCATGCCGAACTCGGATACCAACCCTTTCAGCAGATCGAGGATTTGCGCCTGAGTGGTCACATCAAGAGCCGTGGTTGGCTCGTCTGCGATCAGCAGCCTTGGCCGCAAGGCAATGGCCATCGCGATCACCACTCTTTGACGCTGTCCGCCCGACAGTTCGTGGGGATAGCGACCAAGCGGGTAGCTTTCGGGCGGCAGGCCTACGCGCGTCAACACCTCACGCGCGCGATCCCGAGCTTTTGCAGGGGTCATCGCCTTGTGGATCAGAATCGTTTCAATCACCTGATCCCCGATGGTCATGACCGGGTTGAGCGCGGTCATGGGCTCCTGAAACACCATGCCGATCCCGGCGCCACGCAGGGTACACATCTGGGCTTCGGGTCGGTCAAGCAATTCCTGCCCGTCCAGCAGGATCGATCCGCTTGTACTGGCGCCGTTTGGCAGCAGCTGCATTATCGATAGCGCGGTCATCGATTTGCCCGACCCGCTTTCACCGGTAACTGCCACCACCTCGCCCGGTTCGACCGCAAGGCTGACGCCATTCAGGATGTTCGTCCCCTGGATGGACAGCGACAGGGTGTCGATCTGCAAAAGGCTCATGCGCGCGCCACCCGAATGCGCGGGTCCAGCCAGTCGCGCAACCCGTCCCCCATCAGGTTCAGCCCCAGCACCGTAAGAACAATCGCCAGACCCGGGATCAGCGCCAGGTGCGGCGCAAAGCTGACCATGGTCTGCGCATCCGCCAGCATCCGACCCCAACTGGGCGTTGGTGGCTGTGCACCCAACCCGACATAGCTGAGCCCGGCCTCGGCCAGAATGCCCAAACTGAACTGGATGGTGCCCTGCACGATCAGCAGGTTGGCGATGTTCGGCAGGATATGCTCTGCCGAAATCCGCGCCGCGCCCTTGCCGGCAACACGGGCGGCCATGATGAACTCGCGCTCCCACAAGGATAGCGCGGCACCGCGAGTGATGCGGGCAAAGACCGGAATGTTGAATATACCGATGGCAATGATCGCGTTGACCGCACCTGCGCCAAAGACGGCAGTGATCAGGATGGCGATGACCAGAGACGGAAAGGCAAAGACCAGATCGTTGCCGCGCATGATCAGCTCGTCCAGCCATGATCCCTTGCGTGCCGCCGCCGTCAGGCCCAGCGGCACGCCAAAACCCATGCCGATGCCCACCGCAACCAGCGCGACCGCAATCGACGTACGGGCACCCACCATGATCATCGAGAACATGTCCCGTCCGAAATGGTCGGTTCCGAACCAGTGTTGCGCAGTGGGCGTTTGCAGCTTGTTGGGGATATCCAGCGTTGCGTGGTCATAAGGCGTCCAGACAAACGAGATGAGCGCCGCCAGCACCACCAATGACGACAGGCCCGCGCCCAGGGTCAGGTTACGGCTCATGTGCGGCTCCTCAGACGCGGGTCGACGGCGGCATAGGCCAGATCGACCAAGAAATTCACGGTGATCACCGCAAAGACCAGCAGCATGACCACCGATTCCACCACGATCAGATCACGGGAAGAAATCGCCTGAAACACCAGCCTTCCAAGCCCCGGCAGATAGAACACCTGTTCAATGATGATCGACCCTGCCAACAGGAAGGAAAACTGCAGCCCTATGATGGTCAGCACCGGGATCAGCGCATTGCGTACCCCTTGCCGCCACAGCGCCTGACGGCGGCTCAACCCCTTGGCCCGGGCCGTGCGCATGAAATCCTCGCCCAGAATGTCCAGCAGCGCCGATCGCATCACCCGCGCCAGAATAGCGGCCTGCGGCAGCGCCAGCGCAACTGCGGGGAGCGTCAGCGAGTGCATCCCGCCCCAGAAACCGTTTTCCCACCCGGCAAACCCGCCCGCGTTGAACCAGCGCAAGTTGATGGCAAAGACCAGGACCAGCATCATCGCGAACCAGAAATTCGGGACCGCGATGCCAAGTTGGGTCGCGCCCATCACGGCGGCATCTCCGGCCTTGCCACGCCGGGAAGCGGCATAAAGTCCGGCTGGAAACGCGATGGCAGTCGACAGCGCCAGGGCATAAAGCGCCAGCGGCAGCGATACCCATAACCGGTCCGCGATCATGCCTGAAACCGGCGTGCGATAGGTATAGGATGTGCCGAAATCTCCGCTCAGCATCCCGCCGACCCAGTTGAAATAGCGCTGTGTCTTGGGCACATCCAGGCCCAGTTCAGCGCGCAGCGCGGCCAGCGTATCGGGCTGCGCATTGACCCCCAGCATGAATGATGCGGGATCCCCCGGTGCCACCTCGATCACGGCGAAGATGACAACAGAGGCAACCACCAGGCTCAGGATCAGCGAGGTCAGGCGTTTGAGGGCGTAGCGCAGCATCAGCGCCACGTTAGGCGGGGATTACATTCGGGTCCAGCATCTAAGGCGTGACCAGAAACTTGAGGACGGCATAGGCGACAATGGCGGCATAGCCAATGGGATAGATCCATTTCACGGCGTAATTATCAAGCTTCCGGGCCGCGTCCTCGCGCCCGGACAGTTTAAGTTTACTCAGGACCACGTTGAAAACGATGATCGCACCCGTGGCAAGGAACATCCACTGCAGGATGAAATCGAGAAAGGTCAAATAGCCCAGCTTTGGCAGGTCCGCCGATATGGCCCAGTTGAATGCAACAAAGACCAGCAGGTTTGCCCCAGAAATCTCGATCCGCTTGCGATATTCGTCGAGGAAAAAGACCGACCAACTGACCGTGATCAGCACCAGCATCGGAAGGAAGACCCGTATGATGTAATAGGTAATGTGCCTGCTTCCTTCGAAGACCAGCGTGATCTGATCGCTGTCGTTCCCTGAAATCCCCGGCACATTGGTTTTGGTCAGGCGCGCGTTTCCAAGAATCCACTCTTCTTCACCCAGCAGGTCGCCGAGGCCGGAGTATTCGTTCAGGGGGTGGTAAGTCACGAAATTTGCGGGCAGAACCGAACTGACCTCGAACTGAAAACGCTGCGTGTCGAAAGGGTATTTGGTGAAATCGAAGTACGGAGCCTGCAGCGTTAGTGACGATTTCTCGACATAGATCACACTTCCATCCGGACGAATGGCCGCGGCGGATTGGTGAATCCAGCGGTTGGATTGCTGGTTCTCGATTACAAATACCGGGATGATCGCGCCAACGGTCGATGCATAGTCTGCTAGGGCCTTGGGTTTTAATATCCGAACTTCGCGCCCGATCTCGTTTGGATCGAATGCGAGTGCGGGATCTGTCCACTCAGCCCTTATGACAGCGACAGCACCATAGTTTTCCGCTTTCTGATCAACGTTGACAATCTGATCGATCCTGATGCCGACCCCGACATCAAGGGGGGCAGCGGGTGTTGTGGTGATGACCTCCAGATTCCCGGACAGCTCCTCCTGTGCGTTGGCGGGAAGGGCGAGGTTGACCAAACTGAGCGCGGTCAAGACCATCAAGTGGACAAAAGGCCGAAGGACACCCGATATCATCATGCTCTTGTTACCAGTTCGCGGAGTAGAACAAGCGAAGCCCCGCAGAACGGGGGCTACGCATCTGTGTTATCACTCGGCCCAGGATATTCCGGTCAGATCAACTGCGGCCGTTGGCGAATTGACCCACAATCCTTGAACACCTGCCTTAGCTACGCCTGTTTTGGCAAACTGGAACAGATAACCGTTCACGTAATCTTCTGCGATCATCCGCTGCGCGTCGCCCAGCAGTTTCGTGCGCTCATCCGGATCGGTCGTCTTGTTCAGGGTTTCCATCAGCGCCTGAAACTCGGGGTTGTCGTACTGGAAATAGTACTCCGGACGGGCATAAATGCCGATGTCCATTGGTTCAGTATGGCTGACGATCGTCAGGCCGAAATCCTTGCCCTTGAACACGCTTTCCAGCCACTGGGCCCATTCCACATTGATGATCTCGGCCTTGATGCCGATTTCGGCCAACTGTGCGGCGACAATCTCGCCCCCGCGACGGGCATAGGATGGCGGCGGCAGGTGCAGCGTGGTTTCGAACCCGTCGGCTAGCCCGGCTTCGGCCAACAGGGCTTTTGCCTTTTCGGGGTCATAGCCGGAAATTCCGGTCAGATCGACATAGGCCGGATTGTGGGGCGCAAAGTGCGTGCCGATGGGCGTGCCATAGCCGAACATCGCCCCGTCAATAATGGCCTGCCGGTCAATAGCGTGTGCAATCGCCTGACGAACGCGGACATCGTCAAAGGGCGGTTTCTTGTTGTTGGTGGACAGGATCGTTTCACCTTCGGTGGACCCGATCAGGACCTGAAACCGTGGGTCTGCCTCGAATTGCGGCAAGTTCTCAGGCGCCGGAAAGTTTTCGAACACGTCCACATCTTCGGCCATCATTGCCGCAAAGGCGGCGGTCGGGTCCGAGATGAATTTGAACGTCGCTCTTTCCAGCGCCGGTTGCGGGCCCCAATAGTCCGGGTTGCGTTCCAGAGTGATCCGGTCGCCCTGCACCCATTCATCAAACTTGTAAGCGCCGGTGCCTACCGGATTGGTCTTGATGTTCTCGATGCTTTCGGGCGCAACGATCACCGCGTCCCCCCAGGCCATGTTGAATAGGAAATTGCCGTTCGGGCCATCAAGCGTCACCTTCACGGTCAGGGGATCGACGACCTCGACCTCGGTGATTCCGGCAAACAGCGCCTTTTGTGCATTGGCGCTGTCCTCGGCCCGGGCGCGGTCGAGGCTGAACTTGACGTCCTCGGCATCCATCGCGCTGCCGTCATGGAAGGTCACGCCATCATGCAGCTTGAAGGTATAGACGGTGCCGTCCTCGGAAATCTCCCAGCCTTCTGCCAGCCCCGGTACAATCGATCCATCGCCCATGAAACGGGTCAGCCCTTCGAACACGTTCGTATAAACCACGGTATCGATGGCCTGGGCTGCTGCACTCGTCGGGTCCAGATGCGGTGGCTCAAGCTGTGTCGCGATGGTGATATCGGTTTGTGCCCAGCCCTGCGTCGCAAACAGGCCGGCCCCCAGCGCCAGCGCCGAGGCAAAGGTGCGAAACATCGGTTGTCCCATGAAAACTCTCCCCTTTTTTCGAATGACCGGACTCGCAGAGATGGTCATTTGTCTTTCAATCTCCTCTCAAACCTCGGACCAATCAAGGGAATGTTGGCGCAAAACGCTTTCTTTGAAACGCCCCATCTGCTATGCCGCGCTGCAGCGAACCAATCCCGCAGGACCCATTATGAGCGCCACAGCCCGCAAGAAAGCCCCCAACGCCGAGGACATCCGTTCCCGCAAAGGTGGCGAACCGCTGGTCAGTCTGACCGCCTATACCACTCCGATGGCCCGGCTGATGGATGCCCATTGCGATTTTGTTCTGGTCGGTGACAGCGTCGGCATGGTGCTGCATGGCCTGACCTCGACCCTTGGCGTCACGATGGAGATGATGATCCTGCACGGGCGGGCCGTCGCGCGCGGGCTGGACAAGGCGATGATGGTCATCGACATGCCGTTTGCCAGCTACGAGGAAGGACCGGCGCAGGCATTTAGCAACGCCGCGCGTCTGATGGCCGAAACCGGGGCAGGGGCGGTCAAGCTCGAAGGCGGGGTCGAGATGGCCGAAACCATCCGCTTTCTGGTCAAGCGCGGCATTCCGGTTATGGCGCATATCGGCCTGACCCCGCAATCGATCAATACGCTGGGCGGCTACAAGGTGCAGGGCCGCGATGCGCAGGCCGAAGCGGTGCTGGCCGATGCCTGCGCGGTGGCCGAGGCCGGTGCGTTCTCGGTCGTGCTCGAAAAGGTGCCTCAAGGTCTGGCCGACCGGATCACTGCCGAAGTGCCGATCCCGACCATCGGCATCGGCGCCTCTACGGGATGCGACGGCCAGATCCTTGTGGTGGACGATATGCTTGGGTTCTTCACCGCCTTCAAACCGAAATTCGTCAAACGCTTCGCCGAGCTTGGCCCCTTGGCTGAGACGGCGATTGCCGAATACGCAGCCGAGGTGCGCGCCCGCACTTTCCCCGCGGCCGAACATGTGTTTGCCGATCACGCACCCGACAGAGGCTCGTCGAAATGACAGCACCCATTCTGCGCCACCTGGCCGATCTGCGTGCCAAAACAACCGCCTGGACCCGTGCCGGTGAAACTATCGGGGTGGTGCCCACCATGGGGGCATTGCATCAGGGACACCTGTCGCTGGCCGAAGCTGCCCGCGCCGAATGCGACCGGGTGATCGTGACGATTTTTGTGAACCCCAAGCAGTTCAACAACCCCGAAGATCTGGAGAAATATCCCCGGACCGAGGTCGAGGATGCCGAAAAACTTGCCCCATTCGGCGTCGACGTGATTTATGTCCCGGCGCCTGCAGAAATCTACCCCGAAGGCTTTTCGACAAACGTGTCCGTCGCTGGTCTGACCGACGTGATGGAGGGCGAGTTTCGCCCCGGTCATTTCGACGGGGTTGCCACGGTGGTGGCAAAGCTTTTCCTGCAGACACAGGCCAGCCGCGCCTATTTCGGCGAGAAGGATTTTCAACAGCTGATGGTCGTCCGTCGCATGGCGCGCGATCTGGACATTCCTATCGACGTGATCGGATGCCCGACCGTTCGGGAACCCTCCGGTCTGGCCATGTCGTCACGCAACCTGCGCCTGTCTGGCGAAGGGCTGATCGTGGCCGCCCGGCTGAACCCGGTCATGCAATCGGTCGCGGATGCCCTGACAAGAGGAGAGAGTTTCGCGCCACTGGCCAAGGCGGCGATTGCTGAACTGCACAGCGCGGGGTTTACGCAAATCGAATATTTCGACTTGCGCAGCGCCCATACCTTGGCGCCGCTGGACCGCCCCACCGAATCCGCGCGCCTGTTGGCCGCCGGGTGGGCCGACGGCATCCGCCTGATCGACAATGTCGAGGTTCCCGCCCTCTGAACTCGGGTCTGGCGCAAATGCGCCGCTTCGGTCTAGTGTCCTCCCAAAAGTGACAAGGGGAGGGTGCCGATGACCTATGTCATGGCCATCGATCAGGGAACCACATCCACAAGGGCCATTCTGTTCGACCAGGACATGCAGCGCGTGGCAACCGCTCAGGTCGAGTTCGCCCAGCATTTTCCACAGGAAGGCTGGGTCGAACATGATGCAGACGAAATCTGGGACAGCGTTCTGAAAACCTGCCGTCAGGTGATGGACACCCACGGCATCACCCCCGCGCAGGTGGCGGGTATCGGGATCACCAACCAACGCGAAACCACCGTGGTCTGGGAAAAGGCAACAGGCAAGCCCATCCACAGGGCTATCGTCTGGCAGGACCGGCGAACAGCGGCGATCTGTGACCGTTACCGTCAGGCTGGATGCGAAGACGACATCATTCACCAGACCGGTCTGCTGCTTGATCCCTATTTTTCCGGCACCAAGGTGAAATGGATTCTCGACTCGATCCCCTGCGCACGTCAACGCGCCGAGAAGGGTGAACTTCTGTTTGGCACCATCGACAGCTTCCTGGTCTGGCGGCTGACCGAAGGCCGGATGCACGCCACCGACGCCACCAACGCCGCCCGCACCCTGCTGTTCGACATCCACAAGGGGATGTGGAGCACAGAAATCTGCGATCTGCTCGACGTCCCCACGGCCATGCTCCCGCAAGTTCGCGACTGTGCGTCCGATTTCGGGCACACGACACTATTGGGCGGTAAAATACCGATCCTCGGCGTTGCCGGCGATCAACAGGCGGCCACCATCGGGCAGGCCTGTTTTGCGCCGGGAATGATGAAATCCACCTATGGCACCGGCTGTTTCGCCCTGCTCAACACCGGGGCCGAGCCGGTATTGTCAAACAACCGTCTGCTGACAACCATCGCGTATCAGTTGGGCGGAAAGCGAACCTATGCGCTTGAAGGGTCGATCTTTATCGCCGGCGCAGCGGTGCAATGGCTGCGCGACGCGCTAAAAATCATCGACAATGCCGCGCAAAGCGGCGAGCTGGCAGCACGGGCCGATCAGACGCAAAAAGTCGTGCTTGTGCCGGCCTTCACCGGTCTCGGCGCGCCCTATTGGAATCCCGACTGCCGGGGGGCGATGTTTGGCCTGACCCGCAATTCCGGCAGGGCCGAGATTGCCCGTGCCACGCTGGAAAGCATCGCCTATCAGACCCGAGACCTGTGGCAGGCGATGCAGGGCGACTGGGGTGCCGAAACGGATGTGATCCTGCGCGTCGACGGCGGCATGAGCGCCTCGGACTGGGCGATGCAGGGGCTGGCCGACCTTCTGGGCGCGCCCGTCGACCGGCCGGTCATGCAGGAAACCACCGCGCTGGGCGCCGCGTGGCTGGCGGGGATGCAGGCAGGTGTTTACCCCGATCAGGAGGGCTTTGCTGCCACCTGGGCGCTGGATCGCCGGTTCGAACCGGAAATGGCCCAAAGCGACCGAGATTCAGCCTATGCCCGCTGGCAGAAGGCGGTTCATGCGGCGATGATGTTTTAGGCGTACGGATCGGACATCCAGTTTGAGTCCGAAATGACCTTTGTGGCTTTCATGGTGAATGTCCGCAAACCACAAACTCGAACTTGCAAAAAATAGATCTAATGCCCACCACCACCGGCCAAACCAATTCCCATCAAAATTGACCCAAGCACCTTAATGCGCAACCCGGCAGCTTTGACCACGCCGGTCGCAGCAACGATATGCCCAAAAGTTCCGTCGATGTTATTTGTGTATCCTTGAACGATGCAGCCTGATCCGTCGAGCAACATGGCTTCGTGTTCTTTGTGCACCAATTCAATAAAGGCCTGAACGCTGCCACGATATGCTGCTTTGTTCAGCTCAAGCAAGTCTCCGCTTGGCACTACCTGACCAGTCGCGACTGCTGGTTGCACAGAAACGATATGAGCCGGGAAAATTGCGTTTCGGAATGCAATATTGGCGTTGGTTTCGCATGCAATCTCTACCGGCATTCCGTCGTAAATCGTGGAGTTGGCTACCTGAGAGAATCCGGCCACGACACGGACCGGTAAATCTTCCTGACGGTCAGGAATGATAATCATCGACGGGCGAACAACCAGTGTCGTCGCGGGGCTGCCAACGCTCAGAGCAAGCTGTGTGACGGTTCCTCGAACCAGACTTCTGACTTCGGTAAATGCGAGTGCGGTATTTGCCTGCTCAATTGTAGTCTTAATCGCCTGGCGTTCTGCCGGGAGGCTTTGTTCAATTTCGACCAAAGCGAGGTCGAGTTGCGATTTTGCTGCCTGCAGGTCGGCTTCGGCAGCTTCCAAGGCAGCGGTCGCTTCGATGACAGTATTCGTCGTTCCTACCCCGCGATTGACCAAGGCTTGAGCATCGCCCAGATCGTTTTCCAGGCTAACAATACGGGCCTCGATTTCGGCCACGCCCGCTTGTGCGACCTTTTTATTGTCCTCTGCCTTAATCTCTTCGGCGTCAATCACAGCTAGTTGCGCCTCTGCCTCCGCCAAAGCTGCGCGTTGGGCACTATCTTCGATGCGAAACAGCAGGTCACCCGGCTCAACCCGCTGGCCGTTGACGACAGCAACCTCAGTCACTGGGCCAGTGGTTTGCGCAACGACAGACACGGTACGGAAGGGCACCACGCCCGCGTAAGTTTTTGGGTGATAGTAAAAGACAATCGTGAAAACAGCGAAGGCCATGATTGCCCACAAAAACACGGCCGTTTTCATATTCCAAACGGTTATTGCTTCACCGCGACGCCGCAATTGAAAATAGCGGATCACTGCAGGAAAGGACGTGAACATAAGCTCAAACATCGTCGTTCTCCCCCTCCTCAAGCGGTGTGGTAGGTGGAGCAGATGGACCGGCATCAGCTTTGAAATTCAGATGAAAACGAGACCAATCAGCCATAAGGGCAATGAGAATGGCGCTTAAGGGCAGCAGCGGGTGAAAATGATCTACAGGAAAGATTTCGTAAATCAGTGCTATCGCCAACAAGGTTGGAATGGTCTTCGCAAGCGGTGTCCCTTGGGCCTTATGTTCCGCCCAGCGGTCGAACGCGGCATAGAGGTATACGATACCGTAGAGCCCGCCAACGACAATAACGAGAACAACGATTGCCAGATAATCGCCGTCGCCTGGAGACACAAACCAATGTGGGTCCGCGTGGCCCCCGTGCGCATTATCTGCCATGTTTCTGAACTCTCTATAGACTTGAACTTGCAACTGCAAATTGGGTTCGATTGTTTAATCAAGCGATTTAACTTGGGTCAACAGCTTAACGACTTAACGGCAAGCTGTTATTGACGACACAAGCGTCGAGAAATCCAGCACTATGCAAAAACACGCCCCAGAGTTTGTTGGAGTTGGGCGACCTGCAGGTAACCGCATCCAGCAGCCATTGGTGTGATTGCAGAGAACGCACACTTTGTCCCGCGTCGTACCCGTTCGTGCGCTGCGCGGCGAACGGCGGTGTTCCCCGAACCAGTCACTCGTGATCAGGCGGCGAATGCCGGTAGTGAACCCATACTGTTGAAAAAGTCAGATTTTGCCAAAAGTCAGCGAAAAAGCAGGCCATAGAATGCCAGCCCGAAAATTTGGCTAAGGGGTCGGCCAAAACACGGGTGCGGCGATGTATGAGGCGCTCATGACCAGCTGGGCGCAAACAGCGGCGACTTTTCTGATGCTCTGGCGTCTTGCGAAAATCGAGAACGTGAAATTTTCGAGTTTTTCAACAATATCAGCCCAAACTACCTCATGCTGCGTAGGGTCCGAACGGACGCTATGCGCACAATAGCTGTCATTGCGTAAGGCGAGGCCGACCCTTTCCCGCCGTACGTCTCCACTTGTCGTTGCCGTGGCGCAGCCCGTTGATCCGGATCTTTATCGAGCGCGCAGCATTTTCGCCGGGGCAATTATTGGGTCGCGGGAAAAGCGGACTGGTGCAGTTGCCGCTACAGCATGAGCAGAAACTTCACGCAGACGCGGCATGGCGGGGGCCGTGAAGCTGCATGTGTCATCAGTTCGGTCATTGTCGGCCACTCTACGCGCGAAAATCAAGCGACGCTTCGCTGCGAGCCGTGTCGACCATCGAGGAGCGGGTAAACTGGACGCCAGCCAAAGGCACCAGATGCCACATTTCGGCGCGTCGCAACATATCGCTTGGCCCGATCTTGTTTTTGGGATGGATGAGCGACTGCATTCTTCGCCTTGCTCACTTGCTCACTTGCCCGTTTCCACGTTGCCAAGCTACAGTCCAAGGCGGTTCTTTTTGCCTTGGAAAAAAATGCCGATGCCATGGACATACCGGCACGCCACGAAGGAATGGCGTGCTTTGCTTGACGATGCCAAAGAAAGAATGTGCCTGGTGTCTGACAACAACGCCTACACAGCGCTTGATGCGGTATTCCAGGTGTTTCGGCGGCGTTTAACTGCTCAGGAGGGGCTAGATTTCGCCAGTGTGCTCCCGTGTGTGCCCCGTGCGATTTTCGTGAAGGATTGGGACATCTCGGAAGAACCGCTTCCGTTCGGTGACCGTGCTTCTCTCATCGATGAAGTCAAAGCCGTCCGAAAACATCACAACCTCACACCTGACAATGCCATCGAAGCGGTGGCTTGGGCATTGCGGCGGCACGTAAATGCGAGGGACTTTCAGCGGATACTCGACAAGCTTTCTCCTCAAGCGCGTGCTTACTGGCACGTTGAGGTTGAAGATCCTTCTGAACTCGAACAGAGGATCATCTAACGAAACTCGGCGATGTTTGGTAACTTTAGGAATACGGATTGCACTCAGAGAACGTGGAAAACCACCTGTCGGCGCAATGTATCCATGTATTCGCGGGCGAGCGCCGCCGAGCATGGCACATTTGCTTAAAGCTCCATTGGCAGCCATGTGAGAATACTCAGCTCGTAACGCATTGACACTAGGCCGCACAGACCGACGACTTTCCGAACTTGACAGGGCTGCCTTATCTCCGAGAGGAGAAATCGCGCAAGCGCAGTGCGTGAAACTGCCCTGGCCTCCGCGGGAAGAGAGCCCACCTCGGTCCGGCAAGTTCCGTCAATCCCGTTCTTGAGGAAGCCGGTGCGCACGATTGTCCAGTCGACTGTAGCAGCACAGATGATCTGTTCCATGCGCCGTGCCGCCTCGATGGAGCGCGGCACGGCGCACTGAAGAACCCGCGCCGCCAATATTTCGGTATCGCAAGCGCTGCCCGCGTGGATCGTCAGATTCCGATGGTGGATATCGGAAAGCCTGTCCCTGGACCGCACCAGCGCCGTGACGCTGTTGCCCCCTTCCAGAGCTAGGCGGATGAGCTCGCGGCCGGTTCGGCCGTTTGCGCCGAGCAAGAAGAGTCTCATCTGCGCTTCCTCTTTTCCAGGGAGCGCAGCTGCCGCGCCGACCCGTCCCTGGCAGGCTTCCGTGCCGTGGCGCAGAATACAATCTCCCATACGCAGATCGCTTGGGCGCACCGGCGCTCGTCAATCAGCCGTTGATCGAGCGTATCGATATCGATGTCGGCCTTCGATGCAATCGAGAACCGTTCAAGGCGCGGAAGCGCCGCGCGGACGATCGAAGCAATCGGGTAGCGGGACGAGGGTGTCAGAAGGTTCGCTTCGGCACGGAATTCTTCTACCTCCAGTCCTGCTTTCGATAGAACGGAGTGCAAATGGTGGCCCATGTGGATGTCGGCACCTTCTGCCGACAGCATATCGCGCAACCAGCCTCTGACCCGATCATGCAGCGGCCAAGGCGCTCCGACCTGTTCGATCGTGGTCAGGTCATGTTCATGGAACAAGACCCGCCCGCCCGGCTTGACGACACGAACAAGGCTGCGTACCGCGGCCACAGGATCTGACTGATACATCAGCACACGCCGCCCGATGGTGGCGTCGCAGGATTCGTTCCCGACTCCTGCCGCGTCAAAGCCTCCCTCACGGAAGGAAATATTGAGCAATCCCAGTTCGATTTGTCTGGCGCGCGCCAATTGCAATGCGCCGGCGTCCCGATCAAGACCGATCACCTGACCGTGCGATCCGACGCGTTCCGCCGCCATGAATGACACCGCGCCCGTTCCGCAACCGATATCAAGCACGCGCATGCCTGGACCGATTCCTGCCCCTTCAAGCAGCCGCATGGTTATCTGATCGACGACGTTCACTGGCAAACAGCCTTTTCCATTGCCCTTACGACCGACCTATCTCATGCACGGTGCGGCATACCCGTGCCGGTATCGAGATAGGCCTTCAGGCTATCGACAAAGAACCTGTCCCATCCTGCTTCGCAAACCTCGTAGCAATGCAAGTTGGGGGCAAGTCCGACATGTTCGAAGCGGATTCTAGCGCCGTTTTCTTCGGGCGAAATTGTCCAGATCGTCCGCGTGCCGAGCCATTCTGTCTCGATCTCCCTGGGCTTGCCTTCATGCAGGTGCAGCGCCTCGACGCATTCCAACTCGACCAGTTTGCCGGGAACAAGCCGCCTGGCTTCGAAAGTCCAGTACGACCGGCCCGGCGGAAAGGTGAATCTGGCCCGATCGCCCTCATTTCGGATCGGCTGATCAGGTGTGGTCCACCAGTGTTCGAACCCCATTGTCAGTGCTTCGAAGGCTTGTTCCGGCGTGGCCGCGACCGTGAGTGACTTTTTATAGTTTCGCATGGACGGTACTGCCTCCTTTTCATTCCAATGTGGTGGCAACGTCTCCTCTATACCGGGAAGCTCGCTCATCCGGGCTTTCCAATCGGACACCCTTGGATAGAGGTCTGGCGGATAGCCGAAACCGAGCCGGTCCATTACCTTGTGGTGGTTTTCGACCGCCCGTTGGATAAGGCGGATTTCCGGGAACACGACAGCGTCTGCCGCACTCGGTACATCTCCCGCCAAATAGGGGCCTTCCGCGAGCAGGCTCTCAAGCCAGCGACATTCCGAATGCAGCTTCTCGCTGGCCCCGATCAGCGCCTTTTCTTCTTCGCTGCCCGGTTCCGGGTCGAGGCGCTGCAGCAGGACCGGCACCAGTACGGCGCGGTTGGCCTCCCGCACATAATCGCAGGCTTCCATGGTGATCTGCCAGATTCGCGCGGCCTCGTCCTGTGTCGCGCCAAAGAGTGGAGGTTCGGGAAAACGTCGATCCAGCCACGCAAGTGCGGCTATCGAATCGCGGATGACGATGCCGTCCGCTTCCAACACCGGGACGGTGCCGCGGGGATTGAGCGACAGGAAAGGCTCGGATTTGTGCTCTCCGGCTGAGGCACGCAGCACGTGCTGTTCCCAAGGGATGCCTTTTAGCGCAAGAGCCACAAGCACCCGCCAGGGCCGTGGTGCGCCGCTGATTGTGTGGATGGTCAATGTCATTTCTGTTTCCTGATTCAGGTTGTGTTCCGGGCCGCCGAGTTCGGTCATTGCCACTCAGCTCGCAGGACTCATCAAAGAGAAACTGCCTTGGATGCGGCCAAGGGTGAGCTTTGCCGCCACGCCAGGGCAATGAGCGGCGCCGTTACCGCAAAGTGTAGAAACGTAAACACTGTCTCGAGTGTGATGAATGAGATTGCCGATACCATGTTGTATTTGGCTGCGACCGGTAGAACCTGAAACGACCAGGAAAGCAGGCCAAAAATAAGGAAGAACTTCAACGCACTAACCAGCCAATCCGTGGCCGCGGTGCTGAAGAGCCGGGGGTAGGTATAAGCAAACACCAGCCCCTGCGCGACCATCGCAGCGAGGCCAAGAGGGATGATCACCTCCTCTCGATACAAGCCGAGCGCGTCATAGCGGTGCTGAAAGAAAGACAAGTGCCACAGATAGCCAAGGGGGAAGGTCGGCGCGACGTAGGCAGCAAAGGCGAACCAGAATTTTCTTGCCATTGCGGGCTCTCCAAAATAGGTTGCATAATGCAAGTGGTACTTAGATTACTTGCATAATGCAAGTGATAATTTTGGGGATTCACATGGTCAGACCGTCCCGTGAGTTACGTTCACATTGTCCGATCAACTTCGGGCTTGAGATCTTCGGTGACCGTTGGACGCTACTTATTCTGCGGGACCTGTTGTTTCAGGGAAAACACGGATTCAGAGAGTTCCAGGCATCTGAGGAAAAAATATCGACCAATATTCTGGCCGACCGGCTCGACAAGTTGACCCAGGCAGGGCTGATTACGTCACAGCGTGTCGAAGGCGACAGCCGACAGATCCGTTACGAGCCGACGGCGGCCGGGCTGGCGCTTGTGCCGGTGTTGGTCGAGATGGCCTACTGGGGGGCCAAGCACGACCCAGACACCACGGCACCGGCTTCATTTGCCCAAGCCTACGAGGCGGACCGCCCGAGGCTTCTTCAGGCTATCGCTTCTGGCTCAGACCCGTCAAAAAGCTGAAAACCCTTCTGTCGCTTCGATCGTGGGCTCTTTTGAACCGGCCTGAAGACTACCCGTTCGAGGCAAAGGAACCGGTTTGCCTTCTGGATACCCGGCACTTCGGATCAGCGGTAATCCCTGATCTCTGATTGCCGTGAGTTCCGCCAGTCGCCGTCATTCCAGGATATGCCCCGCCGATTGGTTGAGCATGGTGCCTGCCATGCAGGCAGCAAGGTCGGACGCGGCAAAGGCGAAGACCCCGGCAGTGTCTTCGGCAGATGGCAGGCGTTTGAGCGCGGTCTTGTTCTGCTCGACAAAATCCTTCATGCCCGCGTAATCGAGGCCGATCTGCCCGCCCATCGTCTTGAATGTGTAGTCAATGGTCGGCGATTCCGGCATCGCCTCGGACCGTACGCCGAGAACCCGAATACCCGTCGGGCCCCATTCATGCGCCAGCACGCGCATCAACCCTTCGGTCGCGGCATGTGAGGCCGAAGCCGCCGCTGACCAGGGTGCTCCGACCTTGGCCAGGGTCGAGGTGTTGAAGATCACCGTACCAAATCCCTGCCGGGCCATGTGAGGATAGGCCGCTTTGGCCGAGTTGAATTGAGCGCAGGTGTCGATGGACAGTGGCAGAAGGAACTGCTCAGAGGATACCTCGACGCTCGGTTTGCCGTGATGATAGTCCGTGGGTCGTGCGCCTGCGAGGTTCACCACAACGTCGATGCGGCCTTGCCTGTCCCAGACTGCGTCCACAAAGTCGGACACCGCCGAAGTGTCGATGGCGTCAATATCTCGGTAATCGGCAAGCTTTTCAGCGATAGGTGCATTGGCACCGTTCCGACCGGCACCGAACACGATCGCTCCTTCCCGCAAAAAACGCTCCGCTACATGACGTCCTATATGCCCGTTCACACCGAGAACGATTGCGGTTTTCCCTTCCAAAAGCATGGTTTGTTCTTCCCTGTTTCTGTTTGCGTGCCAGCAATATGGGGTATTACAACAAATTGAAAAGACGGCATTTTTTTCATACTTAGTCAGATAATTGCTACTATTGGTGGCAATTTCTCGGCCGCGCGATGGGGCAACCCGGTAAAATTCCATACAAAAGGTTTGATTTGTGAGGATACTCATAAAATGGTAGTTGGTAGCAAATCAGTACTGTGGAGGCCGCCATGAATGTCACCATAAGCAACAGGGACGAACCACGGCCGTCGGGCGATGCCTTTGCCGAGCGCTGCCCCATGCCCGAAATCGCTCGCCTGATCGGTGGCAAATGGAAACTGATCATACTTCAGGTGCTGATCTTCCAGGGCACGAAGCGCTTCGGCGAGCTCAGGCGGGACGTGGACGGGATAACGCAGACCATGCTGACCGGGCAACTTCGGGCGCTGGAGGACGATGGGCTGGTCACCCGAAAGGTGTTTCCGGAAGTGCCACCGCGGGTCGAGTATACGGCCACCGAAAAGGCGATGGCTCTGACCAAGATGTTTCACGCCATGCACGATTGGTGGCTTCTGGAATGCAAGACTTGAGGACAGCCAAAAGGTGCAGCTCCGCGATGGCCTGCCACCGACTTGACGGATCGACAATGCCTCGTCCCGAACCGGTTGAGCGCATCCCCAAGCGGTCAGTGTCGGAGTTGGCCGAACCCCTCAGCCGAAAGCTCCCAACGGGCCTGTAGGGGCATTTTGACCCGAATTTGCCCGATAACCGAGTTTTTCAACAGAGTCCGGCCGGGACCCGAAATGCACATATGCCCGAACCTCCATAGGCTCCCAACCAACGCTATGAAAAGCGCTTGACCTTGACGCTAGTGTCAAGGCGCTAGGCACATCTCCGATCGACACGAATTGATCCAAGGATGGAGATGAAGAGAAGTGACACAGAATGGTGCATGGCAGGGTAAGGTGGCAATTGTTACCGGAGGCAGCTCTGGTATTGGCAAGGCGGCAGCGACCGAGCTTGCAAAGCAGGGTGCGAATGTACTGATCACCGGCCGAAACGCGGACAAGTTGGCGGCAATGGCGGCTGCGAGCGATAACAACGAAGTGCTGCAAATAGATAGCTCCGACCGGACTAGCGGGGCACGGATCGTTGAAGCCGCACTATCTCGTTGGGGGCGTATCGATCTGATTGTCAACAATTCCGGTGCAGGGCAACCTCTTCCCATCGATGCCTATGACGTGGATATTATCGCAAAAATGTCAGCTATAAACATCGGCGCACCTTCGCAATTGGTAAAGGCGGGCAAGGCAGCGCTGAAAGAGAGTAAGGGCGCAATCGTGAATATCGGAACAGCGGTTTCACGGAACGCAGCACCGATGCTGGCGCATTACGGCGCGACAAAGTCAGCCCTGGAGTATTTGACCAAATCCTGGGCTGTTGAGCTTGCTGGTGACGGAATTCGTGTGAACGCGATAGCGCCGGGGCCGGTCAAAAGTGGGGCATTGACTGGCTTCATGGGTCTGCCTGAAGAGATGGCGCAGCAGGTTGAGGAACGGGAAGCCGCCCAAATCCCGCTGGGACGTCGCGGCGTGACGGCTGACATCGTACCCTGGATTTTACACCTCGGGAGCGCCGAAAATGAATGGCTGACAGGACAAGTTCTGACCGTCGATGGCGGTTGGTCGCTGCGAAGCTGATCTCTTGGGGTCCGGATGATTGCAACAAACCATCCGGTTCACCCTTGACTGTCACGTATGTGACTTACATCTCTGTCGGGTCTAGCGGAGGGTTCCCACATGCACGCAAAGGAAGCTGCAGAGCGGCTTGGGATCACGCAGCGCATGTTGCGCCACTACGAGAAAAAAGGCTTGCTGCAAGTTGGACGAGCGCCGAACGGGTATCGTTGCTACGGCGAAGCCGATCTTCGAAGGGCTGGCCGGATCCGCGATTTCATTGCGACGGGCTTTTCTACGCGCGAAATACGGGCCATGAGTGCCTGCCTTTCCGACGAGGGCTCTGGTCCATGCGACGGCGGCATAGATAAATTGACAGAGAAGCTGCAACACATTGACCGGCTCAGAGCAGAGCTTGATGAGAAGCACAGCGCTGTTCTGGAACGACTGGCGGCACTGCGAAAAGGCCTTTCTACCATAGTTAGCCATTGAACGACGGCTTCGAGACACCCAATTCTTCGCGGACCAGGTCGATGCAGGCTTTTGTCGTTTATTGGCCATTCTGATCCTTCGTTTCCCTAAACATAACGGCGGGCCAATTCAGTGGGGGAGGTTCAGATGGCCCTGACCAGGATGTTTCACGCCATGCACGATTGGTAGCATTCTGGAATGCAAGACTTGAGGGCGACCAATAGGTGTAGCTCCTCGATGGCGTGCCACCGGCTTGACGGATCGACAATGCGCAGATAGCTAGGTAGCAGGCCGCAGACGCCCGCCACCCGCTGACAATTCTGTCTTGGTGAAGTGCTGCATAGAACTTTCTTTCTGATCCTCCGAGCAGTTCGCGCGGATGGCAATGCGGGTTCCCATCTTGATAAGCGCGATCTTGTCAGAGGAATCCAGAGCCGTGTCAGCCTCCCTCCCGAACACGTTCCTGAGTGCATCGATTTGTGGTCTTTATGCGAGAACCGCCCTTCCGATCATTTTCGTCATGAGCCTGAACGGCTTGATTGCCATCGTCGATGCCCTGTTTCTGGGATATTTCGTCGGTGCTGCGGCGCTCGCGGCAATCACGGCGGTTTTCCCCGCGTATATTTTGATCGGCGCAATTGCGACCCTGGTTTCCAGCGGCATGTCGAGCGTGCTGGCCCGCCACCTCGGGGCAGGCCATATTGAAGCCGCACGCTCCATATTCGCGGGGGCGCACGGACTTGCCCTGCTTGCAAGCGGCGGGCTGATCCTCCTGTTTCTCATTTTCGGTCCGTGGTTTACGACGACCGTAACCGGCGGGTCAGAAGAGCTGGCCGGAATGGCGCTGACCTATCTGCGTATCACGGTGCTTTTCTCGCCTGTCCTCTATATCCTGTCGGTAAATTCCGACGCGCTGAGAAACGAGGGCCGGATTGGGCTCATGACCGTCGTCAGCCTTCTGACTTCGATTGCAAACATTGGCTTCAACTACCTGTTCATCGCACAGATGGGGTTGGGTGTTTCTGGATCGGCCTATGGCACGGTTGCGGCCCAGTCGCTTGCCTTTGCCGTCCTCCTGACGTTCCGTTTTCGAAGCGACACTCAGCTCGCACCGTCGGCGCTCGCCCAGGGCAGGCTGACATACGGGTGGCGCCGAATACTCGTTCTGGGCGCACCTCAAAGCCTGAACTTCGTTGGGCTGGCACTCGTATCGACCGCGGTCATCGCCGCACTGCAACTGAGCGGCACTCCCCACTTTGTCGACACGATGTCGGCCTATGGTATCATCACGCGGGTGCTGATCTTCTCTTTCTTCCCGCTTCTGGGGCTTTCGCACGCAATGCAGACCATCATCGGCAACAACTTTGGCGCACGGAACTGGCACCGGTCGGACAGCAGCTTGAAGTTCGCGATTATCGCGGCGCTTGTCTACTGCGTGGCGGCGCAAGCCGCCATGTCGATTTTCGCCGGGCAAATAGGATCTGCTTTCGTGTCGGATGCCGGTGTTGTCGCCGAGGTCGGGCGGATCTTGCCGACCCTCACCGCCATGTTCTTTCTGACAGGCCCTCTGATGATGATCGCGTCCTATTTTCAGGCCATCGGAGATGCGACGCGCGCAGCTGTGTTGAGCCTGTCAAAGCCCTACTTCTTCACAATACCACTGACGTTTGCCTTGGTGATGGCATTTGGAGAGAAGGGCATCTGGTTCGCGGCACCTGCTGCCGAAGGGCTGCTGCTGGGTCTGACGGGCTTCGTACTAGCTCAGAGCATGCGCACCCGAAAACTTCGCTGGGGCCTGCTGCACGACAGGGTGGGGACGCAGCCATGACCGATCTCGAATTGACGGCGGTGCAGGCAAAGCTGTTCGCCCGGGAACTGCGTAAGCGACTTGCGGCGGAGGGAGTGATCGTCAGCCACTCCGCAGCACTGGAACAAGTGGCGAAACAGCACGGTTTTCGAGACTGGAATACCCTGGTCGCCGCAATAGGAGACCGGTCGCCTTATGGCTGGCATCCTGGCGGGCGTGTCGCCGGTCAGTATCTGTCACAGCCCTTTCGTGCGACAATTAAGTCCGCCCAGCGGGTTCGGCCGGGCTGGTACCGTTTGGATCTGGAACTGGACGAAGCGATCGACGTCGTGAAGTTCGACGGCTTTTCCGGCCTGCGTAAGCGCATCAAGGCTGTTGTTGGCCCGGTTGGCGCATCCCGAGAAAAAACGTCTGACGGTGTACCGCACATGAAGTTGCACCACTAGTCATCCCCGCATTCGGAAAGAAAGATCACGCCACCTGCAGTGCAGTACCAAAAACGGCCGAGGTTGTGTGAAACCTCCGTTGTGAAATTTGCTTTGTCGAAACGGCAGGAGCAGGCATGTCGGGATTTATCGAGGGTATCGAGCGCAGTCAGTCGTCGCTGCTTTCTGATCGGCTTGAGGACTGGGTGGTGCCCGTTGTGAAGTTCCGGTTCCGGCTTTTCATTGCCTTGAACTTGCTTCCATCGATGGCGACGCAGTCGTCAGTATCTGAATGGTCGCTCCCGTAATCGCTCTAGGGTGAGTCTGCGTCTGCGGCGAAAGCCCGGAATCCGCCCGAGGTGATATGCAATGCGATTGCAAAGCTCCTAAACCGGCCATTGGTGCAGGAGAGGCGAATTGGTGCTTCGTCCGCAAAGCAGATCATACTTCGTACAATGGAGTACGACAGAGGCAGAACCTATTCTCCAACCCAGGCCCCCTCGGGAACCGTTCTTGGTCGCGCGTTCAGTTCGGCAATCGAGAACCCGGCGATGGATTTGTACTTCTCCGCATGGGCCGCAAGGTCCGCCTTTGGGATCACCTGATCGATATCCTCGAAATCGCCGCCGCACAGATCCTCGACCCGTTGCAGCACAGCGTCCGGGCCTCCGCCCGCCCGGTTGGCCTGCCCTACGGCGGTGGTGACAGGGCGCAGTTCGGCTTCATAGGCGCTCAACGCCAACGGGTTCACACCATGGCTCAGCATCTTGGCCCCGATCACCCGCGCGTCGATGATGGCTTGACTGGCGCCGTTCGAGCCCACCGGATAGGTCGGGTGCGCTGCATCCCCGATCAATGTGACCGGGCCGTGGGTCCATTGCGGCAGCGGGTCGCGGTCGACCATCGGGTATTCGAAAACTACATCCGCCCCCCGGATCAGCGCCGGAACGTCGATCCAGTCGAAAATCCAATTTTCGAACTCCGGCAGAAAATCGTTGATTTTGGCGGCGCGGTTCCAGTCCTCTTTCTTCCACGACGCATCCAGCGGAAATCGCTTCTCCGCGATCCAGTTGATCTCCGCCAGACCGTTGGCATCCGGATCGGATATCGGATACGCCACCAGCCGCAAATCGTCGTGGCCGATCATCACCATCGCTGCCCCGCCGAACCAGACCGGTGCGCGTGTGGTTGCCCGCCACAACACCCGCCCGTTCCAGATCGGCGCGCCCTCGTCCGGATACATCTGCGCCCGGATGGCCGAATGAATGCCGTCCGCCGCGATCAGCAGCGACTCTTCAATGCGCCGCCCGTCCTCCAGCAGTAGAGCGGCCCCGTCAAACCCGACCGCCCGCGCGCCGGTTTCGATACAGCCGGTTCCCGCGCGTGCCTCCAGCGCATGGTAAAGCATCATTTGCAGCCGCCCGCGATGCACCGAGTATTGCGGCCAGGCATAGCCCGCCCAGGTGCCGCGCGGCTCTTCCCAGATGGTTTTGCCAAGCTTGGAATAGAACCCGTATTGCCGGGTTCGGACGCCGATTGCATCCAGCTCAGCGCTCAGGCCGAGGTCAAAAAGCTCCCGCACTGCATTGGGTTGCAGGTTGATGCCCACGCCCAAAGGCCGGATTTCGCGGGTTGATTCATAAATGCGAAAGGGTACGCCGATCTGGTGCAGCGTCAGCCCCAGGCTCAATCCCGCGATACCTGCACCGGCGATCAGAACCGTCATCTCGTCTCTCCCCTTGCCTGCGCTCAAAAAAGCAGGCGCAAAGGCGGCGCGCAAGCCTCAGGACTTGGCCGAGATGATCAGGTCAGGCCCAAAGATCGTGTCGGCGTGGTTGTGCAGATAAATCTTCAGCCACGGGGTAAAACGGTCGGGGTGGCGGTGCACCTCGGCCAACAGATCGTGATAATCGACCCAGCGGGTGTCCATAACCTCATCCGGGTTCGGCGCGACATCCAGCGGGCCTCGGGAATGGGCCAGAAACACGTCCACGACTTCGTTCTCGACCATGCCATTGCCGACGTCGGCGTGATATTCCAGCCGGTGCCGGTATTCGGGATACAGCCCGGTGATCCCCAGCTCTTCGTTCATCCGGCGCACGGCGCAGGCGGACGAGGTCTCGTCCCAGTCGGGATGGGTGCAGCAGGTATTGGCCCAAAGGCCCGGTGTGTGATACTTGCCCAGCGCCCGGCGCTGCATCAGGATCTCGGTCCCGCGCACGACAAAGACCGACACCGCCTTGTGCTTGAGGCCCTTCTCGTGGGCTTCCAGCTTGTCGACCGGTGCCAGTTCACCGTCGATCCACGCCGGAATCATGAGTCCCATGTCAAACTCTCCTGTTGCCGTTCTCTGCGCGTATGACGCTGACGGACTTGGGGCGGCCGGTCTGGCTCTGTTCTTGTGTCGGTTTTCTCGTCAAGGTTCGGCATGACCGTACAGATCACCCGCCTTGTCAAAGTGACGCTGATTTGCGCGTCGTTCAATCGCACGAAAGGCCGCAGGGGCGTGCGGCCTTTCGGATGGACGGGATGCCGTCTTATTCGGTTGCGACACTCTGCAGATAGGCAAAAACGTCCTCATTGCCCTTCTTCAGCTTGAAGGTCATCTTAGACTTGGCCGAGGTGTCGTCCAGGTAAGTCTGCAGGAACCCTTTGGGGTCCATGCTGAACTCGCTGAACGTGGCTTCGTCCCAGACCAGGCCTTTTTCGCCCGCGGCGACCATGCTGTCGCTGTACTTGAAGCCCTCAACGCTACCTGCGGGGCGTCCGGCAACACCATAGAGGTTCGGGCCGGTCTTGCCACCCTTCACGATCGCTTCGCCCGAGGGGCTTTCGATCATGTGGCAGGATTTGCACTTCTTGAATTCTTTTTCACCAGCAGCGGCATCACCTTCGGCAAAGGCAGGCGCGGCCAGAAGGCCAACAAGGGCGGTGGCAAGAATACGGTTCATGGCGGAATCTCCAGATTTGGTTCGGCTGTCCCAAAAGGAACGCTGTCAGACGGCATAGTCAACCTGCGAGGGGATTTGTACCGGCACTGTGTCGCACCCTTCAGGCAATTGTGATCAGTTTCTGCCTGTAGGGGATGACCAGCACGGCAAAAGGTCGCCGTCCGCGGGTGTCGCATGATATACCGCCCGCGCGATTGCCCGCGAGATGCAAAGCGCGGCGGCATGGCCGATCTGAAGGATATCGCGTTCGGGCATGTCGATCTGACGCTCATTGGTCGAAACCGCAAAGATCAGGTCACCATCGTTCGGCAAGTGGGATGGCACAATGGCCCGGGCGATGCCGTCATGCGCGGCGGTTGCGATGCGCTTGGCCTGCGCCTTGGTCAGGGCGGCATCGGTTGCGACGATGCCGATCGTGGTGTTGGCCAGGTCCTCGAACGCGGCGGTCTTCAGGCTGGTGAACTGGCGCCCAAGCCCCGAACGCGGATCGGGGCCAAGGCCGCCGAACTCTTCCCCGACCTCGAACGGCGCGGCCCAGAAATGCCTGCCGCCGGGTGTGGTGACAGCACCGACCGGGTTGACCGCGACCAAGGCGCCGACAGTCATGCCCGAAGCCAGAACAAGCGAGGCGGATCCCAGCCCGCCCTTGTGGGTTCCGGTCAAGGCACCCGTCCCGGCCCCGACGCTGCCGATTTCGAAATCAGCGCGCGCATCATCCAAAGCCTGCCGTCCCAGCGCCGGATAGGGATTGTCGCGCCAGTCCTTCTCTCCGCCGTTAAGCAGATCGAAAATGATCGCGGCGGGCACCAGCGGTATACGCAGGTTCAGCAGCGGAAAACCGCGCCCCTGTTCGCGCAACCCCGCAACCACACCGGATGCAGCATCCAGCCCATAGGTCGAACCGCCCGACAGAACGATCGCATCGACCTGCGCCACCGTTTTGTCGGCTTCCAACAGATCGGTTTCTCGCGTGCCGGGTGCTCCTCCCATGACGCAGTAGGACCCGGTCAGGGCGCGTTCTCCCACCAATACGGTTGAACCGGATTTCAGTACATGATCCTGCGCGTTTCCGACCCTGAGGCCGGGAACATCGGTGATGAGGTTGCGGGGGCCGGGTGTCATAACGGGCTCTGGTCTGCCGGGTTGGGGGACAGGCATTCAGATACACCGCCCGCCATCAACCTCCATCGCGACGCCGGTGACCATGCCAGCCTCGTCCGAACATAGAAAACAGGCCGCATTGCCCATATCCTCGGGGGTGGAAAACCGGCCCAGCGGAATGGTCGCCAGGAACTTTGCGCGCATTTCGGGCGTGTCTTCGCCCAGAAAGGATTTCAGCAAAGGCGTTTCCCCGGCCACCGGGCAGATCGCGTTGACCCGCACGCCTGACGGGGCCAGTTCCACCGCCATGGTCTTGGTCGCGGTGATCATCCAGCCCTTGGAAGCATTGTACCAGTTCAGCTTCGGCCGCGGCGACAGCCCTGCGGTCGATGCCACGTTGAGGATGGCGCCCGAGCCCTGGGTTTTCATATGAGGCACCAGCGCACGGGCAGTCAGATAGACCGACTTCATGTTCACGTTGAACACGCGGTCGAAATCCTGCTCGCTGACGTCCTCCAGCAAGGCGGGCAGATGGGTAACCCCGGCGTTGTTGACCAGGATATCCAGATGCCCGAACCAGCGCAGCGCCGCATCGGCCATATCCTGCACCGACGCACCATCGGCCACATCGACATGAACAGCGGTTGCGTTGGGGCCAAGGTTCTCGGCCATGGTTCGGGCCGCTTCATGATGAATATCGGCCACCATGACCCGTGCGCCTTCGGCGATGAATTTGGCGGCGATTCCCGCTCCGAACCCCGATGCACCGCCGGTGACGATTGCGGTTTTTCCCTCCAGCCTCATGACCCTGTGCCTCCCTTCCTGTCGTTTGAGGAAAGAGTACCAACACGCCCGAAAGATGCCAGATTATTCGTCGGACACCTTGCCGCGCAGCGCCTTGACCTCGCCGCGTGCCTTCTTGGCGGTCAGGCGGCGTTTAACCGATCCATAGGTCGGTTTGGTTGCGACGCGCCGCTTGGGCTTAACCAGCGCCCGCCCGATCAGTTCGACCAGGCGCTCGCGGGCAATCTCGCGATTTCGCGCCTGCGACCGGGTCTCGTCGCACTGGATCACGATTGCCCCGTCCTTGGTCCAGCGCCGCCCAGCCAGCCGTTTCAGGCGGGCCTTGACCGGCCCCGGCAGGGATGGCGAACGCTCGGCCTCGAATCGCAGCTCGACCGCCGTCGCAACCTTGTTCACATTCTGCCCGCCGGGACCCGAGGCGCGCATAAAGCTCTCGGTCAGTTCCCAGTCCTGCAAGGCGATATTGTCAGCGACGCGTAACATGGGCCGGACCTTACAGGCCGCATGCAGAAACAGAAAGGGCCGCCCCGGCGGGACGGCCCTTCGAAAGTTCAGGAGGTCGGGTCGGTTAGATCATTCGACCAGCCGGAGCGAGCGCTCCGCCAAGGGCTGCCTTAACAGGCGATCCCCCCGGTTGTTCCGACACCTCTCTCCAATCTCTTTCTCGACACTGGATCACCTCCTTTTCTATCTGTTGCGGTTGAAAAGAAGCGTGCCACAAGTTGTGCCAATCTCAAAGCGTTTTTTTACACAGGCCGTGCGGTCAGTCGCGCCACGATCACCCTGAACGGAACCAGCGCGATCAACGCCAGCGCCAGCTTGACCAGCCAGTCGGCAAAAGCCAGCGTTACCCACAGCGGTGCTTCGGGGCCGTTCAGCATGAAAGGAACCGGCTCCCATGCCCAATTGATGGCTGCATCCGCGTTGGCGCCAAAGACCGTGATCGAGGCGGAAAAGGCGATGGTAAAAAACAGCACCGTATCCAGCGCCGAGCCGATCAGCGTCGACACCAACGGCGCGCGCCACCAACGCCCACCGCGAAATCGGTTGAACACCACAACATCCGTCAGCTGCGCGATCAGAAACGCGGTGCCCGAGGCGACGGCGATCCGCAACGGCACGGCAGCATAGGTGAATCCGTCGCCCTGCAGCATGATCTGGCTACCGATCAGCGAACAGACGATTCCGGTCAGAAAGCCCGCAAAGACCACCCGCCGCGCCGCCGCCGCGCCATAGACGCGATTCATCACGTCGGTGACCAGAAATGCGACCGGATAGGTGAACGCGCCCCAGGTCAGAAGCCCGTCGAGGATCAGGAACTGGACAAGAACGTTCGACGCCACCACGATGGTGGCCATGGCAAGAATGCCGGGAAGATGTGCGCGTTTCATGATACGGGACCCGTTTTGGCAAGGTAGCGGCAACTTGGCCCGCTGCTTCGCGGGCAAGGCGGTCGTCTATTGGAAAACGGTCGCGAAGGCAAGTCAGTCGGGCAGAATGTACTCCACCAACTCCGTACGTTGCAGGCCAAGGAAATTGTCGTCCGACACCATTGTGGCGCGCAGACGGCCCAGTCGGTCACGCCATACGGACAAGCCTTCCAGATTGTCGTGGGTGCCGACACCGGTTTTCAACAGGATTTCTTCTCCACTCACGCCGGTGTCGTCAATGCTCCAGCGGCGTATCTGCGAACGGAAACCAATCAGCGATGCATCCCGTTCAAGCACGTATAGCTTTCCGTCCGGTCCGAAATCCGCGCCGACCGGAAGAAACCCCCCGATCTGGCTCAGCGTGAACGGTGTCGACCACCGTTTACCATCCCACCTGTAAACCGGGATTGACCCATCGGTGGTGCGGCTGCTTTCCGGCATCGTGTAAACCCGCCCCTGCGCGTCGATTGCGAGCGCTTCGAACGAACCGTTCCGCGCCAGCTTGGTAAAGGCTTCGGGACGCGGCAGAACGTTCGAACGTCCGTCCAGCGTTTCGTAACGCGCGACGCGATGCACACCCTCAAAGGAGATATAGATCGTCCCATCGCGGTCGATGGCCAGCCCTTCGGAATCTCCGACCCACCCGGGCAGAACCCGGTTCTGGCTGGAGCGCACCTGAAAACGCGGCCCGATGTCCACTCCTGTAATCGCATCGCCGTCGCGAAGAATCCGGGCGGTCAAAATGGATGTTCGGTCGCTCAGAACCGTCATGTCGGATCCGTTGTCGGACAATTCCAGGGCAGAGAACCCTCCAAACCAGATCGCCTTGTGCCGCCAGGTAAAACTGCTCAGATATGTGGACTGCTTGATGTCCACAGCCTGAACCGAACCCGCGACGCACAGGGCGGATATCAATCCGATTGCAAGACAGCGGCGCATTGGTTCGGCAGGTCAGCCAGCACGTATTCACGGCGTTTCTTTGGGGGCGGCGCGTTCGGATCGGGCGGTGGCGGATTCAGGATATTGTTGACCCATTGTTGCGCTTCTGCACAGCCGTCCCCTTTGGGCGGCGGGTTTTGATTGGCACATCCCTTTGCCCCGCGCGGACAGTTCAGCCTGACGTGAAAATGGTAATGATGGCCCCACCAAGGGCGGATCTTGCGCAAATAGGCGCGATTACCCTTTTCGTCATTGCACATCTGAACCTTGGCGCCGGGAAAGACGAAAATTCGCGCCACTCGCTTGTCCTTGGCCGCCTCGCGAATGATCGCGTGATGGTTGGCTGTCCAGTTGCTGTTGACATAAGCCCCGTTCGCCCGGCGCAGCGAGATGGACGAGATCTTCTCGCGCGCCTGCCGGGTCAGGCGCAGATTGTTGGCCGGCAGCATCCAGATATCAATGTCCAGCCCGATCTGGTGACTGCGATGGCCCGACAGCATCGGCCCGCCGCGCGGCTGACTGATATCGCCGATATACAGCCCGCCCCAGCCGCGCTGCCTGGCGGCAAACTGGCTGAGGTCCTGAACAAAGTCGATGGTTTCCGGGTGTCCCCAGTTGCGATTGCGCGACAACCGCATCGCCTGCCATGTCGGGCCGGTTTCAGGCAGTTGTACCGACCCCGCCGCGCATCCTTTGGCATAGCTGCCATAGGCGGCAGGTTTCTGCCGGGAGGCCTGCTGTTTTGCCCCGAACAATTCCTTGGCTAACGGTGCGGCATTGGCTGAACAGGCCAGAATCGAAATTCCGAAAACTGCAAAAAGACGTAAAAAAATCATTGTTTCTGGTCCCCTTCCGGTCTGACCCAACGCATCAGGAACAGCCCCAGAATAAACAACGCCACGATCGGGGAAACCCCCAAACGCGCGCTGCCCGTGCCGATTGTTGCTAGGTCGATCAAAAGCGGCGCGGCAAAGGCGGTGGCGCGGCCCGACAGGCCGTAAAGGCCAAAGCTTTCGACAGGTGCCTTCGGGTCGGTGTGGCGCACCATCATCGACCGGCTGGCAGATTGCAGGATGCCCCCCATGCCCCCGATCAGGATACCGCAGCCGAAAAACACCATGTCCGGCAAGCCCGATCCCTCGGGCAGGGCGATGCCATAGATCTGAGTTCTGTCCATCGACACGATGGTGACGCACACGAGGATCAGAACCCATATTGTCACCAGAATAACCGGTTTGGGGCCGAACCTGCGGTCCAGCTTGCCGCCGATCCAGGCAAAGACCGCCGAGGCGAGCACGCTGACGATGCCGAAAACACCGATCCTGATCAGGTCCCATTCCAGAACCAGTCGCGCATAGACGCCGCCGAAACTGTATAGCCCGTTCAGAGCATCGCGATAGAACATCGACGATCCCAGATAAGCCGACAGGCTGCCGCGATGGCGCAGGTTCGACACCGATTTCCCCAGCAGACGCAGCGCCTCACCCACGCTGCCCTTGCGGTCGCCACGGTCCTCATCCCGGACCCACAGGAAATACGGCACCATGAACAGAATGAACCACCCGGCGGTGAATGGGCCGACAAAGCGCGTTCCCTCGCGCTGACCCGCATCCAGCCCGAACATAGGGTCCATTCCGATCAGCGTCTTGCCGTTTGGCTGCTCGACAAACAGGGCCAGCATGATCGCCAGCGACAACAACCCTCCGAAATAACCGAACGCGAACCCCGATCCCGAGATTTCGCCCACCTCGTGCTCGTTTCCCAGATCGGGAAGTTGGGAGTTGATGAAGATCAGCGCATATTCCGCGCCCACAAAGCCCAGTCCAAAGGCCGATAGCATCAACCACATGTTCGACCCGTCGGGCATCGTGTACCACAGCGCCGCCGATCCCGCCGCATACATCACCGAAAAGGCAAAGATATACGGAATGCGCCGCCCGGACACGTCGGCAAGTGCCCCCAGCAGTGGTGCGCCAAATGCGATGATCAGGCCGGTTATGGTCAGGCACCTTGCCCAGACGCTTTGCGCATGCGCCGCCGCGCTTTGCGCGTCCAGCCCGGTGCTCGCGAAATACTCGGCGGCCACGCCCGCGAAATAAGGGCCGAACACAAACGTGACCAGCAACGTGTGATAGGGCTGGCTGGCCCAATCGAAAAACCACCACCCCCAAATGCGCCTGCGCCTGGATACCGCTGCCATTCCTGCCCCTCCTGCCTTTTGTTCTCCTTATGCGGGCAGTACACAGGATGAGGCAAGCCTTTCCGGGCGTTCCGCATCTTCGCGAATCGTTGATCCTAATTTGGAAACTGTTTCCATTAGTTTTTCACATTGTTCCGAAATTACCCTGCGTTACGAAAAAAGTGATGGGATTTACGACAGTTCCGCCAAATTACCGCCACAGTCGGGTACTAGGCCCGACACACACTTTAAGCCCCAACCCGTATCCGCCCAGTGAGGATTGCCTCATGACGTTGTTCCCAAATAAGTTGCGCGACTGCTGCGGCAGATCACCAAAAACAATTGCCCTTGCGGCTTGGCAATTCTGCAAGAACGAACGCGGGTCCATGACGATCCTTGGTTTGTTTTTGTTTCTGATCATCCTGATCACCGTCGGGCTTGGGGTTGACCTGATGCGGTACGAACGGGAACGGGTCCTCCTGCAATCCACTCTCGACCGCGCGACATTGGGTGCCGCGGACCTCGACCAGACACTCGATCCCGAAGCTGTTGTCAGGGACTACCTGAAGAAGGCGGGGCTGGAAGATCGGCTTAAGGCGGTCAAGGTGGACGAGGGCCTTGGCTTCCGCAAGATCACGGCCACCGCGGAAACCGTCGTGCCCACGCATTTCATGCATATGTCCGGCGTGGACAGCCTGAGTGCGGTTGCGGGCAGCATCGCCGAAGAATCGATCGGCGCTGTCGAGATTTCGCTGGTGCTGGATATTTCGGGGTCGATGGGGGAAGCCAGCCGGGATGGCAGCACCAAGATCGCGCTGTTGCAGGGCGCGGCAAAAGAGTTTGTCGAACTTTTGCTGGAAAAATCCGAAAGTGATGAAACCTCGATCTCGATCGTGCCCTACGCTACACAGGTCAATGCGGGCGAGACGTTGCTGGACAAGTTCACCAACGTTACGCAGGAACACGACTATTCCCATTGTGTGAATTTTATTCCGGAACAGTTCAGCGACACCGACCTGCACCGCAACGATCGGCTTGAAAGAACCGCGCATTTCGATCCGTTTACCGATAGCGAAGATCCGATAACGAGCCCGGTTTGTCCTATCCGTGACGGGAGCGAGATTACGGCATTTTCCAATAGCGCGACTAAACTGAAAGAGCAGATCGACAAGTTGACCGCCAAGGGCAACACGTCCATCGAAATCGGCATGAAATGGGGGGTCGCACTTTTGGACCCCAGCATGCGCGATATCGTGGGCGACCTCAGCGCCGATGGCGTCGTCCCGGCAGAGTTTGCCAGCCGGCCAATTGATTACGACAAGGACGTGATCAAGATCGTAATCGTCATGACCGATGGTAAAAACACCGACCAGCCGCTTCTCAATCCATCGCTAAGGTCGGGTTTGTCTGATGTTTGGTACAACGCCGAGGAAGATCAGTATTCGGTGTTTTTCTCACAAGGAAACAATCACCAGTATTACTGGCCGGACAAAAACAATTTTCGAACCACGCCTGACACGTCTGACCATCCTTACGGTGACAACGAGCCGGGTGATGCCGTCCGGCTGACCTATCAGGAATTGTTCAATCGCGCGTCCATTTATTGGAACGCATTGTACAACTACTATCCGATAAACAACGGTTACGCCGGCAGGTGGTTTGAAGCCGCTTTTTCCAGGATTAACGCGACCGCCAAGGATCAGCGCACCAAGAACATCTGCCGGATCGCGAAACGAGAGGGCATCATCGTCTACGGCATCGCATTCGAAGCGCCAACCGAGGGTCTTAGAGTTATCGAAAACTGCGCCAGCTCCGACAGCCACGTCTATGATGTGAGTGGGCTGGACATCGAAAAGGCATTTGTGTCCATCGCTTCCTCGATCCAGAAACTGCGCCTGACGCAATGACGATCACGTGCAGGGTTGCTCTTTTGGTCGAGCCTGCTTAGGTCTCGGCTAGTCTGAAAACGGAGTGCCCATGCTGTCGCTGATCCAAATCCTGCTGCTGATCCTGGACGTTGTCTGGTTCTTCATCCTGGCGCATGTGATCATGAGCTGGCTGATCAATTTCCAGGTTCTGAACCTGCATCAGCAATTCGTGGCGCAGATCTGGTATGGGCTGAACCGCATTCTCGAACCGATCTATGGCCCCGTCCGCCGCATCCTGCCACCGATGGGCGGCATCGACCTTGCGCCGCTGGTGGTGCTGATCGGCGTTTATGCGTTGCGGATCGTTCTGGTGAACAACGCGGTCTATTTCTACTGACCTCTTTTGCGCACTTGTTCACCGAATCTTAGTGTGTGAAACTGCCCATCAAGAGCAGACACCAAAAGTTGTGAACAGGGCCACCCGAACATGCTGGACGCCGCGCCATTGCTGCGAGATGTCTTCGGATTCGACGACTTCCGCACCGGACAGGCAGAGATCGTCGATGCTGTGACGGCGGGCGAAAACGTGTTGGCCATCATGCCGACCGGCGGTGGCAAGTCGCTCTGTTTCCAGCTTCCGGCGCTGTTGCGCGACGGGGTGACGGTTGTCATCTCGCCGCTAATCGCGCTCATGCGCGACCAGGTCCGTGCCTTGCAGGAGGCCGGGGTCGAAGCCGGTGCGCTCACCTCGGGCAACACGGTCGAGGAAACCGATGCTGTTTGGGAGGCACTTCAGGCCGGGCGCCTGAAACTCCTCTACATGGCGCCCGAACGCCTCGCTGCCGGGTCCGCGTTGGGCATGCTGCGTCGGATCAACGTCACCCTGATCGCCGTGGACGAGGCCCATTGTGTCAGCCAATGGGGACACGATTTCCGCCCCGACTACCTGCGGATCGGAGAGCTCAGGCGCGCGTTGAACGTCCCGCTCGCGGCCTTCACCGCCACGGCAGACGCCGAAACCCGTGACGAGATCGTCGAAAAGCTGTTCGACGGTCAGGTCCCGCGCACGTTTCTTCGCGGTTTCGACCGGCCCAACATCCACCTAGCCTTTGCCGCCAAGGACGGCCCGCGCAAGCAGGTTCTCGACTTTGCCGATGCCCGCAAGGGTCAGTCCGGCATCGTCTATTGCGGCACCCGCAACAAGACCGAAGTGCTGGCCCAGGCCCTGCGCGAAGACGGGCATAACGCCTGTCACTATCACGGCGGCATGGAGGCCGAGGATCGCCGCATTGTCGAAACCCGCTTCGCGCGCGAGGACGGGCTGATCGTCGTCGCCACCGTCGCATTTGGAATGGGCATCGACAAGCCCGACATCCGTTGGGTTGCCCATGCCGATCTGCCGAAGTCCATCGAGGCCTACTATCAGGAAATCGGGCGCGCCGGTCGCGACGGAGCGCCCGCCGAGACCCTGACCCTGTTCGGCCCCGACGACATTCGCCTACGTCGGTCCCAGATCGACGAGGGGCTGGCCCCACCCGAACGTCGCGCCGCTGACCACGCGCGGCTCAACGCGCTTTTGGGGCTGGCCGAAGCGCTGGATTGCCGTCGCCAGACCCTGTTGGGATATTTCGGGGAACAGGCCGAGCCCTGCGGCAAATGCGACCTCTGCGACAGCCCGGCAGATGTGTTCGACGGCACCACCCCTGTGCGCATGGCCCTGTCGGCCATTCTGCGCACCGAAGAATGGTTTGGCGCGGGCCACCTGATCGACATCCTGACCGGCAACGACACCGACAAGGTGCGCGCCCGCCGCCATGACGACCTGCCCACCTTTGGTGTCGGCAAGGCATGGTCACGGCCCCAGTGGCAGGCGATTTTCCGGCAGATGATGGGGCACGACCTGATCCGCCCCGATCCCGAACGCCACGGCGCGTTGCGCATGACCGAGGCTGCCAAACCGATCCTCAAGGCCGAGGCGACGATCCGCCTGCGCAAGGATACGATCAACAAGGCCGTCCGCCGACCCGCCGTCAAGACCATGGTGAGCGAAGAGGACGCGCCGCTTCTGTCGGCGCTCAAGGCCAAACGCCGTGCACTGGCCGAGGCCGCGCGCGTGCCTGCCTACGTCATTTTCCCCGACCGGACCCTGATCGAAATGGCCGAAAAACGGCCCAGGTCGCTCGATGACATGGCCCGTGTCGGCGGTGTTGGCGCGAAAAAACTGGAGCGCTATGGCGCGACCTTCCTCCAAGTGATCTCGGGCGAGGCGGCGGCGCTGCATCCGGCGCGGCGCAAACTGGCCGGTCGCGAGACCGCGGGCGTCTATGACCGCCTGCTCGAAGTGCAATCGGAACTGGCGCGTGGTCCCGACGGGATCGACAAGCCGCTGACCTGTTCGGCCTCACAGCTGGCCAAGGTGGCGCAACTGCGCCCCGGCGATGTGCGCGGTCTGGAACAAGTGCTGGGCGAACGCCGCGCGGAACGTTTCGGCACGGCCTTTCTGGACGTCCTGGGGGCGGCGGGCTAGATACGGCGGAATGGCAAGGGAATTTGGGGGCGGATATGCTGGTAGTGATCTCTCCGGCCAAGCGGCTGGACTGGGCGGAGCGGGATGTCGAGGCGACCGAACCCGCCTTTCAGGAGGATGCGATCAGGCTGGCGAAAAGTGCCCGTAACCTGACGCTGGGTGACCTGAAGAAACTGATGAGTCTCAGCGACGATCTGGCCCGTCTGAACCGCGACCGCTTTCAGGTCTTCTCCGATACGCCGGATCGTAACGCGACCCGCCCCGCAGCCCTTGCATTTGCTGGCGATACCTATCAGGGGCTCGAGGCCACCTCGCTGGACGCCGACGAAATGGCATGGGCGCAGGATCACCTGCGCATCCTGTCGGGGCTTTATGGCGTGCTGCGTCCGCTCGACGCGATGCAGGCCTATCGGCTCGAGATGGGCAGCAAGCTGAAAACCCGGCGCGGCAAAAACCTCTATGAGTATTGGCGCGATCAGCTCAGCAAGGCGCTCAACCATCAGGCTGAACAGATCGGTTCCGAAATTCTGGTCAACTGCGCCAGTCAGGAGTATTTCGGCGCAGTCGACCAAAAGGCGCTGAAACTACGCGTCGTGACGCCCGTCTTCATGGAGGACAAGGGCGGTGCGCCAAAGATCGTCAGTTTCTTCGCCAAGAAGGCCCGTGGCGCTATGGCGCGGTACGTGATCCAGCACCGGTTGACCGATCCGGCCTCGCTGACCGATTTCGACAGCGGCGGATATGCCCATCGCCCCGATCTGTCCGAACCTGACAAGCCGGTCTTTGTCCGCCCCTATCAGGCCTGACCGTCCAGCATCGACGGATCAAAGGCCACCAGCTCCACCGTATTGCCTTCGGGGTCTGCGGTGAAAATGCCGCGCCAGCCGATCCAGCCGAACTGTTCCACCCGATAGGACTGGCCGATCTGGTCATACCAGCGCATCACGGCCTCCTGCTCGTCAAACGGCAGCGACAGGGCGATGTGATGCAGCGCCGAGTTGCCGCCCGTCACCGGCCCGCCCGCATCGCCGGGGCGAGGCGCGGTGTCGTGATGGAACAGGGCCAGCACGCTGGTATGCCCGCCGAACCCTTCGGCGATCTTGAAAAAAACGATGGGGCTGTCGCGATCCCCCCGCACCCGTTCCAGCCCGATGACGGTCTCATAGAATGCAATCATCGCCGCCATATCGGCGCAGCGGATGGCAATTTCGCCCAAGGCTCGGGGCCGGAATCCACGGTCTTCGATCATGGCTCAAAGCTATGTCGGGTCAGATGGGCGCACAAGGCAATTCAGGCCTGGACGGGACCACCGGGCGCGCGTCCGACGGTTGATGCTCGATGATCATTTCATGGATCAGGGCCTTTTGCAGCGGCTTGGTCAGATAATGATCCAGACCTGCCGCCAATATCCCCTCGGCATCCCCGGCCATGGCATGCGCGGTCAGGGCGACGATGGACACGCGCCGCCCGCTGTCTGCCTCGATACGGCGGATTTCGCCGGCGGCCTGTTTACCATCCATCTTGGGCATCGAGATATCCATGAAGATCAGGTCGGGCGCAAACGCCGAAAATGCTTCCACCGCCTCGATACCATTGCCTGCGAACCGCAGTTCGATATCCAGATCCTTGACCATCTTGCTCAGGACCAGCTGGTTGGTCCGGTTGTCCTCGGCCGCCAGAACCCGCATCGTCCGGAGCTGCCCCGAGGGAATGGCCGGCTCAGGTGTATCGGCCGTTTCCGCCCGGTCGTCCAGCGCGGGAATCCGATCAAAGACCACTGCTCCCAACGCTTCGAGACGCGAGAACAGTTCCGCCCGCGGCACCGGTTTCTGCATGACGCCCTGAACCAGATGCCGGTTTGCATCGCCGTGGATCGCACCGGGATTCGCGGTCACGATGACGATCGGCACGTCATCCCATCCCCGCTCGCGCATCAGGCGCGCCATCTCCAGCCCTTCCAGATCGGGCATGTGATGATCGCTGAGGATCAAATCGACGCTCTCATCCAGTCGTTGTAACGCCTCGGCCCCCGACCGGCACGACGTCACCCTTGCCCCCAGGCGGTCAAGCTGTTTTTCCAGAATCGCCCGGTTGACCGCCAGATCATCCACCACCATGACATGATGCAGACGTTCCGTCAGGCTGGGGGGAACGGGCTGTGGCCCTTCGGCTGTCGGCAGGGTGATCCGGAATCCGAAACAGGTGCCTTGCCCCTCTTCGCTTTCCACCCAGATCCTGCCGCCCATGATCTCGACCAGCCGTTGCGAAATGGCCAGGCCCAACCCGGTGCCCTCAAAGGCGCGGTTCCGCTCATCCTCGACCTGATTGAACTCGCCGAAGATGTGGTCGATTTTCGATCTGGCGATACCGATGCCGGTATCCTCGATCGCCATATGGATGCTGCATGTCCCATTTTCGGCATCCGGAACGCCGGTCACCCGGATCAGCACATGCCCCTTGGCGGTGAATTTCACCGCGTTCCCCAACAGATTTGTCAATACCTGCCGCACCCGGCCCGGATCGCCGACAAACAGTGTCGGCAGGAACAGGTCGTAATCCACCAGCAGCGACAATCCCTTTTCCCTAACCGTCGGTTGCATCAGCATGGCAATCTCGTGGATGCACCGTTCCAGATCAAAGCTTTCGGGGTAAAGCACCAGCCTGTCAGCCTCGATCTTGGAATAATCCAGCACGTCATTGATGATGACCAGCAATGCCTCGCCCGAACTGCGGATGGTGTCGACATAAGTTTGCTGTTCTTCGTCCAGCACGGTATCGGTCAGCAGTTCCGACATGCCGACGATGCCGTTCATCGGCGTTCGGATTTCGTGACTCATATTGGCCAAAAAGGCCGATTTCGCCCGGTTCGCCGCTTCGGCTTTTTCGCGGGCGGCGCGCAACTCGGCCTCGTAACGGACAGTCGCGGTGATGTTGAGCGCCAGGCTGACCATATCGCCGCCATGGCCTCGTTGGTCGATGAGCTTGACATATTGCCGGTTCCAGAGCTGGATCACGATCGGTTCGGGAATGTCCGACAGCCAGCGGTTGCGCATCATGTCGCGCCACTCGGATGCGGACTGTTCGCCAAGATCGATCAGGCCCTCATCTGTCAGGATCTCAAGCAGGCGCATATAGGATATGCCGGGTGCAACCTCGTCCAGACCATCGAAAACACTCAGATAGGCGGTGTTCGCACCGATCATCCTGTGATCGGCGTCATAATAGGCGAACCCGTCCTGAATGGTCTGGATCGAATGCCACAACCGGCGTTCGGCCACTTCGATCTTGGCATTTGCTACCGTGAGATCTGATTTCACCTTTTCATTTTCATCCCGCACGGTGGCGACTTCGGCGCGGGTCTCGCCAATCTCTTTCGTCAAGGCCATCGCATGCTGGCCAAGCTTGCGGTTTGCAGCAGACAGTTCCGCCTGTTTGAGGTCCAGCCGCCGCTCGGCCGCTAGTCGCGCGCGCCGTTCCCGGGCCAGTTTGTCGGCAAGGCTCATTCTTCGGTTTCCCTGACAGTCTCGGCGCAGCATCGGGTGATTAGGTGAAAAACTGTTTAAACCTGTCTTGGCCGCGTCTCTGGCGTTGCAAAGGCACGGCCGCCCGTGTCACCTTGAGACCAAACAGGAGGTCGCCATGCGCCGCTTTGCATTTTTCTCAATTTCCTTGATTTTGCTGATCTTTTCCGGAGCGAACGACCTGCATGCCCAATCCGGCACCGCTGATTTCCGCTTTGTCGTCACCCGTGACGCCGATTTTTATGGCTCGGATCTGGACCCCCTGTTCGACACCGACCTGCAATCCTGTGTGCGGGCCTGTTCCGCCAACAGCCGATGTGCCGCCTTCACCTACAACACCCGTTCAAACGCGTGTTTCCCGAAATCCGGCGTATCGCGGCAGGACATCTACGAGGGCGCGCTATCGGCGCAAAAGATTGCGACAGGCGACGAGGCGCTCGCACTGTCCCGCGTTCGCTCCGCAGAACTGCCGTTCCTGAGCGATGACGATCTGGCGCGCGCGCGCAACCAGGCCCGCGATCTTGGCCTACGCCATCCCGGCGGCGGGTTCGATCCGGCATCGGTTCTGGCGGCGGCCCACGCCGCCGACACGCCGCAACTGGCGATGCGCTGGACCGGTATCGCGGTATCGCTTACTGACCGGGGCGATCTGTGGGCCGACTACGCGCGCCTGTTGCTGGATATCCCGGGCGACGACCGGCAACGCCAGCGCGATTATTCCATGCGGGCACTGAACGCAGCGGTGAATGCCTATCTGCGCGCGGAAGCCCCCGCTGCGCGGGCGACCGCCCTGTCGGTGATGGGCGACGCGCTGGAACGCAGCGATCGGGGCCGCGACATGGTCTCGGCGCTGCGGCTGGCCTCGGACCTGCAGCCGCGCGCTGACATCCTGGCCGCCCTCGAAGCGGCGGTGGCGAAATACGGCTTTCGCATAACGGATACCACTGTTGAAAGCGATGCTGCCCAGCCACGCATCTGCGCAGAGTTTTCCGAACCGCTGGTGCAGGCCGGCGTCGACTACGAACCATTCGTGCAATTGCCCGAACCTCAGCTCGTGGTACAGGCCGATGACCGCCAGCTTTGCGTGGATGGGGTCGAGCATGGCAAGCGTTACCGCCTCGTCATCCGGCAGGGTCTGCCCGCCGCCTCGGGCGAGGCGCTGATCAAGGATGTCGAGCTGACACACTATGTCCGCGACCGCGCGCCATCGGTCCGCTTTCCCGGCCGCAGCTACGTTCTGCCCAAAGCGGCCGATGCGGCGCTGCCGGTCGAGACCGTCAACCTGACCCGGCTTGATCTGAAACTTCGCCGGATCAGCGACCGAAACCTGCTGCGCGCGGTACAGGACGGCTTCTTTGGCCGCCCGCTCAGTCACTGGCAGGATCAGCAGTTTACGTCAGAGATTGCTCAGGAAGTCTGGACCGGCACCGCCGAGGTGCAATCCGAGCTCAACCGCGACATGACCTCCCGTCTGCCGATGGGGGCCGCAATCGCGCAGCAACCGGCGGGCATCTATGCGCTGACTGCGCGGGTACCGGGTGCCGATCCCTATGACGACCCCGGCGCGACCCAGTGGTTCGTTCTGTCCGATCTGGGCCTCGGCTCGATGTCGGGCACCGACGGGTTGCATGTAGCTGTCCGGAGCCTCGGTGACGCCACTTCGCGCGCGGGCGTCGAAGTCTCGCTGATCTCTCAGGCCAATGCCGTGATTGCAAAGGCCACAACCGATGCCGACGGCTATGCCCGGTTCGATCCCGGTCTCACGCGCGGGCGCGGGGCGGCAGCCCCGGCGTTGATCCTCGCAGAAAGTGGCAGCGATTTCTCCTTCCTGCCGCTCACCGATCCCGCCTTCGACCTGTCCGATCGCGGGGTCGAGGGGCGCCCGCCCGCCGGGCCGGTCGACGTGTTCCTGACAACCGATCGCGGCGCATATCGCGCGGGCGAGACCATTCATCTGACCGCCCTGACCCGCGATGACCGGGCGCAGGCGGTCGAAGGACTGCCGCTGACCGCCATCCTCAGCCGACCCGACGGTGTCGAATACCGCCGCGCGGTCTCGGACGGCGGCAAAGCAGGCGGCCACGTCTTTGTCATGCCCGTGGCGGGCGACGCCCCGCGCGGCACCTGGCGGATCGAACTCAGGACCGATCCGCAAGGCCCCGCACTGGCCAGCCAGACCGTGCTGGTCGAGGATTTCCTGCCCGAGCGCATCGACTTCGACTTGGCCCTGCCCAACACGCCCCTGCGCCCCGGTGACAGCCCGCCGCTGCAAATCGAGGCACGATATCTTTTTGGCGCGCCGGGTTCCGACCTGACCATCGACGGGCAGGTGGTTCTGCGCGCTGCCGAAACCGTGGCTGGGTACGAAGGCTATCGTTTTGGCCGCTATGACGCTCCGAATCCTTCCCCATCCAGCCATTTCGGCGGTGCGCGCACCGATGCTCAGGGTCAGGCGACCGTGGCGGTTGAAATTCCTTCGGTTGATTTGCCAAGCAAGCCACTAGAGGCGACGGTGATCGCCCGTCTGGCCGACGGCTCGGGCCGACCGGTCGAACGCCGCCTGACTGCGCCCGTTCTGCCGCAAACCCCGGTGATCGGCATCAAGCCGATGTTCGACGACGTGGTGGCCGAAGGGGCCGAGGCCGCGTTTCAGATCGTTGCCCTGTCGCCCGATCTGACGCCTGCCAACATGCGCGTGCGCTGGACACTGAACCGCGTCGAGACGCGTTATCAATGGTATCAGCTCTACGGCAACTGGAACTGGGAACCCACCACGCGCCGCACCCGCATCGCCACGGGCGAGGCCGACCTGGGCATCGATCCCCTGCCGCTCAGCCAGCCGGTCGATTGGGGCCGGTATGAACTGGTGATCGAACGGCAGGACGGCGACTATGCCGCGGCTGCCGTGGATTTCCACGCAGGCTGGTATCAGGCCGCTGATGCCACCGCCACGCCCGACCGACTGGAAATGTCGCTCGACCGTGACAGCTATCGCCCCGGCGACACCGCGCAGCTGCGGATTGTGCCGCGCGCAGCGGGTATCGCGCAGATCGCCGTCCTGTCGAACCGGGTGATCTTGCGTCAGTCCATCGACGTACCCCAGGGCGCAAGCGTCATTCCCCTGCCGGTGACCGAGGCTTGGGGCGCGGGCGCTTATGTAACCGCGACCGTGATCCGCCCGATGGATGTCACTTCCGGTCAGAACCCGGCCCGTGCGCTGGGCGTGGCCCATGCTGCCGTCGCGGCGCCGGGGCGCGAACTTGCGGTGTCGATCGAGGTTCCTCCGGTGGCCGAACCGCGCCAGACCCAACAGGCCCGCATCAAGGTTGACGGCGTTGCCGAAGGAGAACAGGCCTGGCTGACGCTGGCGGCTGTGGATGTGGGCATCCTGAACCTCACGGGCTTCGACAGCCCCGATCCAACGGGATACTATTTCGGCCAGCGCCGTCTTGGGGTCGAACTGCGCGACGTCTATGGCCGTCTGATCGATGGCATGAACGGCGCGATGGGCACCGTGCGTTCTGGAGGTGACAGCGATGCGGGCCTGCGCATGCAATCACCGCCACCGACGCAGGATCTGATGGCGGTGTTCTCCGGCCCGGTGAAAGTGGACACCAACGGCGAGGCCGTGATTGACCTGCCTCTGCCCGCCTTCAACGGCACGGTACGGTTGATGGCGGTCGCCTGGTCTGCCCGCGCGGTGGGACAGGCCGAGGCCGAGATGACCGTGCGCGACCCCGTGGTCGTGACCGCCAGCCTGCCGCGATACCTGGCTCCCGGTGACACCAGCCGACTGCTGTTGGAGATTGTCCATGCCGATGGTCCCGCCGGGGATATGGGCCTGACCCTTGCCGCCTCAGCGGCGCTGGATCTGGGAGACACGCCCGCCGGTTTCACGTTGGAGGAAGGGGCCAAGGCGGTGTTCGAGATCCCCGTGCGCGCTACCGCGCTGGGCGATCCGGCGATCGACGTGACCGTCACAACACCCGATGGCCGCGCTCTGACCCAATCGCTGACCCTGCCAGTACGTGCCAACGATCCGGTCGTGGCCCAGACGCGCCGCTTCGCGCTGGGCGCGGGTGACAGCTTCCTGTTCTCGGCCGATGTCTTTGCCGGGCTGCACCCCGGCTCCGGCAAGGCTGTCCTGTCTGCCGGGCCACTGGCGCGGTTCGACGCGCCGGGCCTTTTGGACACGCTCGACCGCTATCCCTATGGCTGCACCGAACAGGTGACCAGCCAGGCCCTGCCGCTGCTCTACCTGTCTTCGGTGGCGCAGGCCACGGGGCTGGGAAACCGAACCGCGGTATCCGACAGGATCAACGCCGCGATCCGCAGCGTCCTGACCCGGCAGGCCGGAAACGGCTCCTTTGGCCTTTGGCGCGCCGAAAGCGGCGATTTCTGGCTTGATGCCTATGTGGGTGACTTCCTGTCCCGCGCCCGCGCGCAGGGCCATGCTGTTCCCGACCGCGCCTTTGCTCAGGCGATGGACAACCTGCGCAACCGCATCAGCTATGCCCCCGATTTCGATCAGGGGGGCGAGGATATCGCCTATGCCCTGATGGTGCTGGCGCGCGAAGGTGCGGCGGCAATGGGGGATCTGCGCTATTATGCCGACGTCAAGGGCCAGGCGTTTTCGACCCCGCTGGCGGCGGCACAACTGGGGGCGGCGCTGGCGGCCTATGGCGACCAGACCCGCGCCGACACCATGTTTGCCCGCGCCGCGCGCATGGTGGCGAACCGCCCTGCGCAGGACGAAACGCTCTGGCGCGCCGATTATGGCACACCGCTGCGTGATGCCGCCGGGCTGCTTGCGCTGGCGACCGAGGCAGGCAGCGCCGCCATCGACCGCGACGCACTGGTAACCCGGATCAGTTCCGACACCGGCGCACTGTCGACGCAAGAGGCCGCCTGGTCCCTGCTGGCCGCCCATGCGCTGGTGCAGACGCCCGAACGATCCGGCCTGCAGGTCAATGGCGAGCCCGTCGATGGCCCCTTCGTGCAGGTGCTGGCGGACGCGGCGGACGAGGTGCTCAACATCACCGCCGCCGACGGGCACAGCACCGACATCACCCTCACCGTCTCTGGCGTGCCCGAGGTCGCGCCACAGGCGGGCGGCACGGGGTATTCCCTCACCCGCCAGTATTTCTCGATGGATGGCGCGCCGCTTGATCGCAGCAACTTTGCCGTGGGCGAACGTTTTGTGACGGTTCTGACCGTGACCCCGTTCGAGGATGGCGGCGCCCGGCTGATGATCAACGATCCGCTCCCGGCGGGGATCGAGATCGACAACCCCAACCTCTTGCGATCGGGTGATGTGCGTGCGCTCGACTGGCTCAGCCTTTCCGAGGCCACCCATGCCGAATTCCGGTCTGACCGGTTCCTTGCAGCGGTGGATCAGTTCGGCCCAGTCACCATAACGCTGGCCTATGTCGCCCGCGCGGTCACGCCGGGCAGCTTTCACCACCCGGCGGCTTCGGTCGAGGATATGTACCGCCCCCGCAACCGCGCCTGGACCGGCACCGGGCGGGTCGCGGTGCAATGACCGGGCGCACGGCCGTCGCCTCGGCCCATTGGCGTCGGCTCGACATCCAGGGCACCGACCGTTGCACCCTGTCGCAACTGGATCAGGGCTGGATGCTGGTCGGTCAGGCGCTCTGGCATGACGATGGCGTTGATGCCAGTCTCAGTTATGACGTGCGCTGCGATCCCGACTGGTACAGCCTGTCGGCGGATGTGGCGGGCCACATCGGCGGGCGCGCCATTGCGCTGCGCCTGCATCGCGGGCCGCAGGGGTGGGTTCTGAATGACGAGATGCAGGACAACACCGCCAACTGCCATGATCTCGACCTCAGCTTTACCCCGGCCACCAACCTGCTTCCCCTGCGCCGCCTGTCGCTGGCCCGGGGCCAAAGCGCCCACGTCAGCGCCGCCTGGCTGAAACCCGGTCTGGGCATGCTGGAACGGCTGAACCAGATCTATACCCGCATCGACGCAACCGGCATCCGTTACAGCTCGCCAAACTTCGAGGCCGAGCTTGAGGTCCACGGATCGGGCTTCGTTACCGCATATCCCGGCTTGTGGGAAGGCTGGGTCGATGGCTAGTCCGGCGCGCATCTTGCTGGGTCTTGCCGCGGGACTGTTCCTGTCCGCACTTGCGCGCGACGCGGCAGACGGGTGGATTGCCCGCACCGTTCTGCCGTCGACACTGGCGCAGACATCGACCGAGGTACGGGACCGCAACGGCGCGTTGCTGCGGGCCTATCCGGTCGAGGACGGCCTCTGGCGATTGCAGCCGGGGCCGGTCGATCCGGATTTTGTCGCAATGCTGATCCGGTACGAGGACAAACGCTTCTGGACCCATTCGGGCGTCGACCCGCTGGCGATGATCCGCGCCTCCGCACAGGCGCTGTGGAACGGGCAGGTGGTGTCGGGTGGTTCCACCCTGACGATGCAGGTCGCGCGCCTGCTGGAAAATGGCCCGACGGGCCGCTGGCGCGGCAAGCTGCGCCAGATCCGGGTGGCGCTGGCACTGGAACGGCAGCTGGGCAAACAGGATATCCTCGACCTCTACCTGACCCACGCGCCCTATGGCGGCAATCTCGAAGGCGTGCGCGCCGCGACACTGGCCTGGTTCGGGAAAGAGCCGCGCCGCCTGACCCCGGCGCAATCCGCGCTGCTCGTGGCCCTGCCGCAATCGCCTGAAACCCGCAGGCCCGACCGGCACCCCGTTGCGGCCGCTCAGGCGCGCGACAGGGTTTTGCGCCGGATGGCCGACCAGAACGCCCTGCCACTGTCCGAGGTTCGGGCGGCCTTGACCGAGCCGACGCCCGTGATGCTGCGCCCCTTTCCGCAACTGGCCGCGCATCCGGCGGATCGCGCGATCGCTGACGCGCCCGAGGCCCAGACCCATGATCTGACCATCGACGCACGGCTGCAGTCACAACTCGAACCGCTGGTCGCCCGCGCCGCCGCCCGCGCCGGGGCGCGGGTCTCTGGCGCGATGATGGTTGCCGATTATACGACCGGCGACATCCTCGCCTCGGTCGGCTCTGCCGGGTATGACGACACGCGGCAGGGCTTCGTGGATATGACCACCGCCCTGCGCTCGCCCGGCTCGACCCTGAAACCGCTGGTCTACGGGCTGGCGTTCGATCAGGGCATGGCCCATCCCGAAACCCTGATCCATGACGGCCCTGTCATGTTCGGCCGCTATGCGCCGCGCAATTTCGACGGAATGTTCCGCGGCGATGTACGGGTGCGCGAGGCGTTGCAGATGTCGCTCAACATTCCCGTCGCCCGCCTGACGCACGAGCTTGGGCCAAGCCGCATCATGGCTGCGCTGAACCGGGCGGGCGCGCACCCGCGCCTCACCGGCGGCGCGCCGGGTCTTGCGGTGTCGCTGGGCGGGGTGGGGATCACCCTGAACGATCTGGTGCAGCTTTACGTCACGCTGGCGGCTGGCGGTCAGGGACCGTTGCTGCGCGACCGCCTGACCGATCCGGCGGGCAACACAGCACGGGTGATTTCCGACGTGGCCGCATGGCAGGTCGGCGATATTCTGGCGGGTCTCGCGCCGCCGCCCAGTGCCCCCGCAAATGTGCTCGCCTACAAGACCGGCACGTCCTACGGCCACCGCGACGCATGGGCCATCGGCTATGACGGGCGGCATGTGATCGGCGTCTGGCTGGGCCGGGCCGACGGCACTCCTGTACCCGGCGCCTTTGGCGGCGATCTGGCCGCACCCGTGCTGTTCGAGGCGTTCGGACGACTGAAACCCGCCTTCGACCCGCTGCCGCCGCCGCCACCCGCGACCCTGATCGTCGGCGTTGCGGACCTGCCCGCGCCGCTGCAGCGATTCCGGCCCCGCTCTGCCGCGTTCCAGCCCGCAACCGGTGCGCCGCAACTGCTGTTTCCTCCCGACGGCGCGCGACTGGCGACTGATGGTACACCGCTGACCGTCAAGCTGCGTGGCGGACAAGGCCCTTATTCTCTGCTGGCCGATGGCCGCCCCGTCGCCACCGGCATCCGGCAGACCGAGTTCGAAATTCCAAACCCGGGCCGGGGCTATGCCTCGTTTGTCCTCGTGGATGCAAAAGGCCGGTCAGACCGGATCTCCATCGCGATCGATTGAAAGGGATGACATCATGAAACGCCTGATTGTGACGCTTGCCGCCACCCTCGCCGCCACATCCGCCACTGCCGATTGCGCCTCCGACGCGCAGATCGACGCCTTTGTCGCGGATTACCTGTCGAACACGGCAACCTCCGCACTTGTGCCCGACGGCAGCATGGATGACGCGCTGTGTGCTCAGGCGAAACTGGCCGCTGCGCTGACACCGCATCTCGGGCCGCTCATCGGCTACAAGGCGGGCCTGACCAGCAAACCCGCGCAGGACCGGTTCGGTGTCAGCGAGCCCGTGCAGGGCGTTCTCTATCGCGACATGATGCTGCCTGACGGTTCCGAAATTCCCGCCAACTGGGGTGCGCGCCCGGTTTTCGAGGCCGACCTGATCCTTGTCGTCGGGGACGAAGGCATCAATCAGGCCACCACACCAGACGAAGTGATGGCCCATATCTCTGCCGTTCGCCCGTTCATCGAACTGCCTGATCTCATCCTGGCCGAAGGTGAACCGCTCACCGCCGTCACCCTGACCGCCGCCGGTGTCGGGTCAAGGCTTGGCGTCATGGGCGCAGATATCCCGGTCGACGACCCCGCCGCCATGTCGCAGGCGCTGGCCGCGATGCAGGTGACGCTGCGCGCGGCAGATGGCGAGGTTCTGGCAACCGCCCCCGGAACGGCGGTTCTGGGCCATCCGGCGAACTCGGCCCTCTGGTTGAGGTCCAGGGGGATCACGTTCAAACCCGGCGACCTGATTTCCGTCGGTTCTTTCGGGCCGCTGATACCGCCCGCAAAAGGCAAGGGCGGTGCCTCGGTCAGCTATATCGGCCTGCCCGGTGATCCAAGGGTCAGCGTAGCATTCAAATAACGGGATTCAGTGCCGCCCCTCGCGCAGCCATCCGGCCAGCAGAAAGCCCGAGGCCAGCAACAGCACCAGCCACGGCGGCAACAACCCGGCCTGGGTAACATCGCGCGTCTCGTAAGCTCCGCGCGGCGTCAGCCCGATCCAGCCACGCCCCGAGGCGGGCCGCCCCTCACGTACCGACCGGATCGCGGGCAGCCCGGCCTCCAGCCGCATGACGCCACCCTTGAGCCCGGCCAACAGCGGCTCGAAGATCTCGCCGCTGGCAATCGTGCGCTCGAATTCCTTGGGTGCGGCAGGCCCCAGACCGATCACCGCCTCGCGCTCGCCTTCGCGCAGGCGATACAACCCGATCTCCGGCCCGAAATACTGTGCCTCGAACCGCCCCGGAGAGACCTCTTCCAGCGTCAGCTCCTCGCTGTCGCCATTGGGCCGGGTCACCGTCAGCGGCCCGACCTCCTCTTCCAGCGTGCGGCGGATGATTCGCATGCTCTGGCCATTGGCCTCGGCCCACAGGGCTTCTTCTTCAAGCTCGGGTTCCTTCATCATCCAGTGCGCCAACCGCCGCAGCAGTTCCAGCTGCGGCCCGCCACCCTCGTATCCCCGGCTCCACAGCCAGGCGTGATCCGAAGCCAAAAGCGCCACCCGCCCCTCTCCGACACGGTCCAGAACCAGCAGCGGGCGGTCCTCGATTCCCGTCATCAGCACATCGCCCGAACGATCCCGCACATCGATCTGGCGCAGCCACGCGCCCCAGTCGCCGGGATTGCCAAGTTCGGTGGTCACCGGGTGACGCTGGCCCAGATCGGACACTTCCGGAACATATCGCTCCTCGAATACCCGCGCCGTGGGCTGGGCAGGCAGGATCGGCGCCAGCGGAGAGCGAAAGATCGAATCGGCGGTGGCGAAATCCGGCCCCGCCGCCACCAGAACCGCGCCGCCCTTGTTCACATAGTCGGTGACATTGTCCAGATAGATGGCGGGGAGGATGCCGCGCCGCTTGTAGCGATCAAAGATGATCAGATCGAAATCGTCGATCTTTTCCAGAAACAGTTCGCGAGTCGGAAACGCGATCAGGCTCAGCTCGTCCACCGGCACGCCGTCCTGTTTTTCCGGCGGGCGCAGGATGGTGAAATGCACCAGATCGACCGAACTGTCCGATTTCAGCAGGTTGCGCCACGTCCGCCCGCCCGGATGCGGCTCGCCCGAGACCAGCAGCACCCGCAGCCGGTCGCGCACGCCGTTCATCTGGATAAGCGCGGTGTTGTTGCGGTCGGTCAGCTCGCCCTCGGCCGCCGGGACCGTGAACTGGATCACGTTGCGCCCGCCATGCGGCAGGGTGATCGGCACCTCTATGTCCTGCCCGATCGGCAGGTCGAACCGTTCGGGCTCGCCCCCGTCGACCGACAGTTCCAGCGGTGCGACGGCGCGGCCCGCAGGCGCGTCGCCGCTGTCTTCGATCCGCAGGATCAGGGTCATCGGCTCGCCGATGATGGCAAAGGCCGGGGCGTTCCGGACGATCAGCCGCCGGTCCCAGTCTCCGGATCTGCCAGTCAGCAGCAGATGCATCGGCGCGGGCAGGTCGGGGGTCTGATCGGCGTCATGGATCAGCCCGTCCGACAGCGCGATGATCCCGGCAATACGGGCACGCGGCTCTTCGGCCAGCGCCTCGGTCAAGGCCCGCATCACCTGCGTGCCCTCGTCGCCTTGTCCGTCGCCCACGCGAATGCGGCGCAGCTCGGTGTTGTCACGGGACTCGATGATCCCGGCCAGCCGCTCGGCGGCCTCGCTCGTCTGCTGCTCGCGGTCCGACAGTTTCTGGCTGGCGCTTTCATCCTCGATCATCAGCACGATGTCGGTCAGCGGCGCGCGGTCCTCGATCTGATAGACCGGCCCGGACAGCGCCGCGATCAGGATCAGCGCCGCCAGTCCGCGCAAGGCCCATCCCGACAATCCCCGCCACAGGGCCAGAACGATCCCGGCCACGGCCAGTGCCGCAACCGATGCCAGAACCGGCCAGGGGATCAGCGGATCGAATATGACGGTTCCGGTCATTGTCCCAACCTGTCCAGCAAGGCAGGCACGTGCACCTGGTCCGATTTGTAGTTCCCGGTCAGCACGTGCATCACCAGATTGACACCAAAGCGATGCGCCAGTTCACGCTGACGCTCTCCGGCGTATCCGCGTCCGACCGGCAGCAGGGATTGGCCATTGCGGTCCACCGCCCAGGCTCCGGCCCAGTCATTGCCGCCGATCACCACCGGCGTCACCCCATCATTGAGGTTGCGGAACGGCATGCCCTCGATCTGTTCGGCGTCGGGGGGCGCGGATTCGACCCAAACCTCGGTCCCGGCATGACGCCCCGGAAAATCCTGCAACAGGTAAAAGGCGCGCGTCAGTACGTGATCGTGCGGCACCGGCTCAAGCGGCGGAATGTCCAGCGGCTCCGCCAGCGCCTGCAACTTGCGGCCATTCGGGCTGGCCACGCCGAACCGGGCGATATCCGCATCGCGCGTGTCGAACAGGATCATCCCGCCCGAGCGCAGATAGGTGTTCAGCCGGGCATAGGCTTCGGCCGACGGCTCCGGCTGATCGGGCGTGATCGGCCAGTAGAGCAGGGGAAAGAACGCCAGCTCGTCACGCTCCAGGTCGACCCCCACCGGTTCCGCAGGCTCGACCGAGGTGCGATAGAACAGCGTGTCCGACAGCCCGCGCAGCCCCGCCTGCGCGACATCGTCAACCTGACTGTCCCCTGTCAGCACATGTGCCAGCACAAGTTCCTTGGTCGAGGACAGCGCAAAGTCGATATCGTCACCGGCCTGTGCCTGCACTTGCGGTGCCCCCAGCACGATCCCCAGTACCAGCACCGCTGCGCGCGCCTGCCAAAGCCGCCCCGACAGCGCCAGTGACGCCACCACATCCACCACCAGCAGGATCAGCGCCAGGCTCAGCAAGATGCCACCCAGCGGCATGTCCCGCTCGACCTCCACGCCCTTGACCGGCACATCCACCGGCCAGGCTGCCGGTTCCAGCACCTCCCCCTCTGGCAGAACGTTCAGCGCCAGCCTTTGCGTGTCGTTCACATAAATACCCGGGCGCAGCTCAGGCCCGGCGCGCCCCTCGATCAGATCCGCGCCATCGACGCCGGGCAGGTTGCCCGCATCCGACAAGTCGCCAAACCCGTCCAGTACCTGATCCGGCGCCCAGACCGTGCCTTGCAACAGCTCCACCTGTTGCGACTTGGCGGCAGAGGTCACCGCCAGCCGGTCCAGCATCTCGACGAACAGGCCCGACAGGGGCAGGGTGGACCATTCCGCATCCGCCGAGATGTGGAACAGCACCACTTGCCCCAATCCCAGCGGTTTGCGCGTGACCAGCGGTGTACCATCGGTCAGCGAGGCAATGGCTTTTCCGGCAAGATCCGGTCCGGGCTGCGCCATTACCTGCGTGGTCACCGTCACCTCATCGGGGATGGTCAACCCGTGAAACGGCGAAAACTCGGGGAAGGGCGCAAGCCCTTTGGCTTCGCCCCAGCTCATCGCGCCGCCCACCGTGCGGCCGCCGCTGCGCAGGCGCACGGGCAACAGCGCGTTGTCCGTATCCCGGCCCAGATCGCTTGCCGCCATGCGCGTGCCCGCGAATCGCAGCAACAGGCCACCCTTTTCGATCCATTCGATCAGCGCGGTTTCCTCGCGCGCCGACAAAGTGGCGATATCGGCAAGCACGATGACATCCGGATTGGCGGGCAGCACCTCCAGCAGGTCGCCATCCACGAAATCGACGGTCGGGGTCAGAACCTGGGTCAGATAATGCGGAGGCGACAACAGCTCCAGCCCCTCGCGGTTGCTGCTGTTGGTGATCAGCGCGACCTCGCGCCGCCGAAGACTGTCATCCGTCAGGCTGGCCGCTGCGGCCGACCGCTGGCCTGCGATGTCGAACCGGGTGATCCGCGCCCGCAACTCGGACGGCAGCGCCAGCGCGACCCCGGCCTGCGTCTCCCCATCGGCAAACTCCGCCGTTGCGGTTTCCAAAACCCGCATGGTGCCTGCCGGGTCACGCCCCTCGGCCTGAATTGTCACCGATTGCGCCGGTGCCGGGTGGGATCGCACCGCAGTCAGCTGCACCGCGCCATCCTCGAACCGGGCGGGCAACAGGCCGATCACCTGTGCGCCGGTCTGATAGACCGTCACGCCGCCCCGATCCTGCAACGCCGCCAGCACGTCGTCGCGCCCCGCATAATCCAGCGAGTCGCTGAACCACAGCGTGTCATATCCGCCTTCAATCGTATCAAGCGCCGCCAATGAGGCGTCGATCTGAACTTCTCCCGGCTGCCAAGGCAGCGGCACCAATCCGGGCAACCGGCTGCGCCATGCCTCAGCCGCCAGGAAAACCGGCGGCTCGGGGTCGGTGAGGCGCAGAATCGCCACGGGCCGTCCGGCACGCCCCGCCTCGGTCAGCTGCGCATCGATCTGGTTCAGCGTTGCAGGCCAGCGCGCCGCCCCGGCCCAGCTTGCATCCAGCACCATCAGCACCGGCCCGCTGCCCGCCCCGTCGCGTGACGGGTTCAGCACCGGTCCGGCCAGCCCGATGATGATCGCCGCCGCCGCCAGAATCCGCAGCAGCAGCAGCCACCAGGGCGTGCGGTCCGACACGCTTTCATCGTCCTTCAACCCCAAAAGCAGCGTGACGGCGGGGAACAACCGCCGGATCGGCGCCGGCGGCACCGCCCGCAGGATCAGCCACAGTACCGGCAACGCCAAAAGCCCCAGCAACAGCCAGGGCGCGGTAAAACCGATGCCAGCCAGCACGGTCATCGGGTGCCTCCATCCAGGGCGCGATACAGCCACAACAAGGCGGCCTGGGCGCTTTCGCCGGTGTGATGCTGCCCAAACTGCCAGCCCGTCGCACGGCACAACTGATATAAGGCGTCCTTGCGCTCGGCCAACCGGTCCAGATAGCGCTGGCGCAAATCACCCGCTTTCAGGGTTTCGTGCCGCAGGCTTCCGCCGACGCTCTCGAAGATCGTGCGCCCCCGATAGGGAAAACTCTCTTCACCCGGATCGAGCACTTGCAGCAGGAGGCCCCGCACGCCCCGGTCCGCAGCCTTGGTCAACGCCAGTTCCACCTCGCCCAGATCACCCAGGAAATCCGAGATGAACAGCGCCCGCGAATGCGGGATCATCGCGCGGTGTTCAGGCGGGGCATAGTCGGCCTCGGCGTCCTTGGCCCAGGCCTGCGCCAGCCGCACCACCTGCGCGTTGCCGCGCCGGGGCGGCAAGGACGTTCCGCTCAACCCGACCCTCTCGCCGCCCCGCACCAGCAGGATCGCGGTCGCCAGCCCCAGCAGGCGCGCCCGGTCGATCTTGGTTGGCAGCGCCTTGTCCGAGGTAAACCGCATCGATGCGCCCTGATCCACCCACAACATCACCGATTGCGCGATCTGCCACTCGCGTTCTCGCACATATTGCTGATCCCCCCGTGCCGAACGCCGGTGATCGATCATCCGCTTGCTGTCACCCACCTGTGCAGGCCGGTATTGCCAGAAATCGTCACCCAGACCGGCGCGGCGACGGCCATGATCCCCCAGCAGCACTGTTCCTGCCAGATGCTCGGCCCGTGCCAAAAGCGGTGGCAGCCGTGACGCCTCGGCCTCGGATCTTTCGCGAAGGGTCAGCGCCGCATTCACGCCGCCGCCTCGCTGCGGGTCAGCCCCGCGGCGGTGGCTTCAATAAGGTCGGCCAGGCTGTCGCCCCGCGCCCGCGCGGCAAAGTTCAGCGCCATCCGGTGGCTCAGCACCGGTCGCGCCATGTCGATCACGTCTTCCGCATTGGGTGCCAGCCGCCCCTGCAGCATCGCCCGCGCCCGCACCGTCATCATCAGCGCCTGCGCCGCGCGCGGCCCCGGCCCCCAGGCCACGGTCTCGCGCACCCGCTCCGACGCGCCCGTCTCCTCGGGCCGGAAGGCGCGCACCAGATCAAGGATCAACTCGACAACCGACTCGCCGACCGGCATCCGGCGCAGCAACACCTGCGCGGCCAGCAGCTCTTCCTTGGTGAAGATCTGCGATGATTGCTCCTCGTCGACCCCGGTCGTGGCGATCAGGATATCGCGCTCGGTCTTGCGGTCGGGATAGTCGACATCGACCTGCACCAGAAACCGGTCCAGCTGCGCCTCGGGCAACGGATAGGTGCCTTCCTGTTCGATCGGGTTCTGCGTGGCCAGAACGTGAAACGGCACGCCCAGCGCCCGGTCCTCGCCCGCCACCGTCACCGTCCGCTCCTGCATCGCCTGCAACAGCGCCGACTGGGTGCGCGGGCTGGCCCGGTTGATCTCGTCCGCCATCAAAAGCTGACAGAAAATCGGCCCCTGAATGAACCGGAAATGGCGCGATCCATCCTCGGCGGTGTCCAGCACCTCCGAGCCAAGGATATCGGCGGGCATCAGGTCGGGCGTGAACTGGATGCGGTTGCCATGCAGCCCCATCACGGTGCTCAGCGTCTCGACCAACCGCGTCTTGCCCAGCCCCGGCAGCCCGATCAGCAACGCATGCCCGCCGCACAACAGCGCGGTCAGCGTCAGGTCGACAACCCGCTCCTGCCCGATGAACCTGCGGGTGATCGAGGATTTGGCCTGTTGCAGCTTTTCTTCAAGCGCTTCGATCTCGGCGACGAGCTCGGCAGGTTCGGACATGGCTTTCCCTTCCGTGGAGTTATATGATTGAAGTGTATCGCGCCGGGAGGAAATGGCAAAAACAATGAGCGGACAAAATACCGTGACCCCCTCCGCCGATGCCCTGGCCGCATCGGTCAAGGCGTCCAAACCAAAGGGCCTGCCACCGATCCACCTGTGGAATCCCCCTTTTTGCGGCGATCTCGACATGCGTATTGCGCGCGATGGCACGTGGTTCTATCAGGGCACGCCGATCACCCGGTTCCCGCTCGTGCGCCTGTTTTCCTCCATTCTCAAGAAGGAAGACGGCAAGTATTTCCTCGTCACCCCCGTCGAAAAGGTGGGAATCACTGTCGATGACGCGCCGTTTGTCGCCGTCGATGTGGACGCCACGGGTGACGGCGCGGCGCAGCACCTGACCTTCACGACCCATGTCGGCGACACCGCCATTGCCGGTCCCGGCCATCCCATCCGCGTCGTTCACGATCCGGAAACGGATGAACCCTCGCCCTATGTATTGATCCGCGCCGACCTCGAAGCCCGGATCGACCGCAAAAGCTTCTACCGGCTGATCGAGCTCGGAACTCATCACGACGGCTGGTTCGGCATCTGGTCCTCGGGCCGGTTCTTCCCGATCCTCCCGTCGCAGGATCTCGAAGACAGCTGAACAAACCCGCGCTTCTTTCTTGTCCCAAATACCCCGGGGTGAATTGCCCGCAGGGCAAGAGGGGCAGCGCCCCTTCCGCCCTATCGCCGCGCGCGACCGGGCCGGATCTGCGACAAAACCACGCCCAGCCCCACGATCGCCGCGCCAAGGGCCTGCGTCCAGTTCCACCCGGCCCCCAGCGTCAGCATGATGATCATCACATAGAACGGCGCGACGTTGATGTGGAACGAGGCCACCGCAATGCCCAGCCGCCCGACCGAGGCGACAAACAGAACCTGGCTCAGCGCCATCGAGATCAGGGCATAGATCACCAGCATTCCGGCCTGTTCCGTGTCAAAGCGCAGGGCCGGTATCACATCCAGCCCGGCCTGCCACGAAAACAACAAAAGACCGCTCGCCGCCAACAGACCACCGACAAAGGTGATCGCCGCGCGTCCGGTCTGGCCAAGTTCGGGAAAATCGCGCGCCGTGGCCATGCTGGCCCAGCAGTAAAGCCCGGTGGACAGTACCGCGCAGGCTGCACCCAGCCCCAGTTGCGCCGGGGCCAGCGCACTTGTGGCGATCAGCCCGCCGATGACCGAGGCCCCCATGCCCAGACCAAAGGTCCACCGCAGCCGCCGGGTTCCGGCGGCCATTTCCAGCATCGTGCTGAACAGCGGCGCGCAGGACACGATCAGCGCCACCGTGACCGGATCGGTCATCTTCTGCGCGATCAGCAACAGATAGGTCCCCACGCCAAACCCGATGCCGCCGACCCACAGGGCGCGGCCCCACCGCGCCCGCAACACGCGGGCAGGGCCATCCAGCATCAGCCAGACCGGAACCAGCACGCTCACGGTCAGCGCCAGACGGGCAACGATCAGCGTCAGCGGCGGCCAGCTTTGCAGCAGGATCTCCGCCGCCGGAAACCCGGCGGCCCAGGTCAGCATCGACGCAACCGCCAGCGCGTTTCCCGAAAACACGTCCCGGCCCGGCGCGGCGGGTGCAAATCCTCGGACGGGGTCCGGACTAAGCGACATGGCGGCTCTTTCGGTCGGTCAGGGTGGAAAACCCGAATCGGGTTCTGCCCGACGCAACGCGAATTGCCCCCGCAGGTCTGAACTGTTTTCGACAAACTGTCGTTTCCTGACCCTTTCACCGGAAATTTTACCCGTCTATGACTTGGCCACACCACGCGAGAGCCGCCATGCCCAGATTTGCCGCCAACCTGTCCCTGCTGTTCAACGAATTGCCGTTCTTCGACCGGTTTCAGGCAGCTGCGGATGCGGGGTTCGAGGCCGTCGAGATCCTGTTTCCCTATGATGCCCCGGCACAACAGACCAAACATGCGTTGCTCGCCTCGGGTCTGGACCTGGTCCTGATCAATGCACCGCCGCCAAATTATGCCGGCGGCGACCCCGGCTATGCCGCCATACCGCACGGAGAGGCCCGGTTTCGCTCCGACATCCGCCGCGTTTTGCGCTATGTTCAGGTCCTTCGCCCCGGTCTGGTCCATCTGATGTCCGGTTATGCAACCGGGGACGAAGCGGCAGACACCTTGGTGCGCAACCTGCAATGGGCCGCCGATCACGCTCCGGATCAGCGCTTCACCATCGAACCGCTGAACCCGGTCTCGCAACCGGGCTATTTCCTCAATGACTACAATCTCGCCGCCGAGATCCTCGACCGCGTGAACCGTCCCAATGTCGGCCTGCAATTCGACAGCTTTCACGCCCAGATGATCCACGGCGACGCGCTGGCGGTCTGGCACAGGGTCCGCGCGCGGGTGGCCCATATCCAGATCGGCGCAGCCCCCGACCGCTCCGAACCCGCGCCCGGCGCAATCGACTTTCCGGCGCTGTTCCACGCCTTCGATACCAGCGGCTATGACGGCTGGGTCAGCGCCGAGTATACCCCGTCGACCCCGCGCACTGTGGACACACTGCACTGGATGCGGCAATGATGCGCGCTGACGGCCAGATGCCATATCTCATATACCGAATGTGAAGAACCAACAAACCGAGATGTCCAGATGATCCCCGCCCGCTTTTCGCACACCGTTTTCGCCCTCCTCATATCGGGGCTGATGTCCTGCATCGTGACCTGCGTGGCCACCCTGCGTACGCTGGGCTTTGCGCCGGGTGTGACTTCGAACTGGATGGCGGCATGGGTTACCAGCTGGCCGATCGCCTTTGCGGTCATCCTGATCGCCGGCCCCTTTGTCCGCAAACTGGTGGCCCGCATGGTCAGGCCCGAGGCCTGACCCGGCGCAAAGACGGCCCGCCGGGCCTGATGAGCGGCGCGTTCAGTGCCTAATGCGCCTCGGCCCAGTTGGCGCCCCGCCCGGCATCCACGGTCAGCCTGACATCCAGCTTCACCGCCGGGTCGGCCGCGCCTTCCATGACATCCCGCGCGGCGGCAATGGTGGCGTCCACCGCATCCTCGGTCACCTCGAACAGCAATTCGTCATGTACCTGCAACAGCATTCTGGCGGGCAGGTCCCTGATGGCGGCGGGCATCCGCACCATCGCGCGCCGGATCACATCCGCTGCCGTCCCCTGGATCGGGGCGTTGATCGCCGCGCGCTTGGCAAACCCCGCATGCGGCCCCTTGGCGTTGATCTCGGGCGTGTGGATCTTGCGCCCGAACAACGTCTGGACATAGCCATGTTCCTTGGCGAAGCCGATGGTGTCGTCCATATAGCGCCGGATGCCGGGGAAACGTTCGAAATAGCGATCAATGAAGCCCTGCGCCTCGGCCCGTGGAATGCGCAGGTTCCGGGCCAGACCAAAGCCCGAAATGCCATAGATCACCCCGAAATTGATCGCCTTGGCCTGCCGCCGGATCTCGGGCGTCATCTCCTCCAGCGGCACGTCGAACATCTCGGACGCGGTCATCGCGTGAATGTCAAGCCCGTCGGCAAAAGCCTGCTTCAGCGCGTCGATCTCCGCGATATGCGCCAGAATCCGCAACTCGATCTGGCTATAGTCAAGGCTGACCAGAACATTGCCCGGCTCAGCGATAAAGGCCTCACGAATACGACGGCCTTCCTCTGTGCGCACCGGGATGTTCTGCAGGTTCGGATCGGTCGAGGCCAGCCGCCCGGTATTGGCCCCGGTGATTGAATAGGACGTATGCACTCGGCCCGTGTCGGGGTTGATATGGGTCTGCAGCGCGTCGGTATAGGTCGATTTCAGCTTGCTCAGCTGCCGCCAGTCCAGCACCCGGCGCGGCAGTTCATGCTCGGTGGCGAGGTCTTCCAGGATATCGGCCCCGGTCGAGTATTTTCCGGTCTTGCCCTTCTTGCCGCCTTCCAGCCCCATCTTGTCGAACAGGATCTCGCCCAACTGCGCGGGCGAACCGACGTTGAACGTTTCGCCCGCCAGCTCGTGAATCTCGGCCTCCAGCCCCGCCATCTTCTGGGCAAAGGCGTTCGACATGCGGCTCAGAACCTCGCGGTCGATCTTGATGCCATGCATCTCCATCTCGGCCAGCACCGGCACCAGCGGGCGCTCCAGCGTTTCATAGACGGTGGTCACCCGCGCCCGGTGCAGCTGCGGCTTGAACAGCTGCCACAGGCGCAGCGTGATATCCGCATCCTCCGCGGCATAGGCGGTGGCCTCGTCGATCGGCACCTTGTCAAAGGTGATCGCCGATTTGCCCGACCCCAGCAGCGGCTTGATGGGGATCGGCGTGTGGCTCAGATAGCGCTCGGCCAGCGTGTCCATTCCGTGCCCGTGCTCGCCGCCATGCATCGCATAGGACATCAGCATGGTGTCATCGATCGGCGCGACCCTCACGTCATAGCGGGCAAAGATCTTGGCATCGTATTTCATGTTCTGCCCGATCTTCAGAACCGCCGGGTCCTCCAGCACCGGCTTCAACAGGGCCAGCGCCTCCTCCAACGGCATCTGCCCCTCGGCCAAGGTGTCCGAGCCGAACAGATCGTCACTCGCTCCCTCGCGATGGGTCAGCGGAATGTAACAGGCCTCGCCCGGCTCGATGCACAGCGATATCCCCACCAGATCGGCGATCATCTCGTTAAGGCCGGTGGTCTCGGTGTCCACCGCGACCCATCCCCGTTCGTTCGCCTGATCGATCCACTTCTGCAATGCGGCGGCATCACGCACGCATTCGTATTTCGCCGCATCGAACGGCGGCTGTTCGGGGGCGGGTGCTTCTTCACCGGCCGCAGGCGCCGCAACTTCGGCGATCACGGGCGCCTCGACCCCCAGCTTGTCGGCAATCCGCTTGGTCAGGGTGCGGAACTCCATTTCGGACAGAAACGCCAACAGTCTCTCGGGGTCCGGGTCGCGCAGCTCCAGGTCGTCCAGCGTGAAATTCAGCGGCGTCTCCGCGTCCAGCTGCACCAGCCGTTTCGACAACTCGATCTGATCACGCTTTTCGATCAGAGTCTCGCGGCGCTTGGGCTGCTTGATCTCTTCGGCGCGGTCCAGCAGGGTTTCCAGATCGCCGAACTCGTTGATCAACAGCGCCGCGGTCTTGATCCCGATCCCCGGCGCGCCCGGCACGTTGTCGACGCTGTCACCGGCCAGCGCCTGCACATCGACCACACGCTCGGGGAACACGCCGAACTTTTCGAACACCCCGTCGCGGTCGATGCGCTTGTTCTTCATCGCGTCCAGCATCTCGACCCCGTCGCCGACCAGCTGCATCAGGTCCTTGTCCGAACTGACGATGGTCACCCGCCCGCCCGCATCGCGCGCCTGATGCGCCAGCGTGGCGATGATGTCGTCGGCCTCATACCCTTCCAGCTCCTCGCAGGCGATGTTGAACGCCTCGGTCGCCTGGCGGGTCAGCGGAATCTGCGGCCGCAGATCCTCGGGCATCGCCTCGCGATTGGCCTTGTACTGGTCGTACATCTCGTTGCGGAACGTGTGGCTGCCCTTGTCAAAGATCACCGCGATATGGGTCGGCGCATCGGCCCCGTGATCACCATCCACATAGCGCTGCAGCATGTTGCAGAACCCCGACACCGCCCCGATCGGCAACCCGTCCGACTTGCGCGTCAGCGGCGGCAGCGCGTGATAGGCGCGAAAGATGAAAGCCGAGCCGTCGATCAGATGCAGATGGCAGCCTTTTCCGAACGTCGTGGTCATTTCGCGCCCTTTCCCTGTTCAATCCAAGCACACTAATGACACGGGCGCGGCGACAGAACCACCCGTCACCACGCCCGGTCACTTCATCTTTTCATAAATACTCAATCCCGCGCGTCAGGCCTGCGCTCAGGCGTCCGCTTCGCGCCCGTCCAGCACGTATTTGCAGTCGCAATAGGGGCATTCGACCCAGCCCTGATCCTCGGGGATCTGCAGCCACACCCGGGGATGCCCCAGCGCGCCTTCGCCACCGTCACAGGCAACGCGGGCGGTTTCGACGATCTTGGTTTCCGGCGCATCTAGAGTCACGGCTGGCGATCCTTCTTCGGTTGTCGGCCTTGCGGGCATGTATTAGGTGCGTTTATGAGCGATGAGCCAAGCGGGGGCAAGAGCGACAAATGACCCAGGATGCAATCCGGATCGAAGGGCTGCGCAAAACCTATCGCGGCGGGCGCGGACAGCCGGAAAAACAGGCGCTCAAGGGCATCGACCTGACGGTGCCGCGCGGCTCGGTCTTTGGCCTGCTGGGTCCCAACGGCGCGGGCAAATCGACGCTGATCAACATTCTTGCCGGGCTGGTGGTCAAGACCTCGGGCCAGGTCGAGATCTGGGGCCACGATCAGGACCGGTTCCCGCGCCAGTCCCGCGCCGCCATCGGCGTGATGCCGCAGGAGTTGAACCTCGATCCCTTCTTCACCCCGCGCGGCGCCCTGGACGTTCAGGCCGGGCTTTACGGCGTGCCCAAATCACAACGCCGCAGCGACGAGATCCTCGAACTCGTCGGTCTGTCCGACAAGGCGGGGGCCTATGCCCGGACGCTTTCGGGCGGCATGCGGCGGCGTCTGCTGCTGGCCAAGGCGCTGGTGCATCACCCCAGGGTTCTGGTGCTGGATGAACCGACGGCGGGCGTCGACATCGAACTGCGCCAGATGCTCTGGGCCAATGTGCGCAAGCTGAACCAACAGGGCATGACCATCATCCTGACCACCCACTATCTGGAAGAAGCACAGGAGATGTGCGACGAGATCGCCATCATCAACCAGGGCGAAAAGGTCGCCCAGGACAGCACCGCCAACCTTCTGGGCCGCCTCGACAGCCGGACCATGGTCATCGTGCCCGATACCGCCATCTCCACCCTGCCGCAGGCCCAGGGCGTTCAGGCCGAGCTGCGCCCGGACGGCACGCTCGAATTGCAGTACCACAACCACGACACCAGCGCCGAACAGGTGCTCGAAGCGGTGCGCAGCGCCGGTATCCGCATCCGCGACGTGCGCACCGAAGAGGCCGATCTCGAGGACGTGTTCCTTGCCCTCACCTCCAGCCGCGCCGACGATCCGCCCGCCGACGACACCGCCACCCCTCCGGGCGGAATGCACCGGGTCAGGCTCTGAGCGTCAGCTCCGCTCGATCCGTGCCTGGTAACAATTGTTGCGGGCCGAGCGCACATGGATATAGGCCACGTCGGGCCGTTCGAATATCCGCGCCACTGCCGCGCCGATCTGGTCGGTCGGCGCCACCGCACCGGTGCCATAGACGATCCGTTCGCCCGCGCTGTACCCCTTGATCAGGTAATCGGGCGATCCCGCCAGAACCTCGGGCATACCGCCCCCGTCCTCGTGCCGGTCGCAGGGCTTGGCGCACAGGAAAATCGGCCCGGTCTCGGCATATGGCTGCGCCTGGGCAAAGGGCCGGTGTGCCAGTATCAGCATCTCTTCGCCTTCAGGGATATAGCGCAGGCAATGACGGCACGGATTGCCGCCGCCCTCTGACACCGCGCGTTCCGGCGGGTTGCCATAGGCATCCGGCGCGCCCGCCTGATAGGCGCGAACGTCTTCCGTGGTCATCGCAACGATCCTGAACATCTTTCGTCTCCTTCTTTCGTTGCTCCCAAGATGCACGCGCCGCATCGCCGGAACGACCCGTTTCCTGCGTAATGGCAGGAAGGACTCGAAAAAGAACAAAACGTGAATATAATGGTGAATCGCCATGTATGCCGAACTGTCGATCACTTCGAATTTCACCTTTCTCACCGGGGCCTCCCACCCCGAGGAATACATGGAGCGCGCGGTGGCGCTGGGCCTGCCCGCCATCGCCATCGCCGACGACAATTCCGTGGCCGGGATCGTGCGCGCCCATACCCGCGCGCGCGAGATTGCCCGCAAGGTGCGCGAACGCCTGACGTGGGAGGGGCAGAATACCCCCATCGGCCCGCCGCGCCCGGATCATATCCCGAAACCGCCCTCGTTTCCGGTACATGCCGTGCCGCGTCTGATCCCGGCGGCGCGGCTGATCTTCACCGACGCCCCGCCCGTCACCGCCCTGCCGCTGAACCGGCAGGGCTGGGCCAGCCTGTGCCGGCTGCTCTCCACCGGGCGGCTGCGCGCGGAAAAGGGCGACTGTCTCCTGCAGCTGTCCGACCTGATGGAGTTTTCCGAGGGTCTTCACCTGCTGCTCTGGCCACAGGCGCAGCGGGGGCAGGGCGGTGCGGTCGGATGGGGACCACAGGCAGAGCGGCTGTCGCGCCACTTTGCCGGTCGGATGCACCTGCTGCTCCACCCCCGCTACGACGGGGCCGATGCCGCCCGGTTTGCCGCGCTGGATGCCGGGGCGCGCGGGCTCGGCATCCCGACCCTCGCCAGCGCCGCGCCGCTGATGCATCACGGGCGCCGCCGCAAACTGGCCGACGTGCTGGCCGCCATCCGCCTGCGCTGCCGGGTCGACCAGCTGGGCCGCCGGGCGCTGGCCAATGGCGAACAGCGCCTGCGCTCGGGGTCCGAGATGCGGCGCATCTTCAAGGGCCACGAAGGGGCGGTGGCCCGCGCTCATGACCTCGGCCAGCAGCTTACCTTTTCCCTTGACGAACTGCGCTATGAATATCCCAGCGAGGGCAGCGACACCGAAACCCCGACCGAACGTTTGCGCCGGCTGGCCCATCAGGGGCTGGCTTGGCGCTATCCGGCGGGGGCGCCCGACCGGGTGCAGGACATGCTGGCGCATGAGCTGGCCCTCATCGCCAAGCTGAAATACGAACCCTATTTCCTGACCGTCCGCGACATCGTGCATTTCGCCCGTTCCCGCCACATCCTCTGCCAGGGGCGCGGCTCGGCAGCCAATTCGGTGGTCTGCTACTGTCTCGGCATCACCTCGGTCAGCCCCGAGATGGGCACCATGGTGTTCGAACGCTTCGTGTCCGAGGCGCGCGACGAACCGCCCGATATCGACGTCGATTTCGAACACGAACGGCGCGAGGAGGTGATCCAGCACATCTATGAACGCTATGGCCGCCACCGCGCGGGTCTTTGCGCCACCGTCATCCACTATCGCGGCAAGCGCGCCATCCGCGAGGTCGGCCGCGCCATGGGCCTGACCGAAGATACCATCTCCGGCCTCGCCTCCCAGCTCTGGGGCTTCTTTTCGACCGACGGGCTCGAAGCGCAGCGGATGCGCGAGATCGGATTGGACCCCGAAGACCGCCGCCTGAAACAGACCATGGCGCTGGTTTACGAGATCGTGGGCTTCCCCCGCCATCTGTCTCAGCACGTGGGCGGCTTCATCATCACCGAGGGGCGGCTTGACGAACTGGTGCCGATCGAAAACGCCACGATGGAGGATCGCACCGTCATCTGCTGGGACAAGGACGATATCGACAGCCTTGGCATTCTCAAGGTCGACGTCCTCAGCCTTGGCATGCTCACCTGTATCCGCAAGGCCTTCGACCTGATCGCCCAGCACCACCAGACCGACTATACGCTGGCCACCCTGCCGCCCGAGGACCCAAAGGTCTATGACATGCTCTGCCGCGCGGATTCGGTGGGCGTGTTCCAGGTCGAATCCCGCGCCCAGATGAACTTTCTGCCCCGGATGCGCCCGCGCAACTTCTACGATCTGGTGATCGAGGTCGCCATCATCCGCCCCGGACCCATCCAGGGTGACATGGTGCATCCCTATATCCGCCGCCGGAACGGCGAGGAGAAGGTCGAGTTTCCCTCGGACGCGCTGGGTGAGGTGCTGGGCAAGACGCTGGGCGTGCCGCTGTTTCAGGAACAGGCGATGCAGATCGCCATCGTCGGCGCGGGCTTCACCCCGGAACAGGCCGACCGGCTGCGCCGCTCGCTGGCGACGTTCAAGAAACACGGCAATGTCAGCGAATTCCGCGCCCTGTTTTTGCGCGGAATGGAACGCAACGGCTATGACCGCGACTTTTCCGAACGCTGCTTTTCCCAGATCGAGGGCTTCGGCAGCTACGGCTTTCCCGAAAGCCACGCCGCCTCTTTCGCGCTGCTGGTCTATGCCAGCGCCTGGATCAAATGCCACCACCCCGGCATCTTCGCCTGCGCGCTCCTGAATTCGCAGCCGATGGGGTTCTATGCCCCCGCCCAGATCGTGCGCGACGCCCGTGAACACGGGGTGCCGGTCCGCCCCGTCTGCATCAACGCCAGCTATTGGGACAACGTGATGGAACCCGACGGGCGCGGCGGGCTGGCCCTGCGGCTGGGCTTCCGCCAGATCAAGGGCCTGGCCGAGGAGGACGCAAGCTGGCTCACCGCCGCGCGCGGCAACGGATACCACGAGGTTCAGGACGTCTGGCGCCGTGCGGGCCTGTCCCCCGCGGTCATCGAACGGCTGGCCGAGGCCGACGCCTTTGCCGCCTGTGGCCTCAACCGGCGCGAGGCGCTCTGGGCCGCCAAGGCCATCGCCCCCGCGCGCCCCCTGCCGCTCTTTGCGCAGGATATCGAAGGCGAGGCCCTCTCCGAACCCGCCGCCCACCTGCCGCAGATGTCGCTGGGCGAGGAGGTGGTCGAGGATTACGTCGCCCTGCGCCTCAGCCTCAAGGCCCACCCCGTCGCCCTCCTGCGCCACCTGCTGACACCGGGGGCGTGAGGGTGTGGGACGGAGGCTAATCCGACTGCACAGTCCCCTGCAGCCCATCTTTCAACCGCAGGCAAAGCCTCACAGATTTGCGGTTTTGCCCGTTGGTCGGTACCACCCGAAGTCAGTTTTTCTCAATAAAACTTGACCGAATCGGTTCTTTCGGCGAGCATAAAATCGTTAGTGTACAAACAACAGGGAGAAGGCCATGATTGACCCCAGAAGGAGTGCCGTAATTCTCGTAGACATGGCTCATGAGTTTATTGAGCCGGGATACTTTATCGCTGACGCAGGAGGACCGGACTATCAGGCCCGCGCAAAGGCTATCATTCCGCCCATGCAAAAACTCCTGGAAGGTGCCCGAAAGGCAGGCGCGTTGGTTTTGTACTCAACGGACGAGCATACCCCGGATGACCTCGAAATGAGAAAGTGGCCGCCACACTCGATGAAGGGAACCAAATCGGCCGAGATCGTGCCGGAGCTGGCAATGAAACCCGGCGACCTTAGCGTCCCAAAAACCACATACAGCGGTTTCCAATGTTCCGATATGGAAAGCCTTCTTCGGTCCAAAGGCATTGATACATTATACATCACCGGCCTCCACACGGACTGTTGTTGCAGGCACACGTCGGGCGACGCTTTCCAAAAGGGTTTCAACCTCGTCTGGGTCACTGACTGTTTGCAGGCCTTCACCCAAGAGGGCCATGACAGTGGTCTCGAGTATTTTGAAACTTGGTATGCGACGGACCCGGAAAACCAGTTCCTGACCGCAGATGAAGTGGTCGCGCAGTGGGAAGAAGCAACCACCTCTGCCACAGCGGCATAGCTTGCAGCCCACCAAACGCCAGCCGACCGTCGCCCGCGAAGGGGTCCGCCTCAAGACTGATACTTGAACGGACACCGTGATCCTCTTGTGCTAGGATGGGGCCGAGCGGCAGGAGGCGAAACATGCGACGTTTTGCGATCATATTCCTGAGTCTGGGCGTTTTGCCGGGGCTGGCGTTTGCCGAAATACGGTGGCCTGATCCGGACATCCCGGTACCGCCCCGGGTGCGGGATTTCATTGCGACAGAATGCAACCGTGCAAGCGGCGCGTCCGAGGAATCCGTCACCGCGTGCGTTCGGGCCGAGCGTTACGGCTACCGGGCCGTGGTCACCATGCTGATGCAGGACGACATCGGCGAAAGGGCCGCCGAACGGTATCGCGCCTGCACCGGCGGGCTTGGCGCGCTGGGCGGAAAGTTCTACCGCCGCAAAGCCTATTGCATCGGCAAACCGCTGCAGATCGTCTGGCGCTTCGAATTCCTGCAAAAGGCGGCGTTCGGGAACAGTACCAGGGTCGCCGAAGCCGGGCAGGGTTCCAGGCAGGGGCCTGACCTCAGATGACGACGGCCTTCGATCAACAGCGGCTGAACCGAAAGCTGCGTCACGATTTGCCGGGGCGGGTATTTCAGGACATTCCCGGATCTCGATGGGGTGAATTGATACTGCCCGCCGCGGCAGAGGCCAGAGCACGCGATGAAGCCAGACTTTCTGTTCTGGCCGTCGCCGCGTATCAGTTCGGGGCACGGATGCTTGAGTCTTTGATTGCGTTCGAACGGGCGCGGCCCAAAGACCTGCGGCTTGTCGCGGTCTGTACCGACGACGCGGTCGAAGAGTCCGCCAAGCTGAGCATGCACAAACGCCTCTGGCGATTCTTCGACGCACATGAGCGGTTCGAGATGACGGCCGAGGTCATTGAAACCGGGCTTCAGGCCGGTCTGTCCGTCTATACCGGCGAACTCAAGATCGACTGGTTCCGCCAGCAACTCAAGTCCTGGGCGCCTGACCTCATCCTCGTCTGCGGCTGCGGTCAGCTTTTTGACGATGGTCTTTTGTCGGTGCCGAAATACGGCGTCATCAATTTCCACCCCGCCGACCTGCCAGGCGGGCACGGCGCGGGGGCGCAACCCTTTCGCGACCTGCAGGACCGTGACGATCCCTGGACCCGCATGACCATCCACAAAATGACGACCGAACTCGACGCAGGTCCCGCAATCGGTGTGTCCTGCCCGGTCAACATCGGCAACGCGCAGGGTCACGTCACGGCAACCGGCAAGCAATTTGTGGATCGGATGTCAGCCTGCGTTCCGGAACTGACCAGTGTCCTGGTTGACACTGTGTTGCGAAAGAACGGTCCGGTCGATGCCGTGGATTTCGAAGCCAGACTGTCGGACGATCTGATCCGACAGATGGCGGAACCGACAACCTGACAGGTAGACACAAAGGGAACGGGTTCACCGACACCGTATTTGAGCCGTTGATCGGGACTCCGCCAGGCACTGAACCTGTTGCTCGACGAATTCAACGATCTGCCTGTCACACCATGCCGAATGCGGATGATCACCCAACGGGTTCGATCTCGGGGAAGGTCCAGCTTCCGTCAAGGATTTCCTGCCGTGGCTGATACAGGCGCACCGTATAGTTCCAGCCGGGCGTTATCGGGATGCAGTTCACCCGCCCGTCGTCACAGCCGCCAAAGTGCAGGGTGTAAGACCCGTCATCGTTCGGCATTGCCGAGGTGTTGTTGAAGCTGTTGCGCCCAAGTGCGTTTGGTTCCAGATAGCCGTCCGCGTTATAGACCGTGACAGACCAGAACGCGTCGACCGGCACATCCCTGACCGTGACCGCGTGCGGAATGGTGCCGTCATTCGCCTCAACGCTGCCGATGACGGCAGAGGCCGTCGTGGCCGGTTGCCCGGCCCAACCGGCAATCGCGCCGACCATGTGGTCGATGGGGTCGACCTCGTTCCTGCGGCCAAAGGCGCGGCTGACATCAAATCCGACCGCGCTGGCCAGATCGTTCACCGCTTTCCGCGCCTGGGCCAGACTTTCAAGATCCCAGTCAGGTGCATCGAACGGGCCGTCGCCTCCGCCGCTCAACGCGATGGCATCCTGCATGTCGTGCGCCACAGACAGATCACCAGGATTGGCCGCGTCGACAAAGGTCCGGAACAGAACAAAGGCAAAGCGCGTGCCCACCTCGTCTTCGGTCAGTTCATAGGTCCCGGGCGTTGCCTCGACGTAACTATAGTGATCCTGGTTGATCACCAGCATGGACTGAAAGCGGCCATCGGCGTTGGGCAGCGTGATTGTCACCGGTTTTGAAAGATCCAGCACGACGGCTGAATAAAGCGTGTCCTGATTGGCGCGGATGATCGGTTGCGGGTTTTCCGCCGATACGGGATTGCGCTCGTGAAGAATCTCTCCAATGCCTACGCCGTTGCTCGCCAAGTTGGCGCGGATCATGGTATCGGATTCGGCCCGAACAAGGTTTCCGATCGTAACGTTCTCGGCAAAGCCGAGGGCAGGGGCACAAATCGCAAGCGCGATCAGGGGCAGTCTCATCATCGTGAATCCTTTCTGAAATACAGGCCATGGTTTCGGAAAATCACCCGGACATTAACGCAAGGCCCCGCAATTTGCCTTGATCTCAATCATCGCCGCGCTGGCGGGCTTGGCGTCGCAGGTATCGCGCCGGCACTGAACGCGACATGCGTGGCATTCGCGCCGTGTTTGGCCTAAACTCTCTCCATGTCGAAAACCGAAGCCAACAAGCGCCGCCTGCGCGAGGCGTTCCGGCCATGGGAAAGCGGCGACAGCCGACCGTTCTTTGACATGATCGCCGACGACGTGACCTGGACAGTGATCGGCACCACCTCTGTCTCTGGCACCTACCACTCCAAACAGGCGCTCATCGACAACGCGTTTGGCCCGTTGCTCTCCATTCTCGACGGGCCGCTGAAGACGACATTTGTCGATCTTGCGGGCGAGGGCGACAAGCTGTTCCTGCGCTTCACCAGCCGCGGCGTGACAACGACCGGCATCTGCTATGACCAAACCTATTGTTGGGCGATGGTCATGCCCGGTGACCGGATCACCGAAATCACCGTCTATCTCGACACCGACTTGCTGCGCCGGGTCTTCGAGCCGCCGGATTGAGGTTGCGGCATCGGGCTTACGCTCGGATTCTCTTGTACATTTCGCACAAGAGGGGTCCCGAAGCCGGTACAATTCGTACAGATCGCGGGTACATCTAGTCGCCGACGGCATCCCGCACGATTCCGTCCAAAAACGCCTGAACCTCCTGCATCGGGCCTTCAGGGAAACTCCGGTAGCCGACAATCACCTCTCCTGGCTTGTCCGCCAACTCGGCGACAAAGATGTCATAGGGGCAAAAGGCGATGTTCATCGGGTCGGCCTCCATCACCTTGCGGGACAGGGAGGCAGAGCAAAACGAATAAACATTTGCCTTTGTAAACAGAACCTTGTCCGATCCCACATCTTCGCGCGTGCGCTCCAGCATGTCACCGACATAACTGATATGGTCGACCACCAGCCCTTGACCCACGATGGCGCTTTCCACCGCGAAAGACACATCGTCAAAGCTATCCGGGGTCGCGTAACTCACCATATCCTGTGCCTGAGCTGTCTGAGTCATCAAAATAAGGCTTGTTGTCAGGAAAAACTGTTTCAAAGTCATTCTCCTTTTGTGATCAGTCGTGGCTTGCCACCTGGCATTCCAATGATCAGTTTGAGCTGAAATTTCGGGCCGTCCTTGCCCCACATCAACATATCGGAGTTTTCGCATGGGTTTTGCGATGAATGCAATCGAAGTAATGGCCTTTGCCTTTGCAGCAGCAGTAGGCCTCTTCGTGCTTGCCGCCTTTGTCCTGTTCTGTATCGACCGGTTCCAGACCACGGATGCGATCCGCAGGAATTATCCGATTATCGGAAGATTTCGTAATATTTTCACAGAATTAGGAGAGTTTTTTCGGCAATACTTCTTTGCCATGGATCGCGAAGAACTTCCGTTCAACAGGGCACAAAGGGATTGGGTCGGTCGCGCCTCGGGCGGCAAGGACAACACCGTTGCCTTTGGCTCAACCCGCAATCTCAGCATTCCGGGCACGCCGATTTTCGTCAACGCGCCCTTTCCCACGCTGGACGACGACGCCGCAAAAACCGCGCCGCTCCTGATCGGCCCGACCGCGCGCGTCCCCTATCTCGCGCCGTCATTCTTCAACATCTCCGGCATGAGCTATGGAGCCTTGTCGAAACCCGCCGTGCAGGCGCTGAGCTATGGCGCAAAGAAAGCCGGGATCTGGCTCAACACCGGCGAAGGCGGCCTCAGCCCCTATCACCTGCAAGGCGGTTGCGACATCGTTTTCCAGATCGGAACCGCAAAATATGGTGTGCGCGACGAACACGGGTTGCTCAGCGATAACAAGCTGCGTGAAGTGGCCGCGAATGACACTGTGCGGATGTTCGAGATCAAGATGGCCCAGGGGGCCAAACCCGGCAAGGGCGGCATCCTGCCTGCAGCTAAGATTACCGAAGAAATCGCCTCCATTCGCGGAATACCCATTGGGCAGGACAGCCTGTCGCCGAACCGGCACCCCGACGTTTCCAATATCGAAGATCTGTTGAACCTGATCGTACGGGTCCGAGAAGTCACCGGCAAGCCGGTGGGAATCAAGACCGTGGTCGGAACCGAGGACGTGTTTCGGGAATTCTTTGCGGCAATCAATGCGCGCGGTACCGACTGCGCCCCTGATTTCATAACCATCGACGGCGGTGAGGGCGGCACCGGTGCGGCGCCGATGCCGCTGATCGACCTCGTCGGTATGTCCGTGCGCGAGGCTTTGCCCCTGATCACAGATCTGCGCGACGAACACGATCTCAAGGACCGTATCCGGATCATTGCCAGCGGCAAGCTGATCAACCCATCGGACGTCGCCTGGGCTCTGGCGGCCGGGGCTGATTTTGTCACCTCAGCGCGCGGATTCATGTTTTCTCTGGGGTGCATCCAGGCCCTCAAATGCAATCGCAATACCTGCCCCACGGGAATAACCACCCATGATCCACGCTTTCAGAAAGGGCTTGTCCCGCAGAAGAAAAGCAAACGCGTGGCGTCTTATGCCAAAGAGATCACTCACGAAGTGGAAATCATTGCGCATTCAGTTGGTGTAAGTGAACCGCGCCAGATGCGCCGCCGCCATGTCCGGATCATGCAGGACAACGGGCGCTCGATTCCCATGAACGAGATTCTCCCAAGTTACAATTCCATGCCGTGAATGTGAGTGGAGTTGCTTTGCGCACTTGATTGATCACGCCTAAATCGAAAACATGTGAATTGACCGGAGACTGAAATGGCCCATCGCTGGCAAAATGACCTGAGCCTCACTGATGTGACCCCCGAGGCTGCGTTCCTGAACCGAAGACGGTTTATCGCGGGCGCCGCGGGGCTTGGTATCGCGGCCACACTGGGCCGTCCTGCGGCAGCGGACGCGCTAGAGCCGAACAGCTGGGAAGAGATCACCGGTTATAACAACTATTATGAATTCGGCACCGGCAAGGGTGACCCGGCAGCTTATGCAAGCGTTCTGACCACCGATCCCTGGACGATCAAGATTGACGGTTTGGTGGACCGACCCGGAGATTACTCGTTCAAGGATGTGATGTCCGAAATGACGATCGAAGAACGTATCTATCGGTTTCGCTGTGTAGAGGCGTGGTCCATGGTGGTGCCCTGGAACGGATTCGAACTGGCCGATCTGCTGAACTTGGCAGGCGTGCAGGAAGGTGCGAAATACGTGGCCTTCGAAACCCTCTATCGTCCCGAAGAGATGCCTGGCACGCGCTACCCGGTGCTCGACTGGCCTTATCGCGAAGGATTGCGGCTGGACGAGGCGATGCACCCGCTGACGTTGATGGCCACCGGAATTTATGGCAAACCGCTGCCCAATCAGAATGGCGCGCCTTTGCGGCTGGTTGTTCCATGGAAATATGGCTTCAAGTCGATCAAGTCGATCGTGCGGATTACCCTGACCGACGTCGAGCCACCTACCAGCTGGAACATGTCCATTCCGAACGAGTATGGCTTTTACAGCAATGTGAATCCAAATGTGAATCACCCGCGCTGGAGTCAGGCGACCGAACGTAAGATTGGCGGTGGACTGTTTGCCAAACGAGTGCCTACGCTTATGTTCAACGGCTACGAACAAGAGGTCGCGGGACTTTACGATGGTATGGATCTGGCGAAATACTTCTGACGCCATGGATGTTCTGAACACATATCTCCGCCGCGTTCCGGTGTGGCTGATCTATCTGGTCGGTGTGTTGCCCGCGCCTTGGCTCCTGTATCTGGGTGCCACCGGCGGGCTTGGGGTCGAGCCAATCAAGGAGTTGGAGCACAAACTGGGCGATTTGGCGCTGCAATTGCTGATCGCCGGTCTGGCTGTGACGCCTCTACGCCGTTGGCTGGGGCTGAACCTGATGAAGTTCCGGCGCGCCATAGGGGTGCTCGCCTTTTACTACGTGTGCTGCCATCTGCTGGTCTGGCTGGTTCTGGACGTGCAGATCCTGACCCAGATCTGGGCGGACATCCTCAAGCGACCCTACATCACGGTCGGCATGGCGGGCTTTGTCCTGCTGCTGCCCTTGGCGGTGACATCCAACAACTGGTCGGTGCGCAGGCTGGGCCCCAAATGGCGCGGATTGCACCGACTGGTTTACCCCGCAGTGTTGCTTGGAGTTGTGCATTACGTGATGCTGGTGAAGGGTTTCCAGATCGAACCTCTGATTTATCTGGGTCTCGTGACCGGCCTGTTACTGTTGCGCTTGTCGTCGGGTCGAAAGAGGGCTGTTGCCTGACCGGTGAATCAAGCCCTTGAACTGGCGCCCCCCCCCCGGCGAGTCTGTGGATAACCTTGGGCGAGTCCGATTGTTTGGGGTTTTGTTTTGTTATTTTTTGGGCTGTGAGTTTTTGGTGTTTGTTTTTTTGGTTTGATTTGGGTGGGTGTATTTCTTGTAAGGTTTTGAAAACAGGTTGATTTATTGGGGTTTTGTATTTTTTTTGGATTTTTTTGATTTTGTGCTTGCGGTGATTTGAGGTTGGGCCTAGAACGCCCCTCACCGGCGGCGCTGAGGTGCTGTTGGGGGGCTGGATGGAGCGGCTGGGACGGATTGAGTTCTGGATTGGCTGCGAAGCGAGGCGACAAACTGAGGCGATGATGGG